>JAADYW010000069.1 GCA_010092845.1 Chloroflexota bacterium
CATCCATATCATGGATCCCAATGATGCACGGCTCGATACGCTGGCGAGTGACTTCACCAATGCGGCAACGCTCAGTGCCACCGGGACTCATTGGGAGGATCGGCCTGACTCGCGCAATTGGTCGACTAACACTCGGACCACTGCCCTGGTACTGATGGCGATGCTCCAACACACGCCCTCCAACGACTTGCTCCCGGGTGCGGTGCGCTGGCTGATGGTAGCCCGTGAGGCTGACCACTGGGAAACAACGCAGGAAACTGCCTGGGCCATCATGGCATTGACTGATTGGATGGTTGCTACCGAAGAACTGACGGCCGACTACACCTTCTCGGTGCGCCTCAACGGTGATCTCCTGGAGCTAGAGGATGATACCGCCGACCGCGACAACATCAAAGAAAGCGAGATGCTCAGCGTAGAAATCGCTGAACTGCTCGTTGACGAGGCCAACCGTCTGCGGCTCATCAAAGGCGAAGGCCCGGGTAATTTGTACTATACAGCACACGTCACCGCCTACTTGGATGTACCGTCCATCGAGCCCGTCTCGCGCGGCCTGATTGTCAGCCGGCGCTACCATCTGGCGAGTGATCCGCTGCGCACACCGATCAACACGGCACAAGTTGGCGACGAAGTCGTGGTCACCCTGACGATTATCGCGCCGCGTAACCTGCACTATGTTGTGGTCGAGGATCCCATCCCCGCCGGTAGCGAGGCGATTGATCCCAACCTGATTACGACCAGCCTGACCACCGGTCAGCGACCCACCCTCACCCGCTCGGACCCGTTGAGCCGGGGTTGGGGATACTGGTGGTTCTCCCGTACCGAGTTCCGCGACGAGAAGGTCGTCATGTATGCGACCTATCTGCCACGCGGAACCTACACTTATACCTATACCCTCCGGATGGGTTTGGAAGGGCGCTATAACGTCATCCCAACCACCGGCCAGGAGTTCTACTTCCCGGAAGTTTATGGGCGTGGCGCGGGCACCCTCTTCACGATCGAGGCTGCCGAAGAGCGTGATACGCGAGAACAACCGCCGGAAGACGAAGCCACTGAGGAATAGCCGCACCTCAGAAACATGCGCGGGGCAGTGCTGGCCACTGCCCCGTGTTTTCTTTTCGAAGCGGTATGCCTATTCATGAGGCGGCACGAGGAAAACCAGCTCCATCGCGCCGGCATCGAACACGACATTGGTCAACACAAAACGCCCTGGAGCGATACTATTGACCAGCAATCCCTCGCGTAAGATCATTAACACTGGCTCAAGTCCGTCGGTCTCAGCCGTTTCCCCGTCCAGTGTATAGCCGGTTGGCATGATAACAAGATCGCCATCCACGGCCGAAAACGCGACCTGAAGATTATGATCCCCTGACTCATCCGTCCAGATAAGCTGCACCTCATCCCCGACGAAACTGACGCCGATCGGCCCACTGATCTGACTGGCATCGGCCAGCAGGGCCAACTCAGTAGCCGACCAGCGTTCGCGCGAGATCAGCCAGCCGTCCGTGTCCTCTTCTGTGGCGAGGACGAAGGCGCTCCCATCCTGGAAGGGCGGACGAATCGGCACCCGAAAGCTCAGCGTCAGATTGTTCGCAGAGAAATCGACCGAAAACAGATGATAGGGGCCGGGGGGCACACTATTGTGGAGTATTGCCACTCGCATGGTCTCGTCAATGCCCTCGATTTCTGCCACCGGGCCGGGAAGATCATTCAGCGTATATCCAACCAGGGTGCTGGCTAGCTCGCCATCAATTGCCTCCAGCGCGACGGTGATAACGTGTGTCCCCTCCGCGTCATCCCATGTGAGGTTCAGCAAATTGTCGACCTGAAAGCCCGTCAAGGCCGGTAGATCGTCCGGGGCGACGAAGCCGAATTCCTCACCTGTCCAGGTCTCACGGGAGATGATCCAGTTTTCGGGCGGTTCCGCCACCGGCACATAGGGATCATCACCTGGATCAAACAGCGGCGTGTTCGTCGGGACAGATGGCTGAAACACAGCCGTCGGCGGCGCCTGCGGGAGCTGTTCCAACAAACCGCTTTCCACGAAACAATAGCGTGGCCAGCGATTGGCTGCACCAATCTCCGCCAAAGCTGTCAGCAGATTGGTTTGTAGATCAGCCAGCAGAACACTCACCTGGTCTCCTAAATCTGCAGAGACGAGCAGTTGGGTCGAATTGACCCACTCGGGCATTTCAACACGGCCCGCAGCACTGACGGCAGGCCGGGCTTCACCGGTCTCATCGAGTAGATAGACAGATCCTGAAGTAGGTTCGCCGGGGTCAGTATTGGCAACATAAGCAATTGTGCGGAAATCAGGCGAGAGTACCGGATACAACTCGTCGATCTCCGGGGTAAAGGTAATGCGTGACTCGACGTTGGTCTCCAGATTGAACTGGTAGATCTCGAAGTTACCTTCACGATTAGAGCTATAGAACAGCACATTCCCATCCGGGCTCCAGCTAGGCAAGATATCATCGCCGGGAATGAGCGTGATGGGCCGGACATTGCCACCGCCGCTATCCATCAACCAGATATCGGCGTCCCCGCTACGCGTGGAGACGAAGGCAATCGTATCGCCTAGTGGGGACCAGACGGGATGGTAGTTTTCTCCCTCGGTATCGGTCAGAGGGCGTGGCTCAGCACCGCGATAGGTTGTCAGATAGAGTTCCCGATCCCCGCCCCGGTCGGAGTCAAAAACCAAACCGGCACCACGGGGATGACAGGCCCCAACATAGGCGTTACTGTCCGGGTCGAGCACAACCGGACGGGCTGGTTCGCCGCTTTCCGCCATCAGCCAGATGCCACTTACGCCCGAGCGGTTAGATGCAAATAGAATCGCATTGGGTGGGGGATTATCGGGCAGCTCCGGTGTCGGCGGTGGCGTATCAGATGGCGTCGGCGTTGCACTGGGAAGTGGGGTATCCGAAGCCGTCGGAGATGGTGGCGGCGCACTGGCCGTGGCGGCGGTCTCGGTCTGGCGGCTGAGGATCGCGATCTCCGTCTGCTGGATGGGATTGAGGGTATCCGTGGGCGTCAGGGTATCCGTGGGCGTTGGTGGTTGGGAAGTTTGGCTTGGTGAGGGGGTATCCGAAGCCCGTGGGCCAGTCGGTGCCAGAGTCGGCGCGCGGGCCGTCATCGTCATATCGATAACTGTTTGCGGCGGAACACCCAGCGACGCAACGATCGCATCCGGATCAGCGCGAGTTGGTAGCGCCATGTCGTTGTCGTCCTGGTCACAGGCCGTCACCAATAGCGCCCCTACCAACATCGCTACCACTGACCTGCTGATCGGGCTAAGCTTCCCCATGTAATACTCCGTTCCTCTTGTTATGCAACGCCCCGAGCATACGCACCTTTTTTACACCTGACTACGGCCACTTTCGCCCGCTATAGCACAGCATAAGCCCGCACCGGAAACGCAGCCACCCCGGCGATTTTCACCGGCACTGCATGCAGAAAAAAACCAGAGGGCGGTAGTTCAGAGAGATTCGTCAAGTTCTCGATGATCAAGATATCCTGGCCCAGCAGAGTCACATGCACCGGGCGCCGGGGATCGCGTGTGTCATCAATCACGAGGAAGTCCACACCAGTTAATCTGGCGCCACGGCTCACCAGCGCTTGAGCCGTCGCGCCCGTTAGAAACGGGAACTCGAAATACTCGGGACGGCCCCAATAGCGGCTCCAGCCGGTGTTGAACAGTACCGCCTTCCCGGCAAGATCATGCCCGTCCAGCACATCTGGGCCGATAGCCTCGCGAGCAGCAACATGTGTACAGTCAATCACAACCCCGGACAGCACCAGTTGCTCGAGACGAAGCTGGTCGATAGTGGCCCGCTCTGGATAGAAGTGAAAGGGGCTGTCCATATAGGTTCCCAGGCTAGTTACCAATCTCACCTGGCTGACCTCGCAGCTACAGGCCACATAATGCCCACTGGCAGCAGCATCAGCGTGGCTCATCCACGCCGAAATCTCCGGGGCCGGGGCAGCAGGGCTGAACAATGGCATATCCGGTTGGATCGTGTGGCTGAGATCGATGAACTGCATTGAGATTACCTCTTCCAACAGCTATAATCACGTTTTGTGAACGCCCTAACAATGTTCTGAGGTAGAGCAACGTGGCAAAACACCTACTGGTAACCATTATACTTGGAATGCTCCTGGTTGTCGGGAGCGTAGGCTGCAAGAAGGATAACGCTGACCCATCGTTCGAGGTTTCTGACCTCCCGGAAGAAGGGGATGTAGCCAATGGCCAGCAGATCTTTGAGCAGGGTTCGGGGGGCGCGGCGGCCTGCTCAACCTGCCATTCTATCGATGGTGTGGACGGCTCAGCCGGACCTACGCTGGCGAATTTCAACGAGCGGGCCGAGCAACATAAGGAGGACGATGAAACGGTTCGTGAATATGCCCTCAACAGCATCATCGCGCCGGGGAAATTCGTCGTCGACAAATACCGCAATACCATGCCCTCCAACTATGAAGAGAAGCTGAGCAAGCAGGAAATCGCGGATGTAGTCGCTTATCTGATGACACTGGACTAACGGCTCGATTCTGTCGCAAGGCGAAACTTAGCTACTTGTGAGAGTTTTTACAGATCATTGCCCGGCCTGCACGACAATCTGTACACTAGCGTTCCAGAAAAGCCATTCAGATAAGAAACCAAATACATGCCAAATCAGCCACCATCTCCGCCCCTCGTCCAGATTCGGGACATCACCAAACGCTACACTGAGGCTGGTAACGAGCGCCTGGTCCTTGATCACGTGGATCTGAGCTTCTACGCGGGAGAATTCGTCGTCCTCTTAGGCCCATCCGGCAGCGGCAAGAGCACGCTGCTTAATCTCATCAGTGGTGTCGACGAGGCAGATAGCGGATCTATTTTCATCAATGAGACCGAAGTCACGGCCTTGAACGAACGCGACCGGACTCTGTTTCGTCGCCAGAGCATCGGCATCGTGTTTCAGTCGTTCAATCTCATCCCGACGCTAACGGTGCTTGAAAACGTATCCCTGCCCTATGAACTCCAGCCTAACACGAACCGCAGCACGGCCATTCAGGAAGCGCAGCAATTTCTGGCCCGTGTCGGGCTGGGTGATCGCGGCGGTTCATACCCGGATCGCCTGTCCGGCGGGCAACAGCAGCGTGTCGCCATTGCGCGTGCATTGGTCCATCAGCCCTTACTCATCCTAGCCGATGAGCCAACAGGGAATCTGGATCATAATACCAGCGACGAGATCCTGAATCTTCTACTGGAAACCACACGGGCCGCCGGCAAGACCCTTCTTATGGCCACCCACAGCATGGAGGTCATCCCGCTGGCTGACCGTATCTTCCGCATCGACAACGCCAAGCTGATCGAAGATACCGAACGCCTGAAACAGGGGGCTGTGCTGCGTGCTGAGATCGAGGCCCGCATGGCCGACGAAAACCGTAAGACGCCGGAAGCCATCTCCCCATTGGAGCAACCATGAGCCCGACACTGCTCAGGTTGATGTGGCGCCACATCCAGCGCCGCCCGACGCAAACCCTGCTCTTTCTTATCGGGGTGATGATCGGGGTGGCGATGATGGTCTCTATTGATATCGCCAACAACAGCGCCCGCACCGCCTTCGAGCTCAGCACGGAGTCGATTGTGGGTAAGGCCACTCATGAGATCAGCGGGAGTTCAACGGGTTTCGACCAGTCGGTCTATACTCAGATCCGGACTGATATCGGATGGCGACAAGCTGCCCCGATTGTCACCGATTTTGTCCTGGCTGAGGAACTGGATGAGCAGCCGCTGCGGCTTTTCGGCATTGACCCCTTCGCCGAAGCGCCGTTTCGCAACTATGTCACGGCTTCCGGGGATATTGATACGGGCGCCAGTACCGAGAACGCTGATTTGATCGCCCTGGCCCGTTTCCTGGTAGAGCCTAATACTGTCCTGATGGGGCAGGAACTGGCCCAACGTTATGATCTCAGCCCTGGTGATACGCTCACGCTGCAGTATGGCGATGAACGCCATACGGTGACGGTTATCGGTTTACTCAGCACAGAAGATGAACTGACTGCGCGGGCCCTGCAAAGTCTGTTGATTGCAGACATCAGCACTGCCCAGGAGCTTCTGGAGATGGAAGGCTCGCTGACGCGCATTGACCTGATTCTGGACACTGATAACGATGCGGACCGTTCCGCCCAGCAGCAGATCGAAGCCATCTTACCGCCTGGCGTCACGCTAAACACCGCTGCCGCGCGGCGCAACTCGGTCGGTGAGATGACGGAAGCCTTCGAGTTGAACCTGACGGCCCTGAGCCTGCTGGCGCTGGTGGTGGGCATGTTCCTGGTTTATAACACTGTTACCTTCAGCGTCGTACAACGGCGACCAATCCTGGGGATTATGCGCAGCCTCGGGGTTACGCGACGCCAGGTCTTCGCAATGATCTGGGCCGAGGCCGCCCTGCTGAGTGCAATCGGGGCCGCACTCGGGTTGGGCCTGGGGATCATCCTGGCCCGCTTCACCGTCGATGCCGTGACGCAGACGGTCAACGAATCGTTTTTCACGGTCTCCGTACGCCAGATAAGTGTCACGCCCTGGATCCTGGCCAAAGGCATGGTTGTCGGGGTCGGTTCGGCGCTGCTGGCGGCCTTCCTACCCGCGTATGAAGCAACCTATACCCCACCCACGAGTGCCAACCGCCGCAGCGATATCGAGCAGCGCATGCTCAAACTGGTACCATACGTGACTGCATTTGGTGTCGCCGCCGCACTGCTGGGCAGCCTGTTGCTAACCAGCCAGAATCTGGTCATCAACCTGTCCGGGGTGTTTTCAGTGGTGATTGGTATGGCATTGATTACGATCCTGGCGACGATCATCATGACGCAGATTATTCGGCCGGTTACAAGCCGAGTGGGCGGCGTGGTAGGTCGTATGGCGCCGCGCAGCATCCTCCGAAACCTCAGCCGGACCAGCATCGCTATTACGGCCCTGATGCTTGCTGTAAGCGTGATCGTCGGTGTAACCGCCATGGTGGGATCCTTTCGTATCACGGTTGAGAACTGGCTGGCCGATACCCTGCGCGCCGATATCTTCATCAGCCAGCCGAATAACACCGGCAGCCTGGTCAGCGTTCCTGTCAGCCCGGATGTCATCAGCGAGGTTGAAGCAGTCGACGGCATCGAGCGGGTAACCTATGTCCGCTCGGTCACCGTCCAATCACCAGAGTACGATCAACCCGTGCTGATCAACGCCGTGATGAGCGACATCAGCGAGGGACGCCGCACGGTTATCGCAGGTTCGGACGACTACGAGACGATGATCCAGCGCGTGCTGAACGGCGAGGCCGTATTGATGACTGAGGTCTTTGCCAACAACCGGGATCTCGAATGGGAAGATGGCCTGACGCTTACCCTGTTGACCAACGAGGGACCCCGCGACTTTCCCGTTCTAGGTGTCTATCAGGACTTCAGTAGCACCCAGGGCAGCATCATGATGGGCCTGGCCACCTATCGCCGCTACTGGGACGACGAGATGATCAGCAATCTGGCGGTTTATGTTGAGGAAGGTGCGGATATTGATGCAGTCGTGGCCGGTGTCCAGGAACAACTAGTGGGGCGTGGCTTGTTGGTGCGCTCCAATCGTGAGCTCCGCCGCAGCGCGCTTGAGGTCTTCGACCGCACCTTTGCCATCACCAGCGCCCTCAATCTCCTGGCAACGATTGTCGCCTTCATCGGCATTCTGAGCGCCCTGATGGCACTCCAAATTGAACGCCGTCGCGAAATCGGCGTGATGCGGGCTAACGGCTTAACGCGCCGGCAACTCTGGAAGCTAACCTTGTGGGAAACGGGGATCATGGGAACGATTGCGGGGATTGTGGCCATGCCAGTAGGGTTGGTATTGTCCATCATCTTGATTTATATTATCAATCTGCGGAGCTTCGGCTGGTCGTTGACGCTGAGCTTGCGGGTCGAGTTCTTTCTCCAGGCCTTTGCCGTTGCTATCATCGCGGCGCTGTTGGCTGGGATCTATCCCGCCTGGCAGGCGGGGCGCATCCAACCCGTTGAAGCGATCCGCGCCGAGTAGGCGATCAAATCACCATACAGCCAGTCGCAATTCTCGCGGGGGCGCGAGCAGGATTGGTAGAAACTCTGGCACTGGGCACATGACCTACGACCATCGTTTCCGTGTTTGGGCTTCAATAATCGCCACCATCTTTGTCCTCACGGGCACTACCCCCGCCTGTACCCTGAAGCCGAAAGATGACCCTGAGCCAGCACTGAGCGACCGGTTAGGTGACCATTTGCAGCGGGCAATCGAGACTGAAGCCAGCGCCAGCCATCTGTGGGATCGGATACTCTTTGGTGAACCAGTAAGCTGCCAGGAGGCGCTGACGGTGCCTCTCCGCTTCGAGATCACCCCCGCAGAACAGCAATCCGAACCTTTGAGCGTGCCGGTCGCCGAACACCTCAACAATGCCATCGCGGCCCTCGAAACGGCCGTCGCAATCTGGGACGAGGAATGCACCCAATCACGTGATGTCATTCCCTTAGCGGTTGTCCAGCAAGCCCAGATGGCCCTCAAGCAGGCACGCAAATCGCTGGGGCTGGCTACGGACGCCTGGACTGTTTGGCAGTCGTAGGGTAATCAACCTTGAAAAACACCCTGCGCTCGCTACACTAGGAAGCCGGTTGTAGAGTTCAAATGTGAAGTGGTATGGACGACAAACAGCAATTTTCTAAAGAATCTTCCGAACAAAATGAGAAATCCCTAGACTCCCAGGAGCTCTTCCAGCAACTGGCTGCCGAGGAGCCGCCTGTGTTAGCCGACGGCACAGCGCCATCTGTCTCATCAACAGCACCGCGTGCCCGTCGCGAGGACGGCTGGCAGCAATACATCGGCAGCATGATGCTATTGGCAGCATTGATTTTCACCACTGCTGCCGGTCTGGTTATCTTTTTCGACCAAGGTGACGAATCCGGCGATGATAGCCGCAATAGCGACGCGGCCGGCAATGTCGATAAGCCCACCGTGCCTCCCGTTTCGACCCAACAGGCAACCCAGCAACCAACACTCGAGACGATCCTCGAGTCACAGAATGTTGCCTTCTTGCCAACGGCCGCGGTTGACGAGGCCGCTATTGCGCTGTTGACACCCGTCCCGCAGGCGATCAATCCTGGCGCGGCGGTTCAGCGGGCAAACCTGCCCTTCACGGAGATCTCCAGCGGCGGCGGGGGCGGCTTTGCCCGCTATGTCGTGCAAACAGGTGACACCCTCGATGGTATCCGTGAGAAATATGAACTTGGCGATGTTTGCACGATCGTCTGGTCGAATGACCGCCGCAAAGTCAGCCCGCTGCGGCCGGGAAACGAGCTGGTGATCCCACCGATCGACGGTTATTATGCGAAAATCCGCGAACCAATCACGATCGGCGAACTGGCTGAAGATACGGGTGTTACCCCCCTAGAGATCATCGAATCGCCCTACAATCCGGATCTGGAAGGATCCACTGCTGAAACCTTGTTGATTGAGGGAATGCAGATCATGGTGCCTGGCGGTACTGGGGGCAACTGCAACGTATGGGAAGCCAAACCCGTTCCCTCAGGTGGAGATGGCGACGTCGTCGACTCAATCCGATACTACAGCCTGTGGGGCTGCGAAGCAGAGATTACTGGCGGCGGCTTTCCGGTACAAGCCCCCATCAACAATGGGCAGTTCTTCCAGGGCTTCTCGGCATATCATACCGGGGTCGATCTGTCCGCGCCCATTGGTACACCCATCTTTGCTTA
>JAADYW010000070.1 GCA_010092845.1 Chloroflexota bacterium
CATATTGCCCTCTAACCACGAGTGAAAAACGGCTGGTCGTTTGCTGCTGGTAGTATAATTCCACCTATTGACTCCCCAAGGTTTTGCGATATGGTAGTCTGCGGAAATCTTCAAAAGCCGCATTTGGAGCAGTTTTATAATGTCCTACGAGCAGTCGATTCTTATTCCGCCCTATGGCGGAGAATTGGTAGACCTTCTTGTCCCGGCCGAACAAACTGATGAGTTACGAGAATACGCTTCGCGTTTACCTTCTATCCAACTAACCCAACGCCAGATGTGTGACCTGGAGCTATTGGCTGTCGGGGCATTTTCGCCGCTGGATCGCTTCATGGATCACGAAGATCACCAGTCGGTGGTGGAGACGATGCGTCTCCAGAATGGCCAATTATTCCCGATCCCGATCACTCTACCCGTTGAGCCTGATACAGCGATCCATCTGGGTCAGCAGGTCGCGTTGCGCAGCCAGAAGAATGAACTTCTTGCCATCATGACAATCGAGGATATCTATGAATGGGATCGTGAAATGGTGGCGGAAAAGGTGTTTGGCACACTAGATGAGCGCCACCCTCTCGTCGCGGAGATGAGCACATGGGGCAAGCTCAATATCTCAGGGGAATTGCGTGTCATTCAGTTGCCAACGCATTACGATTTCAAGGATTTGCGTCTTAAACCAGCAGAGACACGTGCTCGACTCGAGACCTTTAATCGGGCGAATGTCGTGGCTTTTCAGACGCGCAATCCATTGCATCGTGTTCACGAGGAACTGACGAAGCGGGCGGCGGATGAAGTCGATGGTGTGCTCTTGCTCCATCCGGTGGTGGGTATGACCAAGCCTGGTGACGTCGATCATTTCACCCGTGTGCGTACCTATAAGACGCTGGCGCAGAACTACTATGATCCGAACCGGATCCTGCTCAGTCTGCTGCCGCTGGCGATGCGCATGGGGGGGCCACGTGAGGCCGTCTGGCACGCCATTATTCGCCGTAACTACGGCGCCAATCACTTGATTGTGGGACGCGATCATGCGGGGCCAGGGAAGGACTCGCAGGGTCAGCCGTTTTATGGTCCGTATGATGCTCAGGAACTGGTCCAAGCCCAGGTGGAGGAGCTGGGTGTCACCGTGGTGCCGTTCCGAGAACTGGTCTATATGACCGAAGAAGAGCGCTACGAGGAAGTCACTAAAGTGCCAGCGAACGCGACGACGGCCAAGCTCTCCGGTACGCAAGTCCGCGAGGAATTCCTGAACAATGGACGGCGTCTGCCAGGCTGGTTCACGCGGCCTGAAGTGGCTGAAATCCTGTCTGACTCCTACCCGCCGCGTCACCGCCAGGGGGTATGCATATGGTTCACGGGGCTAAGTGGTTCGGGCAAATCAACAACGGCTGAAGTGTTGCGGGTCATGCTTCTAGAACATGGCCGTCAATTGACCCTGCTGGATGGTGATGTCGTGCGGACACACCTTTCCAAGGGCTTGGGCTTCAGCAAGGATGATCGGGATACTAATATTAAGCGCATCGGCTACGTCGCTGCCGAGATCGTCCGGCATGGCGGGGTCGTGATCTGCGCTGCGATCAGTCCCTATCGCGCTACGCGGAATTTCGTACGGAATATGATCGGCAGTGAGAATTTTGTTGAGATCTTCGTCGATACGCCATTGGAAGTATGCGAGGAACGCGATACCAAGGGGCTCTATGCACGGGCGCGGCGCGGCGAGATCAAGGATTTCACGGGCATCGACGATCCGTATGAGCCGCCGCTCGATCCCGAGATAGCACTGAGCACGGTGGGCCGGACGCCTGAGCACAATGCCGCAATCATCCTTGAGTATCTGATCGATTGTGGCTTTGTCAAGAATATATAACCTGTACCGAAGGCATCGGGCATTGCGGTTGCCTGAGGATCCCTGTTAATAGATCGCCGCTGGGTCACTGGACGAGGAGCGCTCAATCATGGCGAGTATCTCAATTGGTTTAAGTGGTGAGAAAACAACAACCGTGGCCGAGGAACAGACGGCCCGGCATCTTGGCAGTGGCGGGATTGACGTCTTTGCCACCCCGGCGATGATCGCTTTGATGGAGGGTGCGGCAGTAAATGCACTAGACCATCTGCTGGCTGACAAACAGGCGAGTGTCGGTATTGAGATTGCGATCAAACACCTGGCCGCTACACCGCTGGGGCACACGGTACGGGCGCGGGCGGAGGTAACCGCTGTAGATGATCGCCAGATCCATTTCAAGGTTGAGGCGTGGGACGAGGCCGAGAAGATTGGCGAGGGCACTCATACCCGCTTCATCATTGATGTCGAACGCTTCAAAGGGCGTCTGGAGAAGAAGTAATCTCCGTTATTGGTCCCTGGCTGGCAAGATGCTAACCCGCGATAGAGAGGATCGTCTATGCACCACCACAGTACCCGCTGGACTGCGCAAAAGATCGCACAACGTTTGGCATTGATCGAACCCCTGACATACCAGCAGCGCAGGGTTTTGGCACCTTTTCACTACACTGTCTTGTCCGGCCCTGAGGCGCCGCCGCCCATAATGACAGACGATTCTGACTGGCCAGAGATCGAGCCAAATACGTATTGGGCCCCTGCCGATACGAATTTCGTGTTACAGACCCGTTTTCAGATTCCTGAAGAATGGTCGCAACCTGTTGCTCTGTACTTACCCTTAGGCGAGGCCGGTGATTTCAGCCATCCGGAAGCCCTTGTCTATATCGACGGGATTCCAGTCGCTGCCTGTGATCGACACCATCAAGAGATTACCGTGCCAGATAGCTATCTTGACGGGCGCGAGCATACCCTATCCCTGCATGGCTGGAGTGGGATCCACCTGGATCGTAGTGGCGAGCAATTGCTGATGCGGCCCTGCGAGGTGGTATCGATAGAGTCCATGACCCGCCAATTTTTTGTCCTAGCGCGGGTGGCATTGGGCGTTGCCAATGCGCTTCATGATGACGATCCTAACAGGGGGGTATTGCTCAATGGGCTCGAATCAGCCTTTAAACGCCTGGATCTCCGAGAACCGCACGGCGAGGCGTTCCATGCCAGTGTGCAAGATGCTTATCGTGTGCTGAAATCCTGGCTGACTGAGGCGAACCGGACAGTGTCCTCACCACTCGAGATTGTCGCCGCTGGTCACGCTCATATTGACGTGGCCTGGCTATGGACACTGGGCCAAACGCGCCGCAAAGCGGGACGCACCTTCCATACCGTGCTCCATCTGATGGATCAGTTCCCTGAATACCGTTTCACCCAGAGCCAGCCCCAGCTCTATGACTACATCCGGCAGGACGACCCGGACCTTTTCGCAGCCATTCGAGAGCGGGTTGCGGAGGGGCGCTGGGAACCTATCGGCGGCATGTGGGTCGAGGCCGACTGTAACATCACAGGAGCTGAGGCGCTGGCGCGACAATTCTTACTGGGGCGCGGCTTCTTCACCAGTCACTTTGGCCCTGGTGCAGAATCACCCGTTTTGTGGTTACCTGATGTCTTCGGTTATACCTGGTCCCTCCCCCAGTTGATGAAAAAGGCCGGTCTGCAATACTTCATGACGATAAAAATCGGCTGGAGTCAATACAACCGTCTGCCGTATGACAGTTTCTGGTGGCAGGGTTTGGATGGCACGCGCGTTCTGACGCATTTCAGTACGACCCCGGTAGGTGATGGCAAAGCCAGCAATTACAATGCGACGGCCACTCCCGAAGAAATTATCGAGACCTGGCGCAATTTCCAGCAGAAGGCCCATCACCAGCCGCTATTGATGTCCTTTGGCTATGGTGACGGTGGCGGCGGGCCGACCCGAGAAATGCTGGAGAACATCCAGGTGATGAAGCGGTTTCCCGGCACGCCCCAGGTTCGCCACGATACGGTCCTCAATTTCTTCCGCCAGATGGAAACACAGGTGCAGTCTGATCCGGATCGGCCATTGCCAGTATGGAACGGGGAGCTGTACCTGGAGTATCATCGGGGGACCTACACCACGCAGAGCCGCAACAAGCGCGCCAACCGCAAGAGTGAGTTTCTGCTACATGATGCCGAGTTCCTGGCCACCCTCGCCAGTATCCTAGAAACCGAATACACCTATCCTGCACCGACACTTCGCAAGGCCTGGGAGCTGGTCTGCTTGAACCAGTTTCATGATATTATTCCGGGCAGTAGTATCACCCCCGTTTACACGGAGTCGCTGGCGCAATACCAGCAAATCGACCAAATGGGGCAAAAGGTGCGCGACCAGGCGCTTGAGATCATCGCTCAGCATATTGGCGGTGACGTCCTTGTCGTGAACCCAACGACTTTTGTGCGTGATGATCTGGTCTTCTGGGAAGGCCAGCTCGAAGATGGCCAGAGCCTCAAGCGACTGGACGGCGTACCGGTTATGATACAGGCTACGACGAACGGCTATTGGATCGCGCCGGGCGAGTTGCTGCCCCATAGCGTAGTGCCGCTTTCAATCACCTCAGAATCCGTTGCCGATGACGGAAAACATCTGGTGGCTAGCGCAGAGCTACTGGAAAACGATTTTGTCCGGGTCGAACTGAATACCGCGGGCGACATTACTCGCATCTACGACAAAATCAGCCAGCGCGAGGTTCTCCCGCCGGATGTAATCGCGAATCAGTTCCAGGCATTTGAAGATCGGCCCATGGAATGGGATGCCTGGGATGTTGACATTTTCTATGATGACCGCTGCTGGTACAGCGAGCCAGCAGATTCGGTGACGGTAGTGGAGCGTGGCCCGCTACGCGCAACGCTGGAGGTCAAGCGGCGTATTCTCAATAGCGACTATACCCAGCGCATTTCGCTGGATGCGCACAGCCCCCAACTCTGGTTCGATACTGAGATCGACTGGCAGGAACGTCATATCCTGCTCAAAGTAGCGTTTCCTGTGGAAATCCTCACACCGGTGGCAACCTACGAGATCCAGTGGGGTAATGTGCAGCGTCCAACCCACCGCAATACCAGTTGGGATTGGGCGCGTTTCGAGACCTGTGCTCACAAATGGGTTGATTTGAGTGAAGGGGGCTATGGTGTCAGCTTGCTCAATGATAGCAAGTATGGCCATGATATTCGCGACAACGTGATGCGCATAAGCCTCTTGCGGAGCCCCACCTGGCCTGATCCCGAAGCGGACCGTGGCCTGCAGCGCTTCACCTATGGGTTGTTGCCCCATACAGGAGGTTGGCAAAAGGCCACAATTCCGGCCGCCTACGCCCTGAATAACCCGCTGTTAGCCATCGCCGGAAACGGGTCGCAGCAAGCGCTACCCCCCGCAGCCGCCAGCTTACTCGCCATGGATGCTGAAAACGTTGTCATTGAGACCGTGAAGGCGGCCGAAGATGGCAATGGTTTGATAGTCCGCCTTTATGAGTGCCACCGTCAGCGCGGCCAGGTCAGTTTGCACACCGGTTTCGATGTCAAACAGGCGATGGTTACTAACCTGCTGGAGCAGGATGAGCAAGCGGTTACCGTTTCGGGTAGGATGATCCGGTTTGAGATCAAACCGTACGAGATCATCACATTGCGGTTGGTGGTCTGATCTGCGCTGAGAAGGCGCTAGCGAGATTCAGCGCCTGCTATTCTTCAGAAGTGGCCCGTGGCCCATTGCGTATAGGGAGGGTGACGATAAAGGTGCTGCCCTGGCCAACAGTGCTAGTCACCTTGATGTCCCCACCGTGCCGCTCAACGATTGCCTTAGCGATGGATAATCCCAGGCCCGTGCCATCGGCATCTTCGTTGTTGGGCACGCGATAAAAGCGCTTGAAAATATGAGGTAAGTGCTCGGTGGGTATACCAGCCCCGGAATCCTTGATTGTTATTATAATGCTTTCGCTATTGGCACTCGTCTGGATGGCGATGGTGCCGCCGATGGGGGTATATTTGATGGCGTTCCCAACCAGGTTGACCATCACCCGTTCGAGGCGCTGCGGATCGCCATAGGTTTGGGGCAGCTCCTCATCGATGCTCAGGTCGATAACGATTTGGCGCTTATCGGCGTGATTTTCCAGTACCTCGGCTGCTGCCTTGACGATGTAGCCAACTTGAACGGGTTCTGTCTCCACCGGATGTCCAGCATCGATCCAGGCGATATCCAGAAGATCTTTGACCAGGCCGTGCATTGTACGAATGGCCTGCTGGATCCGGTCTAGATGCTGAAGTTGACGGTCGTTAAGCCCTCCGCTAGCCCCTACAAGATCGGAATAACTTTTGATGGCTGAGAGCGGGGTCTTGAGGTCGTGGGCGACCATGTGCAGTGCGGCGTTCTGCTGCTGCTCGATTTCTTTGAAGCTGGTGATGTCCTCGAAGGTGAAGACCACACCAATCTTACCAATCCGTTGCATCCGCACCAGACAATAGAGGCTATCCATAACCGACAATACCACTGGCGCGATCTGGGGTTGGGGCTTCTCAAGCATCGGAAGTAGCGCGGCAAAATCATCCATCTCCCGCAGCGAATGCCCCTCCAGACGCCCAGGTTCGTCGCCGAACAGGGCGGCGGCTGAGTTATTGAGGAGTTGGACTACTCCGTCGTTATCACAGATCATGGCAGCAATGCCAAAATTGTCGAGCAAGCGCAGGGTCTGGACAGCGTTGCTGGTATCGTGTATCAAACTCACTAATCTTTCCCCTTATCCGCGAGACGTGCACGAAATTCATCCAGCATAGGTGGTAGTTCTGTCAATGCTAGGGATAAACGCGTTCCATGCCACGTTAGTAGCGAACCATCAATTAGATAGATTGTACCATGCTGTGCAGCGGGGATATCGAGCTGATAGAATTCCGCGGCATCTTTTTCGGTGAATTGATAGGGTTCATTTGGCAAGAGAACCACTTCTGGTTGTGCCGCTTCGATTTCCGCCAGTGATACGCGCGGGTAGCGGGTGTCCCGCCCGGCAACACGTGGATCATCATCAACTAAGGGAGTTATGTCGCCATATTCTGCCTTGAGCGGGAAACGGCGCTCTCGTTCGGCGAAGACATTGACCGCACCTAGATTGGATAGCAGGTCATGGGTATACGTCTGAGCATTGAATGTCATCCATGGATCGCGCCAAATGGGAACGAAAACCCGCAGCGAGGGCATGTTCTTGGCCGCGAGCGCCGTATAGTCGAAGACCTGTTCGATATGACGTACCCGTGGGACCATCGCGGCCTCGTCGAAGACATCCATGATCTCCCATAACAGATTGATGGCCTCTGCCACTGTCTGGGGCCCTGTGGCCCAGACCGTTACGCCAGCGTTCTGCAGCGCGTCGGCGTCCTCGCGGCGATTCTCTTCAGTGTTCATAATCACTAGATCGGGTTGCATGGCGATGATGCGCTGTACATCGGGGTTTTTGGTCCCGCCCAGTCGGGGTAACTGCGCCACCTGATCGGCTGGATGAACACAGTAGTCGGTTATCCCAATCAGGCGATTACCGAGTTGCAGGTCGAACAGTGATTCTGTGACGCTGGGCACCAAGGAGATAACGGTGTGTGGGGTGAAGCTTGTGGGTGCCGGCATCGAATAGATCTGAGGCTCAGGCGGAACAGAGGAGGTGGGATCTGGGTCACTCATCATGGCACTGCAAACTATAGAACGATAATCTGATTGCGCTCGGGCCCGACACTCAAATATGTGATGGGTATATGGACCAGGCTGGCGATAAAATTCACGTAGTTCTGGGCGGCCGGGGGTAAATCATGCCAATCGCGAACATGCATGATGTCTTCTTTCCAGCCGGGTAGAGTCTCATATACAGGTACAGCGCGCGCCATCTCGGCCTCGTTGCCAGGTAAGTCCTCGGTCTGGACACCATCGATCTCGTAGGCGACCGCTACATTTATTGTCTCGAAACCGCTCAAAACGTCAAGCTTGGTTAGTACCAGTTCGGTGAGACCATTGACCTGGGCTGCGTATCTAAGCACGACGCCGTCTAGCCAGCCACAGCGCCGGGGACGGCCGGTGGTTGTGCCGAATTCATCCCATGGATTGTCGCCCGTACCCCGCAGGCGGTCACCAACTTCATCGTGAAGTTCGGTCGGCATCGGGCCACTGCCGACCCGTGTACTGAATGCTTTGGCAACACCAACCACCCGCTCAACCTCTGATGGACCAAAGCCGAGGCCGGTTAGGGCCCCGCCAACGCTGGCGGAAGAACTGGTCACATACGGATAATGGCCCATATCGATATCCAGTAGGGTGCCCTGAGCCCCTTCGCACAACAGTTGTTTGCCAGACCGGAGGGCCGTGTGAATCGGCGGGACCGTATTGGTTACATACGGTGCCAGGGCTTCAGCATGGGCGGTGTATTCAGCCGTGATTGTGTCAGCATCTAGGGCGCTCGCCGCCGTTGGGAGTGAGGCATTGACATTCTCAATATGCTGGCGAATCCGTTCGCCAAATGCCTCCGGGGAGCGCATCAGACCTGCCTGAATCCCTGTGCGCTTGATCTTGTCGGTGTAGGCAGGGCCGATACCACGTTTGGTTGTGCCGATGGACTGATCCCCAAGGGCTGTTTCGTGGGCACTATCGAGGGCGATGTGGCCTGGCGTGATAATGTGCGCGCGCTCACTAACCAGCAAGCGCTCAGGCGAAGTATCAATACCCTGGGCCGCGAGGTTCCCAATTTCTGCCAGGAGCCGCTCGGGATTGATGACCATCCCATGCCCCAGGACGCAGATGACATGGTGTTGCAGAATACCAGATGGGATCAAATGCAGCTTGAAGGATTGTTCACCGAGCTGGACCGTATGTCCGGCATTGTCACCCCCTGCGTACCGACCCACGACATCAGCTTGAATGGCCAGCCAATCGGCAACCCGGCCTTTGCCTTCGTCTCCCCATTGTACACCGACCAATATTGTAGCTGGCACCGGCACTATCCCTTCTACCCACGTGCTGTTATCGCCTGGCCTGCATCGCTGACGAAACGTGCGAACCGTGTATTCATCATAATATTCATCTGGTGGGCTGTCCAGTCTTCGCCAGGCACCTGTGGGTAACGCCCCAGGACAAAGTCGCGTGTCCCGACATAGGCCCAGGCCCAGACACGCTCACCATCGGCCTCGCGGACCACTTGAATCAGGTTGCGCTGATAAAGGCATTCACCAGCCACGAATGGGCGAAACCCTTCCAGATAGTCGATGCGTTCCTTAAGCTGATCATATATACGGTGTTCCAGGGTAACCAGCTCGCCTCTTACCGTATGATCACCGGGAACCATCATTGGGAAGTTGCCCAGTGAATACAACTCCATTTGCGGAGCCAGAGCCGGTTCTTCTATGGACGTATTGCTGCGCAGTAGCGCGTAGTTTGGCTGACCACGGCGTAATGTGCCATAGAAGAAAAACGGGTATTTCTCCTCGGTATCAGTCTCTCCAGACATAGTGTGCTACCGCCTCCGTAAGTAGTGTCATGCCGGTCTGTAAGGCCGCCTCATCGATGTCGAAGCGGGGATGGTGATGTGGGAAAGTCAGTTCCTTAGCGGCGTTGGCTGAGCCAACCAAGAAGAAAACACCAGGTACTGCGTTCAAGAAGTGACCCATGTCTTCGGAGACCATCACTTGTAGCTCGTCAATTATCTCAAGCGATTGATCGGCCTGACGAAACCGACCTGCAAGCTGCTGGGCAACCGCGGGATCATTCACCAGCGGCGGGACCGAGCGCAATATCTCCAGCTCGGCGGTGCAATTCATCGCGGCGGCGATGCCGGTGGCGATCATCTCCAGCCGGCTGATGAGCGTTTCCCGGACCGTAGAGTTGAAGCTGCGGATTGACCCGTTAAGCTCGACGCCATTCGGAATGACATTGAAGGCATCCCCCCCGGTGATCTGGGTAAACGAGATCACTCCGGCATCAAGGGGGCTGACGTTGCGGCTAACCACCGTCTGGCTGGCAACGATAATCTGGGCAGCGGCGACAATGGGATCACGCGTTTCGTGAGGGAGGGCAGCATGCCCACCTTGGCCCGCAATACGCAACGTGAAGCTCTCAGCACCCGACATTAGCGGCCCGCCACTGACTACAATTTGCCCGACTGGCGCTGTGTTCCACATATGTAGCCCCAATGCGACATCTGGTCTGGGGTTGTCCAATGCACCGTCGTCAATCATCGCTTTAGCTCCTGCGCCGATTTCTTCAGCCGGCTGAAAAACGAACTTGACTCGTCCGGCTAGCTTGTGACGACTCTCCGCTAAGATTGTAGCGGCACCCAGGGCAATCGCGGTATGTGCATCATGACCACATGCATGCATCCGGTTCGCGATTGTAGATACATAGGGGACTTCATTGGCTTCCTGAATGGGCAGCGCGTCCATATCAGCACGTACCAGCACCGTGGGGCCATCTTGCTCACCTTCCAACAGGCCGATAACACCTGTCTGGCCGATGCCACGCTGAACCTCAAATCCAAGCCCGTCAAGTGTGGCCGCAACAATACCCGCCGTTCGTGTCTCCTCGAATGCTAGCTCGGGGTGCCGGTGAAAATCGCGGCGCCACGCCACCAGTTGCGCAGACAATGCTGCCACCTGCTTGTCAAATAGGGCCATTGCGGGTCCTCCTAGGTTTCTTATGACAGCGTAATAAGCCGGAAATATTCCGCATAGCGCGGCTCATTTGCTGAGGAGAGCGTCAGGTCATGATTGGCGGCCAGCCGTTGGCGCAAGGCTTCGAAGTCGTGGATCTGGCTCTTATGCTCAGATAATGCGGCTAACTTCTGGGGCTGGAAGGCAGTCGTCTCAATGCGCAGATTTGGCTCGGTGGGCAAAGCCAGGTATAGGTAGGTTGTAATGTAGGGTTCTAAACCCTCATCGCGGAGCAGCTCCGGAAAATTCAGATGATCCCGCGCCGCCGGATACACTGCACTCATCACCTCGCTGGCTACGATCCAGTGGTCGGGATGATTCAGGCGCCGGTTACCTCGCCACCGGTTGCGTGGGTCACTGCTGAGCACGGTATCGGGTTGCTTGAGGCGAATCATCCTCACAATGGCTCGCCTTAATGCCAGCGACGAGATCACCTCGCCATCGGGCCAGCGCATGAAGATCACATCATTGATGCCCAACATCTCGGCGGCGCTGCGGGTCTCGGTTTCCCGAAGGTTACGCAAGTCTGCCGGCGAGAATGTGCGGTCACCTGTGCCCTTGTCGCCGCTAGTAATGAGAAAAAGCGTAATGTGAGCACCTTCGCTCGCCCAGCGGGCAATGGTGCCGCCGGCAAAGAACTCGGCGTCATCAGGGTGTGCGTAGATGACAAGAACCCGGCGGGGCGGCGGATAGTTGCTGAGCAGGGTCTCGCTCATTCGGTGTTGTTATCCTTTGGCTCATCGCCCCGTGGCCGACGCGAACGCCGCCGACGCCGGTTAGATTTCTTCTTGCCCGAAGACTGTTCTGATTTGGTATCAGACTCCTTCTGGTCACCCGCTTGTTCTGCTTTGTTCTCGCTCGCGGAGCCTTTGCGTTTCTTGCCACCTCGACGTCGGCGCCGAGAAGACCGCCGCTTGGACTTCTCGGAAGTCTCTTCGTCCTGCGACGTGTCGGTGCTGCCGGTCTGTGGTTGGGTGGTTGTCGCGGTATGTGCGAGATCAAGAGCGGCGTTCAGATCTTGGCTGGATGACTTCGGGCGCCGTGCCCCGCAGTCACAACCACCATTCTCGTTTTTGGAACAGCCGGCTTCGGCTTTCTCTTTGAGTGCCCGGAATTCTTCGAGGGGGATGATGTCTTCGCGGGCGACGAAGTGCCGCTGATCGTCGATTTCAACATTGACACCGTCTCGCAAGGGGAAGATATCGACGACACGTCCTTCACCCAGGGGTGTTCCAATGGTTTTGTTGCGCTTGGGAAGCTGTTTGCGTGCTTCGACGTATTGTTCATATTCATAGATCAAGCAGCAGCGGAGGCGCCCACACATGCCCGTGATCTCGGTCGGATTAAGGGGAATACCCTGCACCTTAGCCATCTTAATGGAAATCGGGCTGAACTCCGTCAGGAAGGTGCTACAGCAGCGCGGTCCGCCGCAGGCGCCCTGTCCGCCCATAATGCGTGCGACATCGCGCGGGCCGATCTGGCGGAACTCCAAGTTCGCGGCTTGAACCTTCTTTTTGAGCTGGTTGCGCAATGGATTGGGATTGAACCGGTCTTCAGTACTGTACATGATGGTCAAGGTGGCACCATCGAAGGTGTACTCTGCCTTGACGAATTTGACTTCCCGATATTGGCCGTTCTTGCTGGCTGCTTCACGGCAATTGATGAGGGCCTCGACTTCCTTGGATTGCCACTGTTGGCGGAGCAGCATATCGCGCGGGGTGGCAACGCGCAGGATCGGTTTGTATTCGCGCTTGTCATCCTCGCGGGGGGCAAATCCGATGATCTGGCCCATTTGCAAGCCGCGTGTTGTCTCGACGATCACATGATCGCCGGTGATGAGGTCCGGAAAGTCAGTGAAGTCGAAGTGATAGAGCTTGCCAAGCTTCTGAAACCGTACCCCAGCAACATGTGAGGATGGATCGTGCGGAGTTGTCACCTGTGTATTGGGCTGGGAGGCGATAGACATTGTAATTCCTTAGCCTATAAATAGATCGATGATATCGCAACAATAAAACTGAGTGTTCCTCCCAATACTAGTCAACATTAAGCTTAACCGCAATATGCATAATCCCATCGCCTAACTGCCAGGGTGATAATCCCGCAGGATGGAGTCCCCAATAAACTCGCGCAGCAGCGAATTATCCGGCACCAGATCGAGCCCCAGCGGGCGCACCCAGCGCAGGAAAGACAGCAGACGATGGGCCTCAACCCGCAACGGACTATCCGGATTGACCCGTAGCAGCAATGGTTCGACGAGCGGCCGCAGCACAGCCAGCTCGTAGACAAGCGCCGAGTTGAACATGATGTCGGCATTTTCTTGATAGGGAAATATGTTGCGTTTTTCGCCGCGGCGGACACTTGGCCAGCGCGCGAGGGTGTCTTCAGCAGTGTAGTGTCGATGCCGGGCGTCGCGCACGATGCGGCGGATGAGCCGTATATCCGTAGTGGGGACACGGTTGTGGCGGTCGATGTTGAGTTGCGTCAACGCCGAAACATAGATCCTGAAGGTGTCATCACTGGATAGGGATGGTGTCAGATCTGGGTTCATGCCATGGATACCTTCCAGGATGATGACATGATCTTGGCTGATTTGTATGGTGCGTCCTGGGCTGCTCTTGCCGGTCAAGAAATCGAATCGAGGTAGTGAAACCGGTTTGCCATCAATTAAGTCGAGCAGGTTCGCATTGAGCAGTTCGACATTCAGAGCCTGGAGGCTTTCGAAGTCGTACTCACCGTTTTCATCAAGTGGAGTCAACTCCCGATCCACAAAATAGTTGTCCATTTCCAGAGTGAACGGTCTGATTCCGTGTGTCATCAACTGTATGGCGAGGCGCTTGGAGAAAGTTGTCTTGCCACTTGACGACGGCCCGGCGATAAGGGCAACCCGAACCCCTCTGGCATGTTGGTGGGCAATCTGCTGTGCAATCTGGGCAATATTGCGCTCGTGCAGCGCCTCAGCGACCATGATGATCTCGCGGATGCGGCCATTGGTGATGGTGCTGTTCAGTTGACCAATATCCTCTACGCCAATGAGATTAAGCCAATGCTGTGTCTGTTTGAAGACATCAGCCAGTTTCGGAGATTCGACAAAGGGCAAGACTGTGCCCGGCGTTTCATGGCGTGGAAAGCGCAACACGAAGCCTTCATCAAAAGCGTGCAGATCGAAGCCATGGACATAACATGTTGAGGGCGCCATATAGCCGAAGAAGTAGTCAACATAGCCCCGGAGCTCATAGACGCTCAAATAGTCACCTTCTCGGACATCCAGAAGGCGCACTTTGTCGTCGTCACCGCGTTCTGTGAAAATCTTGTAGACCACATCTAGCGGGAGATTCTGGCGCACAATGGGGGCATCGGCCTCGATGATCTCAGTCATCCGGGTCTTCAATTGGCTGAGTTCTTCGGGAGTCAGGTTCTCGCGGCCATGAATGCGGCAGAAGAATGCGCCTGTCGGCAAGGAGTGCTCAATCGTCACCTGACGTTCCGGGAATAGCTCGGCAGCGGCCACCACCAGCAAAAACGAGAGTGTCCGGCGATAAATCCGGTTGCCATCACTATGGCGGAGGGTCACTGGTGTCACAGCGACATCGCGTGTCACCGGAACGGTAAGCTCGCGCAAGCGGTTATCGACAATCGCGGCGATGGCGCGCTCTTCCTTGGGAACGCTGTTATCGTTTTCCCATGCCTGGAAGAATGCCTGCAAGCGCGTACCTACCGGTCCTTCGTAGGGGGCTCTGTTCTCAAACAGTACCTGAACACGGTCGCGAGGCGCCGCAGGTTGGATATGCATAGTTGTGTCTGGCTTACGTGCTGTCATGATGTTTTTCCAGATAACTTGATACAATTGTTGGTTGGTAGTTGGTTGCCTAGACTAGCAAACAATCCTATCGTTACTGGTATATACATTGCAACCGCTGGAAGTTGGATCGCCTGGTTACGCATGAGTTCACATCAGAAGAACCTGAAAAGTCTATTTGGCAGTGCAGTGGCGGCTATGGCCATTCTACTTGCCATCTTTGTTTCGGTTGGTGACCCAATGCCGGGTGTCCGGGCGCAAGACGGTTCACCTACTCCTATACCCAGCACAAATACAGTGCATGTTGTGCAGCGCGGCGAGACCCTCTATGGAATTGCAGCACAGTATGGCTCGTCTGTCGAGGCAATTATGACCGTCAATGGTATTACTGATGCGCGCTTCATTGCGGTTGGCCAACGACTACTCATCCCCGGCGCCCAGGCTGGCACCACTGCGAGCACGGCTGTCACGCATATCGTCGAACCAGGAGAAACATTGTATGCTGTGGCTGAGCGCTATCATACCACCGTCGATGCCGTGGCCATGCTAAACAATGTTACCCATCCCCGGCGGCTCTATGCAGGGCAGCGTCTCTCCTTGGGCGACCGGACTCCCAGCGGTGAGACTTTTGCGCGCTATGAAGTCCAGCCAGGTGATACGTTGCTACGTATCGCGGTCCAGTTCGCGATACCAGTGACCAGGATTGCTGCGGTAAACAATCTCTTGCCCCAATCCCCCGTCTGGCCAGGGCAGAATCTGCGTATTCCGGAGCAACCGCCAAATGGCGCCTGGCTTGATATTCAGGCACCGCTGGTAGCGCTGAGTATCAGTCCGGTTAACCCCATTCAGGGTCAGTCAATCGGCCTGCGCTTCGAGTCCGATCGACCAGTCGAGGCAACAGGATCCTTTATGGGCCGTACCTTCCAGCCTTTGATGATCGAAGAGGGGCGCTACGGCGCCGTTCTGGGCGTGCATGCGTTTACTGTACCGGGCGTATATCCGATCCATTTACAGTTGGTTGCGGCTGATGGGCGCATTCACTGGTACGATGTTCGCATCCGGGTTGACGATGGTGGCTATGGCAGCGAAGCCATCAATATCCCCGAAGATCGTCAATATCTTCTCGCCGGTGAGGTGGTGCAGACTGAGCTTGAGCGTGTCATCACGATCATGGCGGGTTTCAACACGACGCGGTACTTCGACGGGTTGATGGCGCTCCCGGCAAGCGGACCTGTAACCTCACAGTTTGGTACCCGCCGCTCATACAACGGTAGTCCCTATAACACATTTCATGCTGGTACCGATTTTGGTGGCGCCGTTGGCGCGCCGTTGACAGCCCCGGCAGATGGCGTGGTGATGCTGGCTGAGACGCTCCAGGTGCGCGGTAATACTGTGATCCTTGATCACGGCTGGGGAGTCTACACTGGCTATTGGCATCAATCAGAGATCTACGTTGAAGTTGGGCAGCAAGTCAGTAAGGGTGACGTGATCGGTGCCCTGGGCGGGACCGGGCTGGTCACCGGGCCGCACCTCCATTGGGAAATGTGGGTCCAGGGTGTTCAGGTCGATCCGATGCAGTGGGTCCAGCAGACCTTTCCGTAGCACTGACCTCTGGTGGCACAGGTAATCCAGTGCTCATCTTCTGCTATGCTATTTCTCATCAAACGCCATTGCTCAAACATGGTACAGTAAGGTGGTTGTGCTGTTCGTCCATGGCCCTATCTATCGCAGCCTAACCACCGGGAGAAAGCCTACCATGCAGAAATTCACCCTTTCTGATGCCACTGGACGCTGGACGCTGGTTTCAACAATCCTGGCGTCGAGTATGGCGTTTATTGCGAGTGGGGCACTCAATGTGGCCCTCGATGCCTTGCAGCGTGATCTTGGCGCCACAGGCACGGAGTTACTCTGGATCGTCAATGGCTATCTGGTGTTTCTGGCGGCGTTAATCCTGGTTGGCGGCTCGTTGGGCGATCATTTTGGGCGCAAACGCATATTTGGCGGCGGCATCATCCTCTTTACGACAGCGTCGGCGGCGTGTGGAGTCTCACCCTCAATTGAGACCCTGGTCCTGGGCCGGATGGTACAGGGTGTCGGTGCTGCATTGATGGTGCCCGGCAGCCTGGCTTTGATCTCAGCACTGTTTGCCGATCAAGTTCGGGGCAAAGCGATCGGGATCTGGTCTTCGGTGAGCACGATCACCACGATTGGCGGTCCGATCATCGGCGGTTTTCTGGTGGATGAGCTTTCGTGGCGCTACGTGTTTTTCATCAATGTGCCTGTAGCTCTGGTGGCCCTGTTTGCGCTGTGGCGCGTTCCCGAAAACCGCGATGAGATGGCGTCCCCTAAACTCGATTATCTGGGTGCGGCTTTGATCACGATTGGGTTGGGCAGCCTGACCTATGGCTTCGTCACGTTAGGGGACAAGATCGGGACGGAAGGTGCCAATCTACTGCCGTCCCTGGTGGCGTCTGTCGTTGGGATACTGGCCTTGATCGCCTTTGTCTGGGTCGAGGCCCATAGCGAAGCCCCGATGGTCGATCTTACGCTGTTCAAATCACGGACGTTTAGCGGCGCCAATCTCATGACCAGCTTGCTATATGCGGGTCTGTCGGTGACGTTGTTGTTTTATCCGCTCAATCTTATCCAGGTTCAGGGGTACTCAGCATCGACAGCCGGCCTTTCGGTTATCCCCTTCAGCATTATGATTACCCTCTTGTCGCCCTGGGCGGGTAACCTTGTCGATCGCTATGGCCCCCGTATGCCGCTGACGGTGGGGCCCTTCATTGTGGCAGCAGGTTTTGGTCTCTTTATGTTGCCGGATGTTACCGGTGGGCCAGGCGACTTCTGGACGAGTTTCCTGCCAGGCATCACGGTCACAGGCATCGGGATGGGTGTCACGATCGCACCGCTAACCTCGACCGTGATGGGGGCAGTTTCCTCAGAACGGTCCGGGATTGCGTCGGGAATCAACAATGCGGTGACCCGATCATCGCAGGTGCTCTCGACCGCCATCCTTGGAGCGGTTGCGCTGGGGGTTTTCACCTCCGCGCTGACGTCACGTACCGACGATATCACAATGTCCAGTATGGCACGTGATGAACTGGCCGAGTCCGCTCATGAGCTGGGAAATGCGACGCCACCTGAAGCCCTGGAGGCCGATAGGACGGATGCGGTTCAACTGGCGATTGATCTCGCCTTTGTCGATATGTTCCGCGTTATCAACTTGATCTCAGCGGCGCTAGCGATCCTAAGCGGTATCCTGGCGTATGTGTTGCTGTCACCAGAAGCTGAGGAACCGAGTTCCGAGGCCGGCGGAGAATGGTATCATACGGCGGATTGCTATAAGCGGAGTGTCACAGGTGGGCTTGCTTCGTCAGATTGACGTGGGCTGCGAGTGGGGTTGTCTTACCGGGGCCAGTACCCGCCAAGTCTTGTTGAGTATGCCCAATTGCCATGCAAATGCCGGCCGAATCCAGCGCTCTGCAATAGCTACCTTGCAGGGTTAGATGTGAAATCGTTATAATAGCGTGGTCATGCTGGAATTAGAGCGAAAGCGAGGGTGTGGCAGGCGATGGAAACAAAAACCATTTTACCTCGACTAAGCAACGAAGAATCATTCTGGACCGACGCGTTCGAGGTCACGAACGACGACCTGGACTATCTCTTCAACCTGTTTCTTGAGACTGAGACACCGTTGAGCTTGCGTGATCTGACGCTGAAACTCATCGCGTATCGCTTGAATCAAGAAGAGCGCCGGATTGCCCAACAGATCAAGCGCGGGCAGTTGTTCCAGCCCCGTGCCCACTACGAAATTGGGCAGGAGATCGTTTTTCCTACCCGGGACTACGAGGTGGGCGAGGTGGTCGCCACCCGGCCAGGCAACAACCCGGAATATGGCGAATTTGCCGTTATCAAGGTTCGTTTCGAGGACGGCAGGACCGTCGAGTTCGCCAGTGATCTCCTGACACCGCATGTCCTCAACGTGGATGTGGAACAAATCGGGGATGATACAGTTGATCCGATGTTGATCCTGCGTCGGTACGGTCGCCATATCGCGCATAAGCTTAAAGACCGCTTCGATGAAGAAGAAGATGTCGTCTATCTCGCCGGACGCTGGTTTCTCAAATCGCTGTTGGCGGATGTCAATATTGCCCACCTGCACCTCTCTGAGGCGGTTCTCGATATGCACGGCGGGGGGCCCCTGGATACAGAGGCCATTCTGCAAGAGATTGGCATGGAATTTGACGCCAACGAACGTCTGCAGGTTTTCTCGATGGACTACGCCCTACAACAGGACGATCGCTTCGATGAAGTTGGGCCGGCGGGACGGGTGATCTGGTATTTGCGCCAATTGGAGCCAGATGCAGTCCGTCAGGTTCCGCCCCAACTCCGGTACGAGCCGATTCCCTATGAGCTAGGCCCATTGAGCGATGATATGCAGGAGCTCATCATCGAGCTGGATGACGAGCTATCGCCGATTGAGCTACCCGATTACGAAGAGGACTCGGCAACGATTACGCTGACTTATCCCTATCGCCGCACCGGGACCTTACCCCTCGCCGCTAGTATGCAGCATCTGTTTCCCACCGCCTTTGAGACAAACCGCATCATGACGACGCTGATCGATTCGCAGACGGATGAGGAAGTCCAGGGGTGGGTTGTGCGAGAGCAGGGGTACGTATATGGGCTGGAGAAATTCTATCGCCAGTATCAGATCCCGATTGGGGCCTATGTAACGGTGCGGCGCCATGAGGACCCCGCCAAGTTGATCATCGATTTTGCCAATCACCGGCCGCGGACCGAGTGGATTCGTCTGGCCATTCCGGAAGAGAGCCTACTCCGTTTCGAGAACCATAAACGCTCGATTGGTGCTGCCTATGATGACCTGATGATCTTTGGCGTGGAAGACATCGCCGCTTTCGATGCGCTATGGGTTCGTTGTCAAACAATGTCAATTGAAACGATTGTCAAGCGCCTGGTGCCGGAACTAACCCGCCTGACACCGCAACAGGCTGTGCACTTCAAGACTCTGTATAGTGCGGTTAATCTTGTTAAACGCTGCCCGCCAGAGCCTATTCTTGCAATTCTTGTCGGCCATCCTAATTTTGAACTTGTCGGAGGTGCTTACTGGAGGATGGCATAAGCACCGGCAACCAGGAGTATAACTGATCTATGGACACAAACCCGTCGAGTAGCCATCTTCATCGCCGCCGCATTAAGCCAACGCTGGATACGCAATTTCAAATCGATTACAGTTGGTGGGATCGTCAGGAAGCCGAGTTGCGAACCTATATCAGTAGTTTCCTGTCCGATGACCAACAGCAGGTCCTATCGAATATGGGTGAGGAAGAAGCGCTGGACGTGATTGATAGCGAAACGGCAGAGGTGCGACAGATCGACCCTTTGCAACATGCATTGAAGGAAGGCGTTGAACAGATTGACTTTGCCCATATGCCCCTGGTCGATGCCGTGTTTCGCGTATTCCTGATGAATGGTAACCAGCCCCTGTCCCCCAATGAGCTGTCACACGTCATTCAACGACCGGCAACAACGATCCTCAGAACACTCTCAGGCGCCCGCGTTTACCGTGGGATTCGGCCCGTTATCGAAGATGGATAGTCAGAAATATGCTAGAACACGGTAGGGTGACATGGTAGAATAGCCAGGGGAAACAGGCCCCCATAGCTCAGAGGTCAGAGCAGCGGTCTTCTAAACCGTCGGTCGGGAGTTCGAATCTCTCTGGGGGCACCAAACGCTACATGCAACGAACCGGTAGCCGGTGGGCTACTGGTTTTTATTTGCTTGGCTCCGGCGTCGGCAGGACAAAGGGGTGCTTCCGCCGTTTAAGTCGGGCCTGTTGAGCACTGTAATGGTGCATAAGATGCGCTAGAATAGGTCCAGTGGCCGGGCTGCTCATCCTGGCTGGGAAGCAAGGGAGACATCTATGTCAGATCAGAACGATGCCACAGACGCACTACCCGATTTTCCCATTGTTGCGCTATGTGCTTCCGCGGGTGGCTTACAGGCTTTCGAGACGTTTTTTGACGCCATGCCACCCCGCTCGGGGCTGGCCTTCGTTGTTGTGCAGCACCTCGCCAGCCAGCAGGAAAGTATCTTGCATGACCTGATCCAGCGCCATACAGATATCGTCGTCCAGCCCATCAAGGATGATGTACTGGTCAAAGTGGATAACGTCTATGTGTTGCCGTCGCGCTATGCGCTCGAGTTCTCGAACGGGCACCTTCAGTTGGTATCGCCTAAACCGCTGGATGGCTGGCCGCGCACAATTGACCGTTTTCTCAAGTCCCTGGCGGAGGGCCACGGCCAGCTTGCAGGTGCTGTGATCCTCTCCGGAGCAGGGTCGGATGGTCTGGAGGGCGCACGCGCCGTCAAACGCTATGGTGGGCTGGTGTTTGCCCAGGATCCCGAATCTGCCGCACAGAACGGTATGCCGTCGAACATCATCGAGAGCGGGTTAGCGGATGCTGTGCTCGTGCCAGGGCAGATGCCGGAGGCCCTCCTGCGCCACTTCGAGATTACGCCCTCGGCGGCCCCGGCAATTGAGGAAATCGGCGGGGACATCAGCGATGTGGAAGTTGAGATGGTGATCCGACGCTTGCAGCGGCAGACCGAGCGCGACTTCAGCAATTACAAATACAGCACCCTGCGGCGGCAAATTGCGCGCCGGATGGGCATCCACCAGTTCGACACGATTGATGACTACCTCGAATACATCAATGACCATCCGGGGGAATCCCAGCAGCTTGCCCGCTATTTGCTCATCAATGTGACCAGCTTCTTTCGCGACCCGGAGGCCTTCGAATCCCTTAAGGTCAATGCGCTGGAGCCGGCTTTGCGCAAGCTGGATATCGACTCCATCTTCCGGGTGTGGGTACCAGGTGTTGCTAGCGGTGAGGAGGCTATCTCCATCGCCATTGTGATTCACGAATGTCTGCGTGAGTTGGATATGCCAGAAATGCAGGTGCGTATCTTTGCGACCGACGTGAAACCGGAGCTATTGCAGCGCGCCCGTAGTGGCCTCTACCCCCAGGCAGTTGCGGAGGACATCACCCCCAGTCGCCTGCGCGATCACTTTATCGAGGAAGACAAAGGCTATCGCGTGCGCAACCATATCGACCGCATGCTCATCTGGTCCGAGCATAATCTGGTGGAACACCCACCGTTCTCCAATCTGCACCTGATTAGCTGCCGCAATGTGCTGATCTACTTCCAGCGCCGCCTGCAGGAGCGGGTGTTTGCGCTATTCCAGTTTGCGCTACGCCCGGAGGGCACCCTCTTCCTGGGCCCGTCAGAGACGATGCCCCACGAGACGGATGCTTTTGCTCCTATTGACAGCAAACACCGTATTTACAGGCGCAAGGCTGGGCCACGCGGCGCCTGGTTACGTATTGACCAACCGTTGCTCATGAAAGTTCCGGACTACGCGGAGGCCCGTATGCCCAAGGATAATCCACCCCAGACCAGCCGCGAGGACCGCGAGCTTGAGGTTATCAAGCGTATGCTGGTCGAGTACTACGATACTACGTGCGCGATTGTCAACGAGTTCTACCAGGTGCGCTACACATTTGGCGAGATCGATCGCTATCTGCGTATCGTCGCTGGCCGCGAGGGACAGCACAATATCCTGGATATGGTGCGGGAAGGGTTGGATGTCGAGCTGACCATCGCGCTGCACGAGGCGTTCGAGACTGACAAGGTCGTTGTGCGGAAGAGTGTGTGGGTTAAGACCAATGGCGACGAACGTATCATCAACCTGATCGTCAAGCCTATCGTGGACGAGGGCCTGAGCGGCAACCTCAGGCTCATCATCTTCGAGATGGTGTTGTCCGGCGAAAACCGCAACGTCGCAGATGGGGACCACGCTGATGGGGAAGAAGGCGCTACGATCAAACGCTTGCGTCAGGAACTCCAGCAGTCCCAGAAGGCTCTGCAGAACGTGACCCAGGCCCTGCAGGCCAAGAGCGAAGAACTGACCTCGTCAATGGAGGAGATTCGCTCGGCCAACGAGGAGGTTCAGACCACCAACGAGGAGCTGCGTACCTCCAAAGAGGAGCTCGAGTCGATGAATGAGGAGCTGAACACCCTCAATACCCAGCTCACCGACCAGAACGCGGAGCTGACGCGGGCCAATAACACACTCCACAACTTCCTGCAATCGACCGAGATCGGCATGATTTTCCTCGATCAGGACATGGCCATCCGCGAATATACTGCGGCCGTAACGGACATCTTCGGCCTGCGCCCCAGCGATATGGGCCGCCCACTCGCTGAGATCGCCAACCAACTTGCCTACCCGAAGTTGATCGAAGACGCCGAAAGCGTGCTCGATACCCTTAACAACGTCGAGAAAGACGTTCAGGCCGGCGATGGCAGGTGGTTCAATGTGAGGATTCGCCCCTATCGCACCACCAACAACGTTATCGATGGGCTGGTGCTGACCTTCTCCGATATCGCTGACCAGAAACAGGCCCAGGCCCAGGCTGAGAAGCAGGCGTCCTACATGCGCCAGGTCTTCGATACTATCGAGAACAGCTTACTGGAACTCAATGGCGACCTCCGCGTCGTCGGGGCCAATAACGCCTTCTACGAGAAATTCCAGGTTGCTGAAGAAGACACCATCGGGCAGATGCTCTACGATCTGGGCAACGGCCAGTGGGACATTCCCGAACTGCGCCGCCTGCTCAATGAGATCATCCCACAGCGGACATTTGTGCGTGAGTACGAAGTCTCGCACGACTTCCCTGATCTGGGCCAGCGGACCATGCGCCTCAATGCACGCCAGATCGCTGAATTAAACCGTATTCTGCTGGTGATTACCGACATCTCAGCAGGCGACGGCTAGGCACCCTCATTCGGGGTCCGCGGCGGCGTGGCGCGGCATATCGAGGCTGAAGGTAGTGCCCTTACCCGGCGCCGAGGCACAGGTGATCTCCCCGCCATGGGCCTGCACCGCGCGCTGGACCGTGAAGAGCCCGATCCCCACACCGGGTACGAACTCGGCATTGCGGCCGCGATAAAAAGCCTCGAAGATGTGTGCCTGTTCTTCGGGCGGAATTCCCACCCCACGATCCTGCACCTGGATCTGGATCGTCGCTTCCTGGCACCGGAGGTAACCGATGACATCATCCTCCGAGAATTTGAACGCGTTGCTAAGCAGGTTGGTCAGGATGCGTTCGTAGAGGGCCCGGTCCCAGGTGACAGTCTCGGCTGATGATGGGGCATCGATCCTCAGGTCTACCTGGCGGCCCTTCGCAGTGGGCAAGCCCATGTCATCTATGATTTGCCGGGTGTGCGCGATTACATCGAATGACGTGGCATTGAGCGGCGGCCGGTCATCACCGCTGGCCCCGGCCGCCCGTGCCTCCTCGACGACGGTATTCAAGCGCCACACCAGGCGGCGGATCTTGTCATAGTGCTGGCGTCGCTCGTCCGCGCTGAGCTGATCGCCGAAGCTCTCGAGCAGCTCGACAGAGGACAGGATCGTGGCCAGCGGCGTGCGAAATTCATGCGAGATCACTGCCAGGATACGCTCGCGCAATGCATTGAGCGCCATTTCGTGGGCCAGCGCGTTGCGTAAGGCTTCTTGCGCCTGCTTCAGCGTCGAGATGTTGATAATGGCGCTGCGCAGCGTCTCAGCATGGTCATCATGAAGGTGCGTACTCAGCCGGGCATCGAAGGTCGTGCCATCTGGCCGCCTGATCTGGACCTCACAGTGCTGATCCTCCCGTTTGTGCAGGACCGCCCGCCGGTGCAGGTGATAGGTGTCCTGATCCTCGCTGGCGATCCAGTCACCAAATAGTGCGTTTTTTGAGGCAGCCAGGTCAGCCCCGAGGAGGCGGCTGGCCATCTCATTGGCCTCCAGGATTTTGCCCTGCGGGTCAGTGATGATGTAACCCACGGGCGCGAACTTAAACAGGCTGGCATAGCGCTGGGTCGTAGCGTCCAACCGGGCGTTGGTCTCTTGCAACTCTTCGAACTGCATCTGCACTTCAGTGTAATAAACGCGGATCTCATGGATAAGCCCGTCGATACTGACCGTGAAGATATCAGGGGGTAAGTTCTCAGTGCTGGTGAGTTGTTTGAGGAGCGCTTCAGCCTGCTCACGTAAGCTTTCAGGTGTGCGTATGCGCTTATACATGTTTCCCCCACAGACCCATTCCGGGCGCAGAGATATCGATGCCCCACGGAATGGATCGCTTGTTGGGCCGCTGACGGCAAAAACAGTAGTCCTACAATAAGATAACAAATATGCTGGACTACGCCAGGGTGAGTATACCCATCATAACTGGGTTATGTCACCCATATGAGTGTTGTTCCCAACAGAAGCCTGACTTCTGCCACGGTGGGCCGTGTTAGGGGCCGGCGGCATGCGCATGCGGCGGTTTGCCTTACCTGGGTGGTGCGGTATCTTGCCACTCAGTGTGGAATGTGCCCCCTTTATCCGTGCGTTCGTAGGTGTGGGCGCCAAAGTAATCACGTTGCGCCTGGATCAGGTTGGCCGGCAACCATCCGCTGCGATAGCTGTCGTAATAGGCTAGCGCACTACTGAGGGCCGGGGCAGGAATCCCGCGTTGCACTGCAATCTGGATGGTCTGGCGCCAGCCGGATTGGGTATCGGCCAGCACACGGCTGAAATGGGGTGCAACCATCAGGTTGGGGAGTGTGCCATCCTGCGCGAAAGCGTCACGAATGTCGTCCAGCATCGCTGCGCGGATGATGCAACCGTTGCGCCAGATGCGCGCGATATCGGCCAGATTCAGGTTATAGTCATATTCGTCGCTGGCGAAGCGCAGGGCGGCGAATCCCTGGGCATAGCTACTGATCTGGGTGGCTAGCAGCGCCGCCTCCAGTGCGTCAACCAGGCCCTCCGGAACACCATCAGGCGAGATTTCCGGGCCGCGCAGCACGCTTGCGGCGCGTTGGCGTTCTTCCTTGAGGGCGGAGATCACCCTTGCTTCAACGGCAGCACTGATTGTGGGTACGGGGACGCCCATATCGAGCGCATTCTGGGTGGTCCATTTGCCGGTGCCTTTCTGCTTGGCGCGGTCCAGGATCATCTCGATCAGCGGCGCGCCCGTCTCTGGATCGGTATAGGCCAGAATCTGGCCGGTGATTTCAATCAGGAAGGAAGCCAGCGGGCCTTCGTTCCAGCGCTGGAAAATCGTGCTGATGTCACCTGGCCGCATCCCGGCGCCATGTCGCAACAGGTCGTAAACCTCTGCAATGGCTTGCATGATGCCGTATTCAATACCGTTGTGCACCATCTTGACGTAGTGGCCGGCGCCCCGTGGCCCAAGATAGGCGACGCACGGGTCGCCGTCAACATCAGCCGCGACGGCCTCCATGATCGGCTGCACACGCGCATACGCTCCCGGCTGGCCCCCCGGCATCAGGCTGGGGCCCTGCCGTGCACCTTCCTCGCCACCCGAAATCCCCATGCCAATGAAGCGGATCTCTTCGCGGGCCAGCATTTCGGCCCGGCGTTCAGTGTCTTTGAAATGTGAGTTGCCGCCATCAATGATGATGTCGTCGGTCTCCAGGTGGGGCTTGAGCTGGTCAATGACCGCGTCAATTGGCGCGCCGGCCTTAACAATCAGCAGAATGACCCGCGGTCGCTTGATGAGATTGGTAAAGGTTGCCAGGTCGTAGGCCGCTTCGAGCGGCCTGTAGCCAGCCGCTTCCTGCATGAAGCGCCTTGTTTTTTCTTCCGTGCGGTTATAGACTGCGACCTGAAAGCCGCTATCCGCCATGTTCAGGGCCAGATTTTGTCCCATCACGGCCAGGCCGTAGATCCCAATGTCATTGTTACCCACTCTCTGGTCTCCTTCGCGTTTCTTCTCTTCGGGTACGTCAATTCTGAGCGTAGCGAATGGTGTCAGGGATGCAAGATGCGGATGGAGGGACTCGGTTAGGCCTTTCGGACTATCTATATATGGATCTATAGCCCCTGTAGATACTCGCTTATGGACCCATGGGAAGCTGAATCACCCTTGCTACACTGAAAGCAGAGTGTCTAGCAAGCAGACAGTCGCCTTAATCAATAAGGATATTGAAGGGACACTACCGTGCAAACGCACAGTTTAGGCAATGCACAGGATTTGCTCGATGAAGGGCATATGAAGCTTTTCGAAATCGGCGACAAGTCGATTGTCCTCGCTAAACGCGATGGCGAATACTACGCTTTTGACTCAACTTGTACGCATTATGGCGGGCCACTCCAGAATGGCGTCCTGCACGGTCATACGGTGATGTGTCCCTGGCACCACGCCTGCTTCGATGTCCGGACCGGGGCGCTGCAAGAGCCGCCCGCTCTCGACGCGATCGCGAGCTACCCGGTCCATATCGTTGATGGAGAAGTCAGCGTCGAACTCGACCCGATTGCCAGGCCCGCTCCTGAACCCATAGCAGAAGGTAAGTCGTTTGTTATTGTTGGTGGTGGCGCTGCTGGCGAAGCCGCCGCGGAAGCGCTCCGCAGCCAGGGGTTTGCCGGAACGCTGATCCTCCTGAGCGCTGCAGATAAGGTGCCGATTGATCGCCCCAATGTCTCCAAGCATTACCTGGCTGGCGACGCGGATGCGGAATGGATGCCGTTGCGTAGCCGCGAGTGGTACGCGCGGCAGGAAATCGACCTGCAGCTCAATACGCGCGTCACGCGGATTGATACCACAACACACACACTCGTCACCGATAAAGGTGCCACCCTCTACTATGACAACCTACTGCTGGCCTCTGGCAGCGATCCCCTGATGCTGGACAACCTGCCTGGCGCGACTCTGGAGAACATCTTTACCTTACGGACCCAATCCGATGCCGATCACATCATTGCGCAAACCCTTGAAAACAGTCGGGTTGTTGTCGTGGGGGCTAGCTTCATCGGCATGGAGGTCGCGGCGTCGCTGGGCAAACGTGGCGCCGATATTACGATCGTTGCGCTTGAGGAGGTTCCTTTCGCCCCGCTTCTGGGGGAGGCTGTTGGTCGCTTCTGGCAGGATGTGCACGAGGAGCACGGGATCAAGTTTCAGTTGGATAGCAGTGTCAAGCAGTTCCATGGCGCCGATGGCCGTGTAACGGGTGTTGAGATATCTGATGGGACTAAGCTACCGGCTGATCTCGTCATCGTCGGGATTGGTGCCGCGCCCTCAACGGCCTATCTTTCCGGCTCGGGCATAGCTCTAGATGAGGAAGATCAATCTGTGATTGTGGATCACCACTTGCAGACATCCGTACCAGACGTCTATGCGGCGGGTGATATTGCCCGTTTTCCTCTTGACCAGGATCGCCAGATTCGGATTGAACATTGGCGGGTGGCGCAACAACACGGCTTTATTGCAGCCCATAATATGCTAGGCCGGCCCGATGATGTTCGTACGCATGTTCCCTTCTTCTGGACGGCGCAATGGGGAACACGTCTGCGTTATGTCGGGTTTGCTGGCGGTTGGGACGAGATTGTCTTCCGTGGCGATCCGCAGGATGGTGAATTCATCGCGTTCTATCTACGGGACGGTAAGCTACTGGCCGCCGCCGGTGTATCCCAAGATGTCGAGATGAGCGCTCTGGAATTCATCTTGAAGCATGATCTGCCGCTCTCACCAGACGACATGCGCAACCCTGAATTTGACCTAGTTGCCCGGGCGCGTTCAACTTGAGCTATTCATTGCTGAAGATATCGTCCGATTCTGATAGTTGTTTGCCCTAAGACTAGCCGTTTCGCACGGTGAGTGCACAGGAAGATGCTGAGCTCATATGGCGGCACATATTCCCGGCGCCGCCAATGTGCCTGTGGCGGTTAACTATGACGCCCCGGGACCAGGTTTTCGCTTCGTTGCGGGGATATTGCTTCCGAGACGGATGATGTAGTGAATGCCTTCGGCGGGTCTTTGGAGATTTGGCAAGTTGAAGGTGGTTTCACCATCCCCGTTCCCGAAACGCTCCCCAATTACCTCGAAGAGATGTGGGTAAGTTTCACGCTCGAGCGCTGCGCCGTCACAAATCCCCCAATCAGTTGGCGGAACTTGGCCCGCGTATAGCATAATAGTGCCAGGGGGTTGTAGATTCCCCTGCAGGGCATCGTCCAGACGGCTTTTCAGTCCTTCTGTTTTTCGGTGTTCTTTGTCACCACCGACCATTTGGTTTTCGCCTCCTCCATTCTCGGGCAAGTCGATCAATTCGTGAATCTAAGTCTTTTGCATAGCGCCTGTCCCGCTTTTCATCGTATTTGCTCCACCGGTTTCCGCTCATCATTGCCCCATTCTTGCCACGAGGCATCATAGTTAGAGGCGTGGGCAGACAGACCGGCAATCCGTATGCCCAGGATGCCCAGGCACGATACGACGCCGACATTGCCATAGAAAATCACTTCAGGCGTGGCGTCATCAATGCTTTTCTCTGCGAAACGCTGACGCAATTGGTCAGGTGGCAGCAGCGTCGAATCTTCCTGAACCAGCGAATTCACCGGGATGTTGACGGCGCCGGGGATATGTCCCCGCAACCGTGCCAGGGATGTCTCACCGTTGTACTCTTCGGGCAGTCGCATATCAACAAGACGGGTGGTCTCATTGAGTAGGTGGACGATATCATCACCCTGGCGTAGCAAGCTGGGATCTGGCTTGGGTTCAAAATTCGTCGGGCTAATCCGGGGCATTTCTGCTGTTATTGAGCGACCTTCGCTATGCCACTTCCGCCAGCCGCCATCCAGCACAGCCACCTGTGAATGGCCATAGTAGTTCAGTGACCACCACATGCGTGATGCTAGTGTATTACTGGCATCGTCATAGACAACAACAAAGTGTTCATTGGTGATACCGAGTTTTCCCATGGTGCTGGCAAAAGCATCTGGTGGTGCGATGCGTTTGTGCTGCGGATCATCGGTAATGTCTTCAGCCCAGTTGACAAACACTGCCCCCGGAATATGCTGCTGCACATAGTCTTCGTAGTGATTGAGGACGCGGGATGGGTCTTCCGCTGTTGAGCGCTCCTGAGGAGATAGCATTTCAACAGGCGCGAGCGACTTGCCACGGATATCAATAATCCGCAGTTTAGGATCGTTGAGCTGATCTTCCAGCCATTGTGTTGATACTAGATTCGTCGTCATAAAACCTCCATAAGAACTTGACATTCTGGCCCAGAGGGTCTCTGGCGATTGTTTCGTTCCACTTCAAAACGACTGTAACAAGTCTAGCTTGCTTGCCCGGGCCAGCAATCAGTCATCTTGCGTATACTCGGTGTCCAGCCTACCCATTTTTGGGGTAGCAATTTCGTAGTATGACTTAGTGGCCGATTTGGTCTACCTGCGATTGGCCTATATGGCCGCTGCGTTGCGGGGGCGAGATAGGTAGGATCATCATGATGGATTGTATAGAGTGTGAACTGCGAGAAAAGCACTCATACGAACTTGTGTATGGAACTGCCTTCCGGAGGAGAATGTTGACATGGCGCGTATAGCCAAAGTAATTGAGATTATCGGGTCCTCAGAGAGTAGCTGGCAAGACGCTGCCGATAGCGCCCTGCAAGAGGCGAAGAAGACAGTATCTCACATCTCTGGGATCGAAGTGGGTGAAATGACCGCTGATGTGCAAGATGGCAGGGTAACTGCTTATCATACTGTGATCAAAGTCGCGTTTGCTGTCGAACGAGCAGAGTAAGAAGAGGCCGCTTCTAGCACCGAATGCTGCTACCGTGCGTGCCAACTTAGTATATGTCTAGCGGCGATTCTTCACGCTGGTGAAAATGGTGCATGGTTAGTTCGTCAGCACCACCACGCGGTCGCTACGCTACATTTTCTTCAATATGAATTACCTCAACGAGAGGTGGCTGCTGAGCCCTAAGCGCGATGATGGCAGCCAATTGTGTAGCATGGCATGCCTGCCTGAAGAGCATGTGTCGTCTATGCCAGTGGCTACCCACCTCCACAATCTTCAAGGGGAAGACATGGCCAGAAAAACGATAGATTTACCTTATCAGATTGAATATCTCTCTATCTTTGATGAAGAGGGCAATCTGGATGAGGATCTTGAACCAGATATTTCTGACGACTTACTACTGGATATGCACCGTTGCATGCTCCTATCACGACGCTTTGACGAGCGCATGTTAAACATGCAGCGCCAAGGACGTATCGGTACTTTTGCGCTGGTTCAGGGTCAGGAGGCTTCCCAGGTCGGGAGCGTGGCCGTGCTCCAGGCGGAGGATTGGATGGTGCCATCCTATCGCGAAACGGCTGCAATCGCCTGGCGTGGCCGGCAGCAACCGGTCGAGACGATGGTTAAGCTCTTGCTATACAATGCTGGCTTCTATCAGGGAAGCGCCAGTGAACGCGAAGAGCATAATTTCCCCACCTCAGTTCCAGTGAGTAGCCAGATTTTGCACGCCGTCGGCCTGGCATATGGTAGCAAGTATCGGGAGGCCGGGGAAGTGGTTATGGTCTATTTTGGTGATGGAGCGACCTCTGAGGGGGATTTTCACGAGGCGATGAACTTCGGGAGCGTATTCCAGACGCCGACGATTTTCGTGTGCCAGAATAATCAATGGGCGATTTCCATTCCTCGTGAAGAACAGACTGAGTCCAAAACGCTGGCTCAGAAGGCTCTTGGCTATGGTATGCCCGGCATTCAGGTTGACGGCAACGATCTCCTGGCTGTCTATGCGGCCACTCAGGAAGCCATTGCGCGCGCCCGCAAGGGGGATGGTCCGACGATGATCGAGTGTGTCACTTATCGTCTGTCGCTACATACCACCGCTGACGACCCCACGCGCTATCGTGAGGACGAAGAAGTCGAAAGGTGGGCAGAACGCGAACCCTTAACCCGCATCCAGAACTATCTGAAGCAAAAGGAACTGCTCGACGATAAGGCCATCGAGAAGCTGGAAGACGAGATCAAGGCGCAGATCAAGGATGCTGTCGAGGAATTCGAGAACAGATCTGAGGAACTCAAGGATCAAGCCTTGACAATGTTTGAACATATATACGCAGAGATTCCAGCTTACTTACAAGAGCAGCGTGATGAACTGGCGATTGAATTAGAGGGGGCCTCAAGTGAGTGACAAAACCATGGTCGAGGCGCTCAATATGGCCTTGCATCAGGAAATGGATAGCGACAATGACGTCCTGGTCCTGGGCGCTGATGTTGGTGTTGACGGCGGCGTCTTTCGGGTGACTGAAGGTCTCATTGAGAAGTTCGGCGAACAACGTGTCATTGATACCCCGCTGGCGGAAGGGGCCATCGTTGGAACCGCCATCGGTATGGCCGCCTACGGTCTCAAGCCCATCTGTGAGACGCAATTCTCCGGGTTCAGTTATTACGCGTTCCAACAGCTAGAATCGCATGCCGCACGCTTACGCTGGCGCTCGCGCGGCACTTATCACGTGCCTATGGTATTGCGTACCCCGTACGCGGCGGGGATCCGTGCGCTGGAGCATCATTCCGAAAGCCGGGAAACCTACTGGGCACACACGCCCGGTCTGAAGATGGTAATTCCATCTGGACCGCGAAATGCCAGGGCGCTTCTGCTCAGTGCCATTCGTGATCCAGATCCAGTTGTGTTTTATGAGGCGAAGTCCATCTATCGAGCCTTTTCTGAAGATGTGCCGGATGAAGAGGAAACCATGCCCCTTGGCAAGGCACAGGTTCAGCGTGAAGGTGCAGATCTCACCCTAATTTCCTACGGAGCTATGATGCGTCCTACCCTGGAAGCGGCGGAAATACTGGCCGAAGACGATGGCATCCAGGCCGAGGTTATTGATCTCCTATCGATTTCTCCGCTGGATCACGAAACGGTCGCAGCGTCCGTTAGTAAAACTGGCCGGGCGGTTGTTGTCAACGAGGCACCCCGAAGCTTCAGCGCCGCCTCAGAAGTGGTGGCCCGGCTCGTTGAGAAGGCCTTCTGGTATTTGGAAGCACCCATTCGGCGTGTATCAGCGCCAGATGTTATGGTGCCGCTATTTGCCTATGAGCAGGCATACCTCCCGGATACGAAGCGGGTATTGCGCGCCGCGCGCGAAACATTGGAGGCATAACCACATGACCAAGCAGTTTGAGCTCCCCGACCTGGGCGAGGGTATTCACGAGGGTGAGATTCTCGAAGTACCGGTTTCGGTCGGAGATGAGGTCCAGGAAGATGACATCATTGTAACGGTTGAGACGGACAAGGCCTCGGTTGAAATCCCTTCACCATATGCTGGGAAGGTCCAGGAGATTCATGTTAAAGAGGGTGACCTGGTCAATGTAGGTGATGTCATCATCTCCTTCGGCGATGGAGATGAAGGACCTCCACCAGAAGCCCGGGACGAGGCGGAAGAGGCCAAAGACGGGGCCAAATCGGAAGAACGGAAAACGCAGCCATCGGGACAACGGGACGAAAGCGGTACACCTCGTGAAGGCCGGCCTGTTCCTGCGGCACCTGCTACCCGGCGGCTAGCACGCGAGTTGAACGTCGACCTGCGGCAAGTTGCCGGAAGTGGCCCCGGCGGACGAGTCACGCGCGATGATGTGCAAACTCATGCTGATGAAGGTCCTTCAGAACGCGAGGCAGCACCCGGGGGTGAGGAGGCAAAGCCATCTCCTGAGAAGGCAAAAACACCAGGCAAATCGCTGCAACCGGAGGCACCGCGCCTGCCCGATTTCAGCAAATGGGGAGAAATCGAACGACTCCCCCTGCGATCAGTGCGTCGAGTGACAGCCCAGCGGATGGCACAGTCATGGTCCCAGATTCCACATGTAACCCACCATGATGTCGCCGATGTGACTGATCTGGAGCAGCTCCGGCAGCAGTATCAGGATGAGATGAATCTTGATAGCCTGACATTGACCTTATTCGTCATGAAGGCTGTCGTCGCTGCATTGAAGAAGTATCCCCGTTTCAACGCTTCGCTGGATGCCGATTCAGGCGAGATCATCCTCAAGCACTATTACAATCTTGGCCTCGCTGTCGATACGGATCGGGGCTTGATCGTGCCCGTAACTACGGATGTGGAGAGCAAGAGTCTGGTGCAGCTTGCCAAAGAGATACGTGAACTCGTCGAACGCACACGAGCGGGCAAGACAGAACTGGAAGAAATGCAGGGGGGCACTTTTACCATCACCAACGTTGGCCCTATTGGAGGCACGCATTTTGACCCGATTGTCAATTTCCCGCAGGCGGCGATCCTCGGAATGGCGCGTGTTGGTTGGGAACCGGTCGTTGAGATGGCCGACGGCCAGAAGAAGATCGAACCACGTTACATGCTGCCTCTGGTGCTTGGTTTCGATCATCGCCTGGCAGACGGAGCAGAGGCGGCCAGATTTGTCAACGATATCGTTACCATGCTGGAAGACCCCGACCGCTTTATGCTACGGCTATGATCAAGCTGAAAGGAAATCGCCACAATGGTTATGGGCGAAGAAACACTGCAAACCGAGTTACTAGTGATTGGTGGCGGTACTGGCGGCTATTCGGCTGCTTTTCGCGCCGCCGATCTCGGCGTAAAAGTTGCTCTGGTAAACGATGAGAAGCGGTTAGGCGGCGTCTGCTTACATCGGGGCTGCATTCCTGCCAAATCGCTCTTGCAGCCCGCTCGGCTGATGATGGAAGCCCGCCGTGCGGATGATTGGGGCGTAGCATTCGCTGACCCCAGTATTGATGTCGAAAAGCTGCGGAGCTGGAAAGACGGTGTTGTTGACAAACTTGTCAATGGCCTGGAAACGCTCAGTGAACGTCGTGATATTCGCATCGTTCGTGGCCATGCTGTTTTTGAATCATCCAATCAGGTCCGGCTGAGGAACCCAGACATGGTCAGCAATGTCGAATTTGAGCATGCGATTATCGCCACTGGCTCGCGACCCATTGCGTTGCCGGGCACAGAATTCAAGTCGGATAGCCGGATCATGGACTCCGCGACTGCATTGGGACTGCCGGAGATTCCTGAGACACTCTTGATTGTCGGGGGTGGATATATCGGGCTTGAGATGGGCATGATCTATGCATCACTTGGGAGCCGCATTACATTGGTCGAACTACTCGATGGCCTATTGCCCGGGACTGATCGGGAACTGGTGAAGCCTGTGGCTCAAGAGGCTGCGGGGATGTTCGAGGCGATTCACCTGAACACCAGCGTCGAATCTTTGCAAGAAGAAACCGATGGAGTCCTGGTGGAATTCAATGGTGATGTGGGTGATGAACAACAAAAATTTGATCGTGTACTGATAGCGATTGGACGTCAGCCGAGCACAGACAAGCTACAACTTGAGAATACTGATGTAGAGCTGGACGATCATGGTTTCATCCGGGTAGACGCCGAACGTCGTACCACCGAGGAGCATATCTTTGCCGTGGGCGATGCTGCGGGGAAGCCGCTCCTTGCCCATAAGTCCATGCACGAGGGCAAGATCGCTGCTGAGGTTATCGCTGGGAAGCCAGCCAGCTTTGATGTGCGGTGTATTCCCAAGGTGATCTTCACTGAGCCAGAGCTTGCATTGTGCGGATTGTCAGAAGAAGACGCGCATGAGCAAGGTTATGCAGTTGAGATTGGCCGGTTTCCCTGGCGTGCCTCAGGCCGAGCACTGACTAAAGGTGCGCCGGACGGCCTCACCAAAATCGTGTTCGACGCCGAGTCGGGCCGGGTGCTCGGCGTCGGTATCGTGGGTAGCGGTGCTGCCGAACTGATTGCTGAGGGAGCGCTGGCAATTGAAATGGGCGCTGTTGCCCACGACCTTGCGCTGACCATACACCCGCACCCAACCCTGAGCGAAACCATTTCTGAAGCGGCCGAGGCCTTTCTCGAAAAACCCATCCATACTCTGGCCTAAGGATTGCCCAGATACTAAGAAAGTGAAGCTAAAACTTGACCTATCGATTAGAACTTCGCGAATCCGTTCAGGAGGGCGTTGCGCGTATTCTGAACGAGCAAATCGACAAAGCTCTGCAGAGTCTCAATCAGACAGAGGATAGTCCTGAAGACGCCATCCATGACGCGCGTAAACGCTTCAAGAAGATCCGGCGGTGCTGCGATTGGTCCGCGATGAAATCGGTGATGATGTCTCCCAACGTGAAACACCTGTTATCGGGATGCTGGGCGCCGACTTGCAACCCTACGCGAGAGCACAGTTGCCATCGAGACTCTTGGCGAAGTCCCGGCCATTTTGCCGAGGAGCTTGCTGACGGTGCTTTTCAGGAAACGCGACAGACCCTGGTTGCGCGTCATCAGGTTAGGCGCAAACGCTTACTGGCCACCTACGCAGTTGAAGATGTGGCAACGACTATTGCCGAAGCCCGCTCGCGGGTTGATTCCCTGCCGATAACTGGGGACGGATCTGATGTGTATCGCGACGGGTTGGAGCGGGTCTAAAAGCGGGGCTACAGAGGGCTTGATAACGCCTACGCCGAGCCCAGCCGTCAGAGTTTTCACGAGTGGCGCAAGCGCGTCAAGTATCTCTGGTATCACATGCGCCTACTCAATTTGCTGTGGCCGGATATGCAAGATGAGTTCGCGGATGCCATACATGACCTGGCTGACTATCTGGGCGATGCTCACGATCTAGCCGAGTTCTACGACGTTATTTCGAGCGATGTTGAGGTTCCTGATGATGGCGAAACACTACAGGCCCTGATCGGGCTAGCAAATCGCTGGCGACGCAAGCTCGAGATGAAGGCACGGCCGTAAGGATACTGGGTTTATGCTGAAAAACCGAAGGCCGTTGTGAGGCGAATGAGGACTCATTGGAGGGCTGCACAGCTCGATCTGGCAGCAGAAGCAGCTACCGATTACTAGCCAGCATAGCGGTTACCTCCGCTGTATTAGCTTACTGAGAGAGAATGTCCTACGTGAATGCCCAGCAAAACTCTGGCACCGTCCGGTCCGTGCGCAGCAGTGTGGTGGATATCCACTTTCCGGGTGAGTTGCCGGCAATCTACAATCAGATAGATATCGGGGATCGGGATATTATCCTCGAAGTTCAGGCTCACCTGGACGAAAATGTCGTGCGCTGTATCGCACTCACTTCAACACGAGGCCTTAGCCGCGGCGACCAGGCGATAGATCAAGGCTATCCAATCCGGGTTCCCGTTGGTGACCGCACGAAGGGACGTATGTTCAACGTTTTTGGGGACACAATTGATGAGAAGGTGACCCTTGAAGACGCGGAACACCGGTCTATACACCAGCCACCGGCAACGCTATCCCAACAAGCCGTCGAAACTGAGATTTTGCTAACTGGCATCAAGGCGATTGATATTCTGGCTCCCTTAGAGCGAGGTGGCAAGGCGGGCTTATTCGGAGGGGCTGGTGTGGGCAAGACTATCCTCATTACCGAAATGATTAATAACATGGTCTCGCGACATCGCGGTGTTAGTGTTTTTTGCGGCATCGGTGAACGCTCCCGCGAAGCCGAAGAGCTATATCAAGATGTGCGGGAGGCGGGTGTCCTTGAGAATACCGTGCTTGTCTTTGGCCAAATGAATGAACCGCCTGGCGCTCGCTTCCGTGTTGGTCATGCAGCGCTGACAATGGCTGAGTACTTCCGCGATGACCGCCGACAGGATGTTTTGTTGCTGATTGACAATGTCTTCCGGTTTGTTCAGGCCGGCTCAGAGGTGTCTGGCCTGATGGGGCA
>JAADYW010000071.1 GCA_010092845.1 Chloroflexota bacterium
CAAACTCCTCGAAATCCGCCAGGAAATCCCTAATGTCAAGAGAGTCATCTACTGGGACGAAAAGATTCTGTATGGTTATGACGATCCATGGCTGATCAGTTTTTCCGCGGTTGAAAAACAGGGGAATGAACACCGCCAGAAGCAGGGCGACACTTTCCTGGATCTGGTCGCCCAGGGCACGGGAGATGACGTCGCGATCCTCAGCTATACTAGCGGCACCACCAGCCTGCCCAAAGGTGCCGTCATTCTGCAGCGTAACCTGATCTATGGGGCACTGCATCCGGCCCAAATCGCCCCTGTTACCCCTGGCGACGACTATGTCTCCTTCAGCCCCCTGGCCTGGATTACCGAACAGGTACTGGGGCTAACGCGCCATGTGATCGACGGGATGGTTGTTAACTTCCCGGAGAAGGCTGAAACCGTCCAGCAAGATATTCGCGAGATTGCGCCGATAATGCTCCTCTTCCCCAGCCGGCTATGGGAGAGCCTGGTGAGCCAGGTGCAGGCCAACATGGCTGACTCTCATTGGAGCAATCGTCTCCTCTACAACTGGTTCCTAAGAATTGGCTATCGTATCGCCGATGTTGAGGACAAGGGCGAGCAACCCGGGCCTTTGTGGCAGTTTGCGCGCTGGCTGGGTGAATTCGCGCTATTTGCACCCCTACGGGACAAACTCGGCCTATCGCGCATTCGCTACGCCTACACCTCCGGGGCCAGCCTCAGCCCGGACGTTCTGCGTTTCTTCCGCGCCATCAATGTCGAGCTGTACCAGCTCTACGGCTCGACCGAATGCGCAGGGCATACTTTGCACTACCCGGGTGATGTCCGTCTGGGGACAGTGGGCAGGCCAATGCCGACGGTTGGCGTGCGCATCAGCGATGAAGGGGAAATTCAGATCAACAGCCGCAGCATGTTCGCTGGATACTATAAGAAACCCGAGAAAACGGCGGAAGCCTTTACTGAAGACCACTGGTTCCAAACGGGGGACGCGGGCTATATCGACGACCAGGGACATCTCATCTACCTCGATCGCATGAAAGACATGATCGAACTCTCTACCGGCGACAAATTCAGTCCCCAATACATCGAAGGCCGGCTGAAGTTCAGTCCTTATATTCAGGACGTTATGGCCGTCGGTGGTTTCGATATGCCGTATGTCAGTGTGCTGGTTACGCTCAATTTCGATAACACGGCGCGGTGGGCCGAAAAGCGAGGGGTTGCGTTTACTACGCTGGCTGATCTCTCGCAACGGCCCGAAATTGCGAACTTGATCCGCCAAGACGTTGAACGGATTAACAAAGCCCTACCTGAAAATGGACGCATTCGCCGCTTCGTTGTCTTGCCACGCACGTTTGATCCTGACGAAGAGGAATTGACCCGGACCCGGAAGCTTCGCCGTGGTTATATGGAGCAGAAGTATGGCGACGTCCTGGGGGCAATCTACGAAGGCAAAACCAGTTTTCGGATGCGGGCTGAGGTCCGCTACCGGGATGGTCGTGTCGGCTATACCGAAACGGACGTGCAGATTCAAGACATGGGGAATCGTGAGGACTTGCCGGTAGTGCAGGCGCGCACAGAGGAACCTGTTTCAGAAGCGAGTTAGTATTGGTTCAATAAATAGGCTTGTGGATCGATTTTAGGAGTTCTACTTATGGCGGAGTGGGAATTATTTGGTCAGAGCTTTCACCTGGTGGTGCAAGCCATCATCAATGGTCTGCTACTTGGGGGGCTTTATGCCTTGATCGCTCTGGGTATTGTGGTTATCAACAAGGCCTCCGGGGTGTTCAACTTCGCTCATGGTTGGATGATGTTCGCCGGCGGCTTGATCTTCTGGCAGTTCTACGCTAACGAGCCATCGACCTCGCTCGTTGGCATTATGATTCTGGTCAGTACGTTGCTGATTGGCTCGGCCATTCTAGGGCTTGGCTTCTTACGGAAGCCCGCTCCTCTTGTCGAGGATAGCACTACCGGAGCCTCACAGAATGGGGATTTGTTTCACCGGGTGCTGATATTCATGAAGCGGCGTGAACTTGACCCACGACGGACGGCGGTCGCTATCGCAATCGGCGCCGCCCTGTGGGCAGTCCTGGTTGTAGGCCTGCTTCAGGATAGTTCAGTGATTGTGCGTGGAGCGGCGGGTGCGTTCATCGGCAGCATTCTGATTGGGTTGATGATCGAGCGAATCACCATTCGGCCACTGCTGGGCAAGCCTCTATTGACCGCTATCCTGATGACATTAGCGATTGGCTTCGTGTTACAGGGATTCACCCAGATCATCTGGGGCCCCAATGACCGTAAGATCGATGTATTCACCGCCGAGGCAGCCACGAGCCCAAGCACCGGCAGCAGTAGTTCCAGCTCGAGTTACGTGGTCCAGATCTATACCGAGGACCAGGGACAGCGCGCCCAGCAAACCAAGGACACCGTCGGGACGGGAACGGCCCCCGACTATCGAATAAAGACTGAAGAACTCCTCGGCAAGGACCTCCGCCTGAAACGCTTCCTGGTTTGGGGATTCTTTATCGCAATCGGCACCTTCGTCGCCTTCACTTTGTTCTTCCGGTATACCACACTGGGTCTGGCGATGCGGGCAACAGCCGAAAACCAGGTCCTGGCCGAAAGCGTGGGCTTGCGGGTCAGATTGATGCTGGCCGTTGCCTGGGCGATCGTTGCCGTCATGGCTGCGATTGCGGGGATCATCCAGGGTACCGGGGGCACGGGGGTGGCGGTGCTGGTCGTCCCGATACTCGCACTCCGCGTCTTCCCGGCGGTGTTGTTGGGCGGGCTCGAATCGATTACGTGGGCGATGGTTGGTGGTCTGGTGATTGGCGTCGTCGAGCAATTGACGATTGTCTACCTGGATACAACCGCTGCCCAACAGATGGCACCATTTGTCGTGTTGATTATTGTCCTGCTCATCCGGCCCGATGGCCTCTTCGGCCAACGCCGGATTGACCGTGTCTAGGAGAGTACCGCCATGCGCCCCAGTGGTGTCTATGATGTCAACTATGTTCAAGCCCAATCTATCCTGCGCACACGGGTAGACTGGTTCTGGACTGTCGCTATCCTGGGAATCCTGCTGCTGTTACCCCAGTATCCTATGGGTGGTATTCTTGGGATCAAGTTGATGTCGCCGCAGTTTCTGAATCTTCTGACCACCAGCGGCATTCTGCTCATCTCGATCACCGGCCTGAATCTGCTGTTAGGATATACTGGCCAGATCTCGCTCGGGCAGGCGGCGTTTATGATGGTTGGGGCCTATACCGCTGCGGTCATCGCGCGCGAGACCGAAGTCCCGTTTATCCTGTCGATCGTGATTTCGGCCCTGATGGCGGGGGTTATTGGCCTTTTCTTCGGGTTATCCTCATTGCGTGTCAAGGGCTTCTATCTCGCGATGGCTACGCTGGCAGCCCAGTTCATCATCCCATGGGCGATCAACACGTACGAGGGAGACTGGTTCAATCTAGGTAAAGGTAACCCGCTGCCCGTACCGCGTGCCGATATCCTGGGCTACGAAATCACCAGCAATCGTCAGGAATACTATCTCGTCCTGGCCTTTGTGGTGATCACCGCCATTGCCGCGCGGAATCTGATCCGCAGCCGGGTCGGCCGGGCCTGGATCTCTATTCGAGATAATGACCTGGCTGCGGAGCAACTCGGGATCAATGTCTTTCGCTACAAGGCCCTGGCATTCTTCATCTCGGCGGTCTATGCTGGCATCGCGGGTGGCCTGGATGCCCATGTCAGTCGCAGCGTGACGTCAGACTCTTTCTCGCTGGAATTCAGCATCGAGCAGCTTGCAATGTTGGTTATTGGTGGTGCCGGCTTTCCGCTGGGGCCCTTTTTCGGCGTCGCGTTCTTCAAGTTCATTGACCGCTATGTCGTTGACTGGCTAAATGAATTCTCGCAAGACGTCCTGCCTGATATCCTGACGTTTCTGAATCCCGACTATATCCCGGTCGGAATGCCACATCTGTTGCTGGGCATCTTGCTAGCAGCGTTCTTAATCTATGAACCGCGCGGGATCGCCTTTCGATGGATGATCTTACAGGCGGCCTGGCGGCTCAGGCCATTTTCTAAGGCCTGACGTATCTTAACAATAGATTACTTATAGTTATTGACTTATTTAAGGAAGTGAGCGGCAGTTTTCACTTCAGTACAAACCAAAATTTCGGGCATTTACTTAACTTAGGAGGCAAAAAATGAAAAAGACTGCCATCGTGTTACTGGTCACCTTCGCACTACTGTTAACTTTTGCTGGTCCGGCGACCTTCGCCAGCCACTCAGAACCGGCGGCGCCAACCCACGTCAGCCAGGAACGAACTGAGTGCAACGAAGATCTCTCGGGGCAAACCGTTACTTTCTATGCCTTTGGTGACCTCAGCGGTCCGTTCGCCTTTATCACCCAACCCCTGGTTGCGGGCCTGGAGGATGCGGCTGCCTACTTCAATGAGCAAGAGGGCGGCGTTTGCGGTGCTGCGATCGAGATCGAACTTGGCGATACTGGCGGCAGCCAGGACCGTGCCCAGGAATTCTGGGATGAGTTCAGCAATCTTGATCCCCAGCCGGAGGTGATGTTCATGTTTGGTAGCGCCGATGCAGAGCTACTGCGTGATCAGATCGCCGAGGATCAGATCCCCGTGCTGCTGGCAGCAGGTAGCGAGTTGGCCCTCTATGGTGAAACCGGCGACGAACCCGCCTGGACCTTTGCCATTATCCCGCTGTATACCGATCAGCTTGGCAATTTCTGCGACTATATTGCCGAGAACTGGGACAGTTTCGATATCGAGGGCGATCCGGTCATCGGCCACCTGAGCTGGGAAGGCGCTTTTGGCCGCTCCAGCGATACGGAGGAGACCCGCGCTTACTGTGCGGAACGTGGCATTGGCTATGCTGGTGCCGAGTACTTCCTGCCGACGACTTCGGATGTTTCGACCCAGCTCGACGTTCTGATCGACGAGGGGGCCAATATCATCTACACCACCTCGCTGGCCTCTGGCCCTGCCAATGTCGCGGCCGCGATTGCCGGTGCCGAACTACAGGATGAAGTCCTGATGGCCGGCACAAATTGGGCCCTGGACACCTCTGTGATCGGCCTGGCCCAAAGAGATGCCGATGGCATCACCGGCACGATGCCTTATCTATGGTGGGACGAGCTGGACAACCGCGGCATCCAGGTCATCAGCAACCAATGGGCGGTGAACCATTTCATTCCGGCGGGCGATGATGAAGAAGCCCAACGGAACGCTTTGGCGATCCGGAATATCGCCTATTTGCTGTCCTTCCCGGTGATTGATGCCTACATCGAACTGATGACGCAGGCGATCAATGAAGTAGGTTATGACAACCTGGATGGCCAGGCAATCTACAGCATCCTCAACGGTGGCTTCGACTACAATGCGATGGATGGTGTCCTGCGCTTCCGGTACGACGAGAATACACGCGCCATTACCAACGGCCGGATTGGCCAGATCCAGTTCCTCGAAGTTGAAGGCGGCGTGCAACCAACAGTCGCTCCGCTCAATGACTTCTTGGATCTGCCCGATTTGCGCGTCGGTGGCGAAGATACCGTCGAATAGTCTAAGGGTAATACTCGCCTGGTGGAGAGGCACGATGCTCTCCACCAGGACTTCATTCAGACCCCAGGAAACGCCATGCTTGAAGTAAACAATATAGAAGTTATTTATAGCAGTGTTATTCTGGTTTTGCGCGGGATTTCATTCCGCGTCGAAACTGGGCAGACCGTCGCGCTTATGGGGCCAAATGGCGCCGGGAAAAGCACAACACTAAAAGCGATTAGCGGCCTGCTGGATAGCGAGAATGGTGAGGTCACGCGCGGATCCATTCACTTTGAGGACCAACGCATCGATACCCAGTCAGCCGAACAGATCGTCCGTTTCGGCATTTCGCAGGTTATCGAGGGCCGTCCGCTCTTCCGGCACCTGACCGTTGAGGAAAATCTGCGCGTTGGCGGGCTGGTCTATAAGGGTGGACGAGAGATCAAGCCAGATATGGAGAAGGTATTTGGCTATTTTCCCCGCCTGCGCGATCTGCGCAAACGCACCAGCGGATACCTCTCCGGCGGCGAGCAACAGATGCTGGTGATCGGCCGGGCATTGATGGGCCATCCGCGTCTGTTGATGCTCGATGAGCCGTCGCTGGGTCTCGCACCGATGCTGGTCGCGGAGATTTTTGAGCTGATTCGGAGAGTCCGCGACAGCGAAGGGCTATCCATTCTCATCGTCGAGCAAAACGCCAAGGCCGCTCTCGATCTGGCGGATTATGGCTATGTCATCGAACAGGGCCGCATCGTGATGGACGGCACTGCCGAAGCGCTCAAAGCGAACGAGGACATCAAAGAGTTCTACCTGGGCCTGGGCCAGAGCGGCGAACGACGCAGCTACCGGGACGTCAAACGCTATAAGCGCCGTAAGCGGTGGCTCGGCTAGCCCACCCAACATGCGCCGAATTCTATTGTTCGATGTCGATGGTGTGCTCGTCCATCCTACCGGCTATAAAGCTGCGTTACGTGACACGGTTGACTACTTCGCCGCGCAGATGGGCCTTCCCGCTGTCAACCTCAGTCTCGAGGAAATCGCTGTCTTCGAAGCCTGTGGCCTGACCAATGAATGGGATTCAGCCGCATTATGTGTTGGGGCCTTACTCAGCGCAGGCGTGAACAGCGGGATTGTTGCCAATACATTCACCGACGCCCTGGCGGCAATCCGCGACGCGAGAATCCGCTTGCCTCGACCCGATTTCTCCGCCCTCGCCACCCAGGTCTCAAATCGCAGTAAGGATCACCAGGCACCGACTGCCGCGAGTCATGCTCTCTTACAGTCTCAGACGGCAGAAAACGGGCACTCGATCCTCGCTGTGTTGTTCAACGACATCTATGATATCCAGACGCCAACCACCCGGATCCAACAAGTTCACACGCTGGGCAGCACGGCTTTTGAGGAGACCTATGCGGAACCAGCGCCGTTCGCGTGCGAAAGCTATCTGGTAACCCATGACACGGCGCTGTTGAGATCAGACCACCGCGACCACCTCCTGGCATGGGCACGCAAAACCTCTACGCACGGCTTCACCGTGTTTACAGCCCGTCCCAGCCGCCCACCTGATGGCGCTATATCCGACATGACCGGCTACGCCCCCGAAGCAGAGCTGGCCATCGAACTCCTGGGATTGCCCCGTGATACTGCACTCATTGCTGGCGGCCGCATGGAATGGTTGGCTCGCCAGAACCAGCGTACAGCCGCGGACTATATTAAGCCTTCACCGGTCCAGGCGCTCGCGGCGATTGGTGCCGCCGTGGCAGACGACGAGATTGCCGCTTTGCAGGCCGCCGCCGCACTATACGAGCGAAACCAACTCATTGGTCCGCTGGCCTCGCTAGCCTCAATGCCTACACAGGTGGTTGTATTTGAGGACTCTACGGGAGGCATTCAAGCCGTCCGTGGCGCCGCTCAGCATTTGGAAAGCGCTGGTCTGGACATTCAGCTCCTGGCAGTGGGGGTTGCCCCAGAATATTCCAAGCAACTGGCATTGCGCCGTGTGGCCGATCATGTTGTGAACACTCTGGATGAAGGGTTAACCCTTTTCTGGGCCGATCAAGAGCGTGGATGATGACGGCGCTCTAGCTCAGCGGCAACATCTTCAGGCGAAAGCTCATGGAGCGCCAATAGGACCAGACAATGATAGGTTAAATCTGCCAATTCCGAGACCAACCGGTCATTCCCCTGGCCTTTTGCCGCCAGAATCACCTCAATCGCTTCTTCGCCTACTTTTTGCAGGATCGTATCCTGACCACCCTGCAATAAGCGGTTGGTATACGAGTCTGATCGTGGATTCGCCTGGCGATCCTTAATAATCTCGAAAAGCCGCGCCAGAATATCAGACATTGAACTCCTCCCAAGTGCGATAAAAACAAGTAGTTGCGCCAGTATGGCAGGCCGGACCAGCGGCCCTGACCTCAACAAGCAACGTATCGCCATCACAATCGACATGAATGGCGGCTACTTCCTGATAATTGCCGCTGGTCGCGCCTTTATGCCATAGCTCGCCACGGCTGCGGCTCCAGAAGTGCGTCTGGCCCGTTTGCAAGGTTTGCTCGAGGGCGTCACGGTTCATCCAGGCCACCATGAGCACCTTGCCCGTTTCGGCATCCTGTACCACCGCCGGGATCAGCCCTTGATGGTCCCACTTCAGCTCATCCACTGTTGTTAACTCCCAGCCGCACCGGCACATCGTTCGCATGGAGATAGGCTTTCAAGTCGGCAATCGCCAGCTCCCGGAAGTGGAACAAGCTGGCCGCCAGTGCAGCGTCAGCCCCGCCGCGGGTCAACACGTCCAGAAAATCGGATTTGTCACCTGCGCCACCGGAAGCGATCACCGGTATATGGACTGTATCGCCGACCTGGCGCGTCAGCTCGATTGCGTAGCCGCCTTTGGTCCCATCATGATCCATGCTGGTCAAGAGGATCTCGCCAGCGCCGCGTTCAGCAGCTTCTTGTGCCCAGGAGATGACCTCAATACCCGTCGGCTCGCGCCCCCCTCTGACATAGACCTCATGATAGGCGCCATTCCAGCGTGCATCAATCGCAACAACGATGCACTGAACGCCAAAGCGTGTGGCCCCCTCACTGATAAGCGCTGGGTTACGCACTGCTGCGCTATTGACCGCTACCCGGTCAGCCCCGGCCAGCAGTGTTGCCCGCATATCATCAACACTACGGATCCCACCACCGACACAGAATGGAATGAAGATCGCATCCGCGACGCGCCGGACGATATCGAGCATGGTCGCCCGATGCTCGCTCGTCGCTGTGATATCGAGGAAAACCAGCTCGTCCGCACCCTCTCGGTCGTAAACACGGGCATGCTCGACGGGGTCCCCCGCATCACGCAGATTGACGAAGTTGACACCCTTCACAACCCGCCCGTCTGTTACATCCAGGCAGGGGATAATTCGCTTCGCTAGCATAGATTCAGGCCCTCATCCGGTACAAAACCATGTGCTTGAGTTCAAAGATCTCGATGACTGAAATCCCAGCCTGCTGCGCGAAAC
>JAADYW010000072.1 GCA_010092845.1 Chloroflexota bacterium
CCTCATGTTTGAGCCGGGCGCACCCGGCCTAGCCCTCGACGTCAATGCCGCGCGCGCCCTGATCGCCAGTGTCCTGTACCAACCCCACCTTGCCAGTCGGCAGGTTGATCTGCCCTTGGAACCAGTCGTGCGGGGGGATCTCGATGACCTCCAGGCGGCTATTGTCAACTATCTGGTCAGCAGAGGCATACCCTATAACACAACCACCAGCGTCATCTCGATTGCCGTGCGTGACCTGGATTCTGGCATGGAAACCGGCCTGAACGAGCAGGTCCTGCACAGCGCCACCAGCACCGCCAAGATCGGCGTTCTGGCAACCTACTTCCGCTATATTTATGAGGAACCCAACGCCGAGATGAGATTCCGGCTGGCGGCAGCGATTATCTGTTCCTCCAATGTAGACGCCAACCTGACGATGGCTATTGCCGGTAACGGCAACTCGGCGGCAGGAATTGGCAACGTCAATACCACCTTCTGCCAGGCCGGGGCAACCAATACCCTCATCAACCGCAATTTCTTCATCGGGCCAGCGGGCGAAGGCGCTGTACCGCAAGACTACTATGATCCCGCTGGCGTTACGCCGTGTCAATCCGGGGATACCGCGTCGCTCGACGGCACGCTAAGTCCTGATGTTGATCCCGACCTCCAGACAACGGCCGCTGACATGAGCCAGTTCCTGGCGATGATCTACCACTGCGCTGAGAAAGGCGCCGGCCTCGCCGAGCGCTTTCCGGGCGAGTTCACCCAAACCGAATGCCAGTGGATGCTGGAAATCTTGCGCGGAACGCGATTCCTCCATCTGGCTGAACTCGGCATACCGGAAGGTGTATCCTTTGCGCACAAAGTTGGTTACGGTGGGGAAGCGCTGGGCGATGCCGGCATCGTCTTCTCACCCGGCGGCGACTACACGCTGGTGATTTACATCTGGGATGAAGAAATGGATAGCCTCGATACCTATGCACTTAGTCGCTGGAACATCGTCAGCGAGATCTCGAGGCTGATCTACAATTACTTCAACCCCGATGCCCCCCTATTGACGCCGCGTCTGCCGCCCAATGCCTTCGGGGGTGCGGCGTGCGTCTTACCGAACTGGCCAGAGGCAACCATTAACCTCAACAACATCAATGCCGGCCGCTTCGACGCCAGCGGTGATCCGCTCCCGGGGGCCTGTTATGATTGGCCCGCCTGCCGACCGTTTAGCGGCTGGGAACAATGATAGGCATTGGGTCATCGGGGAGCGGTTTCAATCTTCGAGCAGACGCGGGCCGGGTGGCGGTAGCAACTTCGGTAGATCGTCCAGAATCGCATTCATCCCTTCCAGTTGGATTGTCGCATGATGCACCCAGGGCGACTCCGGCGCAGCCTGGATAAAGGAAGCCAGGTCATGGGCCGCCGCGTGGTAGTTCCCACCACGATAGTAGGCCATGCCGCGGTAAAACAGGGCAAGATGCTGCGTTGGATGAAGCGCTAGCAAGGTCGAAAAATCGTGAATGGCACCCGCCCAATCATCCAATTCGCGCCAGCGCAGCAGCCCCCGCCCCAGGCGTGCGGCAATATGCTTCTCTACCAACCCCAATGCCCGACCATAGCACCATTCGGCCGCCACAAAATGGTGGCGGCGCCGGCTCCGCACACCAATCGCCCGCCGGAGCACCGCCAGGCTGTACCAAGCAAAGGCCCGCATGCGCCGCAACCAATTCACCGTGGTTCGATCACCTCAATCCCACCAAGATAGGGCTGTAGCACCTCGGGCACCCGGATCCACCCATCCACCGTCTGGTAGTTTTCCATAATCGCGATCAAGGTACGGGGTATGCCCAGGCCCGAGCCGTTCAACATGTGCAGGAAGCGGGTTGCTCCACCATCTGCAGGCTTATACTTGATGTTGGCACGCCGGGCCTGGAAGTCTTCTGTGTTGCTGCATGACGAAACCTCCAGCCATTCCTGGCAGCCAGGAGCCCACATCTCTACATCGTACTTCTTGGTGGCGGTGAACCCAAGGTCCCCCGTGACGATCTCAACCCGCCGATACGGTATCCCCAGCTTAGCGCATAGACCCTCAGCGATGGCGGTCATCTCTTCGAGCGTAGCATAGCTTTCTTCGGGACGGGTGAAGCGGAACATCTCCACCTTCTCGAACTGATGCACACGCTTGATCCCGCGCACATCGCGGCCGGCGCTCATCTTCTCCTTGCGAAAACAGGGCGTGTGTGCCACATAAGCCAGAGGGAGCTGGCCCTCATCAACCACCTCGCCAGCCAACATATTGGCAATCGCCACCTCGGCCGTTGGCAGCATGTAAGTCTCTGCTTCTTCGACCCGATAGCTCACATCAGCGAATTTCGGGAACTGCCCCGAGCCATACATCGCTTCCTCGCGAACCATCAGCGGGACGTACATCTCTTGAAAGCCGTGGCCGACGATCAACTCATCCAGCAAGAAGTTGATTAAGGCGCGCTGTAACCGCGCTCCCATCCCGGCCAGGATATAGAAGCGCGTGCCGCCTAGCTTCACACCACGTTCAAAGTCGATGATCCCCAACGCTGGGCCCAGATCCCAGTGGGGCTGGGGCTCAAAATCGAAGTGGGGCATCTCGCCGTGGGGCTCGTGGATGCGGTTATCTTCCTCCGAGGCAGCAACTGGAACGCTTTCATGGGGCAGATTCGGCAACCACAGGAGATGCTCCTGTCGATGGGCGTCAATATCTGCGACCTGCTGGTCAATCATGCCAATCCGATCGCTCAGATCCTTCATGCGGGCGAAGACATTATTCATGGTGTCCTGAAAACCTGCATCATCGGTATCCTGGGCGGGTGGCGGGTTCTCGAACACCGCCAGCGCCTGGTCATAGTCGCCGCTCTGAAGAGCTGATAGCACAGCGTGGGCGATCGCCATTCGCTCGCCAACCGCCATACGTTTATCGCCCCGCAGACGTCCGGTGGCCTTGCTCAGCCGGTTGCGATACGACTTCAACCCTTCCACTTCCTGCAACAATTCACGGCGCTTTTGATCGAGGGTCAGGATTTCATCAATCCGTTCCAGGGCCCTGGTATCGCCCAGTTTCTCGATCTGGGCCTTCACCCAGTCAGGTTTTTCGCGGATCAGCTTAATATCTAACATCTTCGCGCTCCTCTCCTTCCAGATCAATAAAGTCATCGTCCTCCAACTCCGCCGGCAAGGGGCGGGTGAGGTCCCGATAGATACGGATAACAGAGATCACCAGACCAAAAGCAATGACTGCATAGATCAGCAGGTCGAAAAACTCACGTGTCAGCATGCAACATCCTTAACAAACAAAAAAGCCCCATCGACGCGCAGGACGAGGGACTCGCGGTACCACCTGACTTTGCCTTTGCCTCACAGCAACGGCCTCAGTGAGTCAGTTGAAGCTGACTCGGCGCGATAACGGGCGCACCCGGCCACACTTAGCATAGCGCCAGCGCCAGGATTGTGTGCAACTTGGCTCCGGAGTGGAAACCCGCCAGGGTTGTCGCCGCTTCACACCTACCAGCGGCTCTCTGAAGACATTTCCCTAACCGAGGGTTCTCCGTCAGAGTTGTTGGTTATCACTTGATTGTGTGGATAAGCATACATTTCGGATCACGAGATGTCAAGCTTCGGGCAGAAGCTTGCGGGCCTGCTCAATTTGGGCGGCCACGGCGACAGGGCTAGTACCGCCGCTCGCTGTGCGCCGCGCAACGGCGGCATCGAAATCCAGCACACCGTACACGCTACTGTCAAAGTGAGATGAGACCGAATGGTAAAGATCCAGGGAGAGCGCTTCCAGGCTAACCCCATGTTCCTCAGCCACGCGCACCACCTCACCCACCAGGTGATGGGCCTGGCGAAAGGGTACGCCTTTTGCCATCACCAGCCAGTCGGCTAATTCCGTGGCCAGCATGGCGGGTTGTAGCGCTGCGCGCATGCGGTCCGGTACAAGCTGCATTGTGCGGACCATGCCCGCCACAACAGGCAGCAACGTCGTCAGGGTATCATAGGTGTCGAAAAGCGGTTCTTTGTCCTCTTGCAGGTCTTTGTTATAGCCACTCGGCAGGCCTTTCAGTGTTGTCAGCAAGCCAGTAAGGTGGCCAATGACCCGGCCCGTTTTGCCACGCGCCAATTCCATTGGATCAGCATTGCGCTTTTGCGGCATCAGGCTCGAGCCGGTGCTATAGGCATCAGGCAGCTCGATGAATCCAAAAGCCGGGTTGCTATACAGGATAACATCCTCGGCCAGGCGGCTCAGATGAACCCCAAGCAGGCTCGCGGCAAACAGGAACTCGGCCACACTGTCACGATCGGATACCGCATCCAGACTATTCCGGGTCACACCGTCAAACCCCATATCGGCTGCCAGTGCAGCGCGATCCAGCGGATAAGGGATACCCGCCAACGCACTTGAACCCAGCGGGCTGAGGTTGCCCCGGTGGCCAAAGGCTGCCAGCCGTTCGTGGTCTCGTTGCAACATCCAGAAGAAACTCATCAGCCAGTGGGCGGCAGTGATGGGCTGGGCAGGCTGTAAATGAGTGTAGCCGGGCATGATCGTTTCCAGATTGGCTTCGGCCTGACCGATCAAGGTTCGTTGCAGATCTACTACCAGCGCCGCGATGGTTGCGAAGGCCTCACGTAGCCACAAGCGTAGATCAGTTGCCACCTGATCGTTACGGCTGCGACCGGTGTGGAGTTTGCCAGCGATATCACCGACCAGCTCGCTGAGACGCCGCTCCACCGCTGTGTGTATATCCTCGTCACCTTCTGCAACAGCGAATAGCCCCCCTTCAAATTCAGCCAGGACTGCCGTCAACCCGCGTTCGAGCTGATCGGCCTCATCGGACTGGATGACCCCGGCACGGGCCAGCGCACGCGCATAGGCCATGCTGGCCGTGATATCCTGGTAGTAGAGGCGGCGGTCAAATCGAATGGAGTCATTCAAAGCACGCATCTGGGGATCGGGGTCTTCTGCGAAGCGCCCGCCCCATAGCTTGCTGCTGGAAGCAGCATCCTTTTGAGCCATTGGCAATCATCCCCTTAGTGGTAGATCGTCGTCAGCCGGTCAACGACCTCGTCCAGATTGAGCAATTCCCGTGAGTCGCTATCGCGGCGCTTCCACTCGAGCTTGTCGCCGTTTCGTTTGGAGGTAACCAGGCGGACCGGTATACCGATCAAATCGGCATCATTGAACTTCACACCCGGCGACTCATCACGATCATCCCACAGGACATCATAACCCGCTGAATGCAGGCGTTCATAGACCTCAGCAGTGAACGCTTCGGCGCCACGGAGAGCAACCAAATGTACATGAAAAGGCGTAACACTCGGCGGCCAGACAATGCCGTTATCATCGTGGTACTTTTCCGCTATTGTCGCCATTGTGCGGCCCAGTCCAATGCCATAGCATCCCATATAGAATGGCTTGTCGGTACCATCCTTATCGGTGAAGACAGCGCCGGCCATTTTCTCACTATAGTGGTACCCGAGCTGGAAAATATTGCCGACTTCGATCCCGCGCCGCTCCACCAGGCGTTGCGAGCCATCCTCGGTGCGATGCCCTGCCTGGGCCATCGCAATGTCAGCCAGGATTTCGCATTCAAAATCGCGCCCATAGTTCACATTGACGGAGTCGGTGGTTTCCTCCTTCTGACCACCGATGAAGTTATGCACGGTGGTCAGAGATGCATCGCCGATGTAGCGCGCCCCCTCATGGCCCCACGAATGCACCCACCCGCGCTGGGTACCGATACGGCCCAGGTCAGCATCGGTGGCTTCTTCCAATTGGCCGACGGCGTCGATAACGTGCTCCAGCTTGGATTTATTGACATCCAGATCGCCACGGACTACCGCAATAATGATTTCGTCGGTCCCGGTATGTCGATAGACCACGTTCTTGAGATAGTGGGACCGCGGACGGCCATAGTGACGCTCATTATCCTCCATCGTCTTGACCCATTCCGGTTGGTCGATGATCTGGAACTCCAGTACCGGCTCATCGAGGTTAACCGGCTCGCGATAGAAACGGGCTACGTCCTCGTGGGCCGCGTAAGTCCCGTCTTCACTCATCAAGAAACGGCTCTCGCCGATTGGGCTGTCCACAACAAACTCATGACAGTAGTCGCCGCCGATGTACCCGTTGTCGGCCTCAACTTGGACCGTATCCAGCCCCATCCGGTCAAAGATGATACGGTAGACATCACCCATGTGGGTGTATTCGCGCTGAAAATCGACTGCGTCCGTATGAAAGGAATACGCATCCTTCATCACGAATTCACGCACACGCAACAACCCGCCGCGGGCACGTAGCTCATCGCGGAATTTGTTTGAGAACTGGTAGATATTGAAGGGGAGATCGCGATAACTGATCTGGAAGCCCCGCACTGCGTCGACCACCATTTCTTCAGCCGTCCCCCCCAGCGCGAACTCGGCGCCGCGCCGGTCCTGGACGACCATCAACTCAAAGCCGACCGTGCTGGTGCGGTTCGTCTCGCGCCAAAGCTCAAGCGGATGGAGGGTGGGCGTAATCATCTCCTGAGCCCCGGCGCGGTCCATCTCCTGTTTGATGATAGCCCGTATCTTCTCATGAACCCGCCAGCCCAGCGGCAGAAAGAAGTAGCGGCCGGCGGTTGACTCGCGGATAAAGCCACCCTTGACCAGCAACTGGTGGCTATTGAACTTCGATCCTCCCTGGTCGCCATAGACGGACTTGCCAAATAGCCTGGAGTAACGCATCACATTTCCTGTGTCTTCTAAGATCGATAATCTGCATTGATCGAGACATAATCGTGGCTGAAGTCGCAGGTCCATACTTCTGCTACGCCGCTACCATCCCCGACGGACAGGAGAATCGTAACCTCCCGCTGGGCAAAAATCGCCGCCGCCGCTTCTTCTTCATAGCTGGCGGGTGTCCCGTTCGCAACCACCTGAAGCGGAGACTGCCCATTGCTCCCGGCGCTGAACCACAGGTCCAGCCTGGATGGATCGAACGGTACCCCCGCCCGGCCAGCAGCAGCTATCACCCGCCCCCAATTGGCATCACCGCCATAGATTGCTGTCTTTACAAGTGGAGAGGTTCCAATTGTGTTGGCAATCTGATGGGCAGATAGGTTATCGGGCGCGCCAGAAACCTTAACCGTGACAAAGCGCGTAGCCCCTTCGCCATCACGGACGATCATATGGGCCAGCTCGGTGCAGATATCGGTCAGGGCTGCCAGGAAGCGACGGTAGGCAGGCCCGCCGCCGACCTGAACCCCTGAGTCACCATTGGCCAGCAGCAACACCGAATCGTTGGTGCTGGTATCACCATCGACGCTGATCCGATTGAAGCTCACTGAATTGGCGTCGCGCAGGGCCTGCTGCAGCAGGGGCTGGGGGATCTTTGCATCCGTGGTCAAGATCGCCAGCATAGTCGCCATATTGGGGGCGATCATCCCACTGCCCTTAGCGATGCCAGTGATGGTATAACCATCCAGCTGGCGACTGGCGGCTTTGGGACGCGTATCAGTTGTCATAATGGCCGTTGCAGCGTCCAGCCAGCCATTATTTTCCAATATGCCAGTAGCCTGCGGGATCCCGTTTACCATCCGATCCATCGGCAACTGAACGCCAATGACGCCGGTACTCAGGACCAATACCTGCTCGGGCGTAATCCCAAGTGCCTCTGCCGCTACCTTGGCAGTCCGCTCGGCATTATGCAGTCCTTCTTCACCGGTGCAGGCGTTGGCGTTGGCGGCGTTGGTCACCACTGCACGGATTGTATCAGGATCGTGGGCCAGACGCTCCATATCCACGAGGACCGGGGCGGCTTTGACCTGGTTAGTAGTGAATACGCCCGCTGCCGCACAATCCCGGGATGAGACAATTAGCGCCAGATCAGGACGGCCGCTCTTGCGCAGCCCTGCCGACACGCCGCAGGCGCGGAACCCGCCAACCGGGTAGAGCGTGCCAATTTTGATCTCATCCTGGAGAGTAGTGGTTGGCTCCATTGTTTCCTCGGCTCCTCTTTAGTCACGTTTGAACTTGAAGTAGTCCGGTTGGCGGTAGCGACTTGAGCCGGTACCATCAATCGAGATCAGCGCTTCGACCTTCTGCGGCAAGCCCCACAGGGTGATGAATCCCTGGGCATCTTGCTGGTTGTAAACGTCCATCTGACCAAAGGAGGCGTAATCCTCCCGATAGAGGCTAAACGGCGACTGGCGCCCGGTGACGAAGACGTTACCTTTGTACAGATCGAGCCGCACCGTACCAGTCATGCTGCGCTGAGTGGTGGTGACGAAGCCGTCCAGCGCCTCACGCAGCATACTGAACCATTTGCCATCATAAACTAGCTCGGCATACCGCAGGGCGACCATCTGTTTGTAATGCAAGGTCTCTTTATCCAGGCAGATACTCTCTAGCGCCTGGTGTGCCTTATAGAGTATGGTGCCACCGGGTGTCTCGTATACCCCGCGCGATTTCATGCCCACCAGGCGATTCTCAACCATGTCAACCCGCCCGACACCATTCGCCTGGCCCAGGCTATTGAGCGCCTCAAATAGCGGCACAGGGAGCATCTTTTCCCCATTCAGGGCAACCGGCGTACCCTCTTCAAAACCGATCTCAATGGTTGTCACCTGATCAGGTGCGGTCTGTGGATCAGCCGTGAGTTGGAACATCTCCGCCTCGGGTGCGGTCCAGGGATTTTCCAGCGGCCCACCTTCATGGCTGATATGGAACAGATTACGGTCGCGACTGTAGATACTCTTAAGGGTGTGCGAGACCGGGATCCCTTTTTCCTGGGCATAGGCAATTGCATCCTCACGGCTGCGGATCGTCCAGGCGGGATGACGCCAAGGAGCGATGATGCGCAGCTTGGGATTCAGTGCCAGGACGGTGACCTCAAAGCGGACCTGGTCATTCCCCTTCCCGGTGGCACCATGCGCAACAGCATCTGCGCCTTCCTTCTCGGCGATCTCGACCATATGTTTCGCGATCAAGGGCCGGGCAAACGAGGTGCCGAGCAAATACTCCTGCTCGTATATCGCCCCCGCACGGATCGTTGGGAAGACATAATCGGTCAGAAACTCCTCGCGCAGGTCTACAACGTAAGCCTTACTGGCGCCGGTGGCAAGGGCCTTCTCCTCAAGCCCATCCAGCTCCTCTTCCTGCCCCAGATCAGCCGTAAAGGTGATGACCTCGCAATCATATTGCTCCTTGAGCCAGGTAACAATCACCGAGGTATCCAGTCCACCACTGTAGGCCAGCACAACTTTCTGTACTGGCGGAAAAACATCGGTCGCCATCAGTCTTGAGCTCCCACTTTCTGAAAGAAATCGTGTAAAAAGGTTATCAGAGCATCGATATGCGCCCTGTCGACAATCAACGGTGGTACGAGCCGAAGCACATTCGGGCCGGCGTTAACCAGCAAGAAACCGGCATCATAGCCCGCCTGCAGAATATCCCTTGCCGGAAAATCCAGTTCAATTCCCAGCATCAGACCACGCCCGCGCACCTCGAGAATATGTGGTGACTCTAGCGCCTCGAGCTTTTCGTGGAGGTATAGACTCACCTCGCGGACATGGGCCAAGAACTCAGGAGTGTTGACCTTCTGTAGCACGGTGAGTGCCACCGAAGCCACCAGATCACCACCCGCAAACGTGCTGCCGTGATCGCCCGGCTGGAGCACCGCATGGACACGTTCGGTCATCAACGCCGCACCCATTGGCAAGCCGGCCGCCAGAGGCTTAGCCACCGCCATCAAATCTGGTTGCACCCCCGAGGATTCGTGTGCCCACAGCGTCCCGGTCCGACCCAAACCCGACTGGACCTCGTCGAAGACAAGCAACGCGCCGTGCTGGTCGCAGGCAGCACGCAGGGCTTGCAAGAACACATCCGTAGCCACATGAATCCCGCCCTCACCTTGCACGGGTTCCACAACGACTGCGCATGTCTGCGCTCCGATGGCGGCTTCAGCGGCAGCGACGTCATTGAGGGGTAACACGGTCACATCTGGCAGAAGCGGACGGAAAGGATCCTGGTATTTTGGCTTCGGCGTGATCGACAATGCCCCGAGAGTACGTCCATGGAAGGCATTGCTGAAGACAATGACCTCAGTCCTGTCGGGTTGGTTGTGGGCATACGCGAACTTCCGCGCGAATTTGATGCAGGCTTCATTGGCCTCAGCGCCGCTGTTGCAAAAGAAGACGCGGTCAGCGAATGAATGTGCACACAATTGAGCCGCCAGTTCACCTTGCGGCCCCGTATAGTACAGATTACTCACATGAACCAGTTGCTCAGCCTGGGACTGGATCGCGTGCGTGACATCAGGGTCGCTATGCCCCAGCGCCATCACAGCGATACCAGCGACAAAATCAAGATAAGCCTTGCCATCTGCATCCCAGACTGTCATCCCCTGCCCCTTGGTTAGCACGAAGGGTGGCCGTGGATAGGTCTGCGCAATATACTGATGTTCCTGCTGGATAGCCCGGTGGGTAGACGTCGAATATGCAAGTGTCATTAGTGTTCTCCTCTGCCTGGTTAAACTGCCACTTCCGGGACCACTGTCGTTCCAATGCCCTGCATAAGCCCGGCCAGATTGGTGATGACGACCTGGCGTACACCAGCAGCCACCAGGTGGCGTGCCGTATACACCTTGGGCAACATGCCACCATGGATAACCCCGCCGGCGATGAGCTCCTCCGCCAGAGACGGGGTCAAATGATCGACAACCCGTTCGCCGTGCAACACACCGTGCACATTGGTGGTGAAAATAACCTTCTCGGCATTGACGGCCTGGGCGATTGCACCGGCGACGTGGTCGGCATTGACATTATAGGGGCCATCATCACCCAATGAAATTGGTGACACGACCGGGGTAACGCCAAGATACAAGAGGTGAAGCAACACCTCGCCACGCACGGCAACGGGTTCCCCGACACGTCCCAAATCACCCTGAGGATGCTCGAGTTTGCGCACTCTGATCAACCCCCGATCCATACCGCTCAATCCCTGGGCCTCAATACCCCTCAGTTGCAGGGTCCGGACAATGCGGGTGTTTATCGCACCGCATAAGACCATCTCCGCGATACTCAGCGAAGCCTCATCCGAGACACGCAAACCGTCTACATAGCGTGGCACAATGCCCAGCTGTTCCTGCATCTGGCTGATCTCTTTTCCACCGCCATGAACGACGATCACGGGGGCATGGCTCTGGCGCACAATACCCGCTAAGTCGTCGATGAAGCCGGGCTGATCAAGGTCATTGCCACCAATTTTGAGGACTACAGGGTGTTGATGCATCGGGTTTCCTCCTGCTTCGGGATAGATATAGAGTTGACTGCCTTTATGTACTCGTTATAAGCCCTGCGGTTTCGGGTAAGTTGAACATGAGATTAGCGTTCTGAATGGCCTGGCTGGCCGCGCCTTTACGCAAATTATCAATGGCGCACACCACCAGTACCATCTCCGGGACGGGATGATGCAGGGATATCACCGCACCATTTGTGCGGACCGCATCTTTAACGCGGGCTGTCTCACCATAGGGCAGAAGCCGGATAAACGGTTCCGCGTAATACTGGGCTTCATACACCTCACGAATTTGCGACTGGGTCCAGTTTTCCTTAAGCGGTATGTATGCAGTACAGATCAGCCCGCGATCAATAGGAAGGAGATGCGGCGAGAAGATGACTGGCCCCGCGTCAGGGAACATAATCCTGAGTTCCTGGTCGATTTCACCGGTATGCCGGTGCTGGCGGCCGATCTTATAGGGACGGGTATCGCCGTAGACTTCCACAAAATGTGTCGTTTCACTGGGCGCCCGGCCGGCCCCACTCACCCCGCTCTTAGCATCGACAATCACCGGCGCAAAAGACTCCAGCGCGCCAACTTTGGCCAACGGTGCCACTGCCAGCAATGCCGCAGTTGGATAGCAACCTGGATTGGCAATTGCGTTGATGTTGATCAGATTGTAGCGATTAAGTTCTGGGATTCCGTAAGGAGTGGGCAAGAGAGCGGGGGCTGGGTGTGGCTGCTGGTACCATTGTTGGTATTCCGTGGCACTCTGGAACCGCAGGTCAGCAGAAAGGTCCACCACTTTTGCCCCGGCATCAAGTGCCTGTGCGGCCAGTGGCGCTGATGCACCATGCGGCGTACATAGGAACACCATATCGACGGCGACGATATCGACAGCATCACTTGGCCGATAGGTTAGGTCGCTCTGGGGCACCTTTTGCCCCGCAAATTGGTCGGATACGGCAAACGTGAGCGCAAACTCCTGGTGGGCATCGAGCAAGGCAATCAGTTCCTGGCCGGTGTACCCGCTGGCGCCATATACACCTATGCGAATTGACATCTGATAATCCTCCCAAAGAAACAAAAAGTCCCGAACCTTGATTGTACAGGTTCGGGACGTTGGCTGCTTGCTGTCAGGGTGGTGTTCTACTCACACAACTCCAAATAGCCGCTCCGAACCTGTAAGCACGGAGGGCGACGACGGATACGACGAGGGATGTGAGTAGAAATGCGCACGATGGGTATCAAGCTCACGTTTTTGGTTAATAAGATGCCAACATTCTATGACGAAGATGTAGCCTTGTCAAGCATCTTGGCAATATTGTACAAACCTCGATCCGACGATGCACACGTTGCACCTTGACGCGATAAGGCAGTATAGTTAATAGTTATCCTGGCCTGGACCTTGAGAAGCATCGCAATGTCGCCCTTAGAACAATCAGTCTAAGCCATACAGTGAACCGAACACTCCTGAGAGGTATGAGTCGCTAATTATGCCTTATATGGGCCACGATAGCGGGCAAAGAAAAACCAGCAGGCGCCATCGGCGGTGGCAGATCTGGCTGGCGGCATCGGCCCTATTAGTTGCATTCGGTATCAGTTCCCTCGGTGCAGAGATCGCCTCTCACTCAGCACTAGCCAGGCTACAGCCACCGGCAACCCTCTTCCAGCCGACGATTCTGACCGACTTGCCGCCGATCGCCAAACCGTCGAACACACCATCCCGAACCTGGGTGCCATCTCCAACCTTACGCGCCTCTGCAACGTCGTTGCCGAGTGCCACCGATACACCGACACCAACGTTCTCACTCACACCCACACCAACACAGGCAACGGCGACGTCAACTCCAACAGCCACTCCCACCTCAACATCAAGCGAAACGCCGACACTCACCAAAACCCCGACACTGACGCCTACGACCACCCTCACCGCAGCGCCAACCGAGCAGCCGACAGATACTCACACTCCGACTGATAGCCCCACTCCCAGCGCAACCCAAACCAATAGCCTAACACCTACTGCTTCGGATACGACCACGGCGACCACGCCCCCCACCATTTCGCAAACACCAACCGCCAGCCCTAGCCCAACCAATAGCCCTAGCCCTACAGAAACGGCAACAAGTACAGTCACGCCGACACCTTCAGCTACTAGCAGCCCAACCTTGACGCCAACAATAACCGTGACGCCATCGTCGACTATTACCGCCACGCCAACGGTGACCAGTACCCGGATCCCTCCCGTTATCGAGAGCTCCCGGCCTAACGAAAGCGAGGACGGCGGCGCAGATCTTCCACTCGGGCTTCTGGTTGGCGGTATCCTGGGGACACTAGGGATTGGGACCTATATGGTCACTTACGCAGCCAGCGCCGCAGCTCTAGAGCGCTACAACGATGGTTTCGTCATTGATCACTGCCCCACCTGCGAAGTCGGTGAGCTAGAGCTTGAAGAACGTATCTACCGCACACTGGGGATACCACGCATCCGCCGGACAGTGCGGTGCAATAACTGCCGCTCGGTGTTGCGGGAGGTAGGTAAGCGGCGCTGGCGCTATGCAGTCGATCCTGCAGCCAACGAATCGCGTTATCGAGCTTTAAACAACCGTGTTTTGCGTGAGGAGCAGCTCCGAAATCTGCGGCCGGACGACAGTCTGGATCGCCCAAGATATATCGATGACGCCTGAACTGGCCGGCAATGACCATTTTTCCTGCCCGAGCAAGTGTACTTGACGAGATTGCTATCATTTATGGCTGATCGGTCCGAATTTAGAGAGAATCTCTACCAGCGCCTCGCGACGATACTTATTGGCCTACCGCTCGTCATCAGCACGATCCTCTTGAGCTGGTGGTCCACAGCCGTACTCATGGTAATCGTCATAGGGCTGGCAACACTTGAGTACATCCACATCATACAGCAAGGACCGAGTGTTGCCTGGCACGACGTTGGTTTCGGTATTATCTACCTGGGTCTACCCGTAGTTTCGGCCCTTTGGCTGCGCGCTCAGCCGGAGGGGAGCGCCTGGTTTCTGGTCACACTCGCCGGCAATTGGACATCCGACAGTGCAGCCTACCTTTTTGGAAGCTGGTTAGGGCATACGCCGTTTATGCCCCATATTTCGCCAAAAAAAACCTGGGCGGGGACCATCGGGGGCCTGGTCAGCGGGGGACTGGCGACCCTAGGGTTAGCTGCCCTCCTGGGTGTATTCCAGACACCAGCGGTATGGTTGCTGGCAGGGTTGCTACCTGTCGCCAGTATTATCGGAGACCTGCTAGAATCCAGGTTGAAGCGGCGCTTTGCAGTCAAGGACTCTGGGCACCTTTTACCAGGTCATGGGGGAATTCTCGACCGCATTGATGGAACGTTAATCACCTTGCCAGTAGCCGCCCTTGTGGTGCTGCTTCTGGTGTAAGTTGACGAAAAGCCAGCAAAAGGAAGGTATCCCGCTGTGGAAACCGTGCAACGGAATGGCCAACCACGCATTGTAGTCACCGGACTTGGCGTCATCAGCCCGGTCGGCATTGGGATCGATCATTACTGGAATGCACTAAAAAGCGGCGAGAGCGGAATCCGCGAGATCACCCATTTTGACACCAGTTCCTTGAATGTGCAGATCGCGGGCCAGGTGCCAGATTTCGTACCAGAGGACTACTTAGACAAGAAGCAAATCCGGCGGATGGAGCGCTCGTCGCAGTTCGCCGTTGCGGCGGCGAGGATGGCGATCACGGACGCAGGCTTGACTGTGGACGAACTCGAAGCCAATAGTGAGCGCACCGGCGTGGTGATAGGCACGGCATTCGCTGGATTTGACGCCGCGCGGCGGGGGCTGCTGGATGTCTGGGTCCATAAGCGCAAACCTGGCCCCTATGCCATCGTGTCGTCGCTGACCAACATGCCGGTCTTTCATGTCGCCTATGCCGCACGGGCAACGGGGCCATCAAATGCCCTGACAACAGCCTGCGCTGCCAGCACCCAGGCCATTGGCGAAGGTAGCGAACTCATCCGGCGCGGCGTGGCAGATATGGTCTTCACTGGCGGGGTCGAGGCCGTTGTCCAGGAATACACCCTGGCCGGCTTTGATGCCATGACCACCCTGGCCCGACACTTCAACGACCGCCCGGCTGAAGCCAGCCGGCCTTTTGATGCCGACCGCGCCGGCTTCGTGCTGAGCGAAGGTGGCGCGATTCTGATCCTTGAATCCCTTGAGCACGCGATGCAGCGCGGGGCGAAGATTTACGCCGAAGTCAAGGGGCACGCGGCTTCCAATGATGCCTACCATCTAGTAGCCATCGATCCGGAGGGTAAAGGAGCGCAGCGGGCAATGCGATGGGCACTCGAAGATGCCCAGGTGGCTCCCGAACAGGTAGACTACATTAATGCGCACGGTACAGCGACCCGCGCCAATGATGCGCTTGAGACCCATGCGATTAAGGAGGTCCTGGGCGACCACGCCTATGCAACACCCATTAGCTCTACCAAAAGTATGATTGGCCATGTACTCGGCGGCGCCGGTGCCCTGGAGGCAATTGCCTGCATCATGACATTGCAGGACCAGGTCATTCACCCAACCATCAACTACACCACACCAGACCCGAAATGTGACCTGGACTACGTTCCCAATACTGCACGCGATGCATCTGTCAATATCGTTATGTCAAATAACTTTGGCCTAGGAGGGCAGAACGCATCACTGGTTCTGGCGAGGGTTTAGCATGAAAAAAAGCACCCTGCCGACGTTCAGGACAGGGTGAAAATACTAAGGCATGCGGCTATTGGCGGAAAGGTAGGCTATCGATCTGCTGGGCCAGGGCAAAGTCGTTGTCGGTCAAGCCGCCAGCACTATGGGTGCTCAGTGTGAGGGTCACTTTCTTGTACTCAACAAGAATATCGGGATGATGATCGGCGGCCTCGGCAAAGTGCCCAACTGTATTCACAAACACCAGGGCCGCAGGGAACGACCCCAGGGCGTAGGTCTTGGTTATGGCATTGCCGTCGCGGCTCCAGCCGTCGAGCGTATTGAGTTTTGCCTGTATCTGGTCATCATTTAATGTCATTGTTTGCTACCTCCTCGTAGTAGGCTTCGATCAGGGTGATGCGGCAAGGCTGCGCTGGACCGTTGCGGCCTGGTTGCATAGGCTGCGCCCGCCAGCAGAAAGCCACTCATCGAGGCGCTCGCTGGATGCGCGGCCTGCGATGGCATCTTGATAGATCCCCACGCCCCAGTAGTAATACTTGCGTGTCTCCTGATGCCACCGGGCCCAACCCCAGCCAATCACACCATGCCCACCATTATAACCTGCCAGGGCTAACCCAGGATGGCCATTAGCGATTTCCAACGACTGCGAGAGATAATTCAACCCGCGCCGAGCATTGGTATCAACGTCCAGCATGGACTCACCAGCCTCGAAATGGAAAGGCATCACCTGGAACAAGCCCTGCGCCCCTGCAGACGAGCCAGCCGTGGGGTCCCCACAGCTCTCGATCTGGATCACGGTTGCGATCAAGTTTGGATCCAGCCCATAATCCTCAGACCAGGCCATGATATCCTCAGACCAGAACTGTACCTCTTCAGTGAAAACTGGCGACAATGCGCCATTGGTAGCCGTAGTCTCGTCCGCGACAATAACGTAGACCGAATCGCCGGACAATGAAGCGTAGAGCGTACTGAAAGCAAACACACATGCGGCAATGACGCCAACGAAGGTTAAGGCGATAAAACCCCAAGCGACCCACTGCCGGCGACGGCGATGGGTTGGCAAGGGCATATCATTCAGTGTGGGCGCCTCAAGCGGATCGTACACCACTTCGCGAACTGTAATCATCGTTGGCTGTTCGTCCAGCCAATCGTCGCGATGGGTCATTCAACTTCCTTTGTGCCTAATCAGCACCTAACGAACGCTCGACATGGTCCATAAACTCAGCGCGGGTCTTCACATCGTCACGGAATACCCCCTGCATGGCACTGGTAATCATCCGTGCGTTGGCCTTCTTGACACCGCGCATCATCGCGCACATGTGCGCGCCTTCAACCACCACTGCCACGCCATGTGGTTTCAGGACGGCCATCATGAACTCAGCGATTTGCTTGGTCATGCGCTCCTGTACCTGTAAACGACGGGCAAACAGGTCCACAATGCGCGGAATCTTGCTCAGGCCGACGACCTTCCCATTCGGGATATAAGCAACATGCGCTTTACCAATAAAGGGCAGCATATGGTGCTCGCACAGGCTGTAGAACTCAATATCCTTGACAATGACCATATCCTGATAGTCAACATCGAATAGCGCATCGTTGATCAGTTTTTCGGGGTCTGTACGATACCCCGCCAGCAGCTCATCATACATCCGCGCGACGCGATCCGGCGTCTTCAGAAGCCCATCGCGGTCGGGGTCTTCTCCGACACTTTCGAGAATCGTCCGAACTGACTGCTCGATTGCGCCCTGATTCTGCTCGTAGTATGGGTCAATCTCGAAATCCTCCAACATCTCGGCAGAGAAGACGAGAGGCCCATTTGAATGGCCGTGATTACCGTTCCCACCATTGCCGTTGTGATTCACTTCCAGTATCTCCCGATTATAGGTATGTTGCAATAGGCGTGTGACATGCATCCAGAGACAACCTTTCGCGCGATAGCGATCATATTACTTCTTTGGCGCGACGACTATTCTCAGGCAGCAACATGAGATCACGATAATCGACGACTAAGGCGCGCGTGAATGTTTTCAGGTCGTTTGAAACACTCTAAACGCAAACCTTTGCAACTCGGCGTTGATACCGGTTTTCATCAGGATTGCCCACGCTGCACGGATCGCTAGAGATCGACATTGGTCGGTTCGGTGTCAGGTTCGGTGGTCTCTTTCTTGAAGAATCGCATTTTCAATGCCGATTCTTCAAAGGATGCGTTGCCAATCTCATATTTCCAGAGGGTATAAGGCAACACAATATTACGTCGATAGGGCCCCACGCGAATCGTCAATTCATCGGCGCTGCGGTAGACATCCAATTCGCGCTTGTCGGCAAATGGTAATGGAATCGTCAGGTAGTAATCACCCGTCGCTTCATCCTGGTGAATACGGTGCGATGACATACCCTTAGACATAAAGGCCGCCGGGTTCTCATCCCCATAGAGAGCATCCGCCAGGCGGCGCAATGTATCCAGGCCGCCAATATCACTCTCAAACAGAGGTGATTGGAGCTTGCGTAGTGGGCCAAATGCCTCGTCAATCAGGGTCATACTCTTCTGCTGAAGATCCTTCCAGGCTGCGAAATAGGGGTCATCAACCTCTGGTGGGATAACCCGATTACAGATCACAGCATCGGTCGCGTAGCCATATAAATTGAGATAGGTATAGGTACGCTGCGTCTCTTTGATGACCATTCGTTCCGGCGTCATCACTAAACGCATGGTGCTGATCTCAGGATCGCCGAGCAATTGCCGCACTTTGTCCAATGTGTCAAAAAGCAACTGGATGCTGTCGAGTTCTTGTTGCTCGGGCAAATCTGTTCCAAGGATGGGGCGTGCAAAGGGGCGCAGGAACCGCGTTGCACGGCTGCCCAAAATCCTCACCATTCGGTCGAACCACCAGCGTGAGGTTTCTGGCAGACTCAACAACCGCAAGGTCTCAGCCGTTGGGGCCGCATCGACAATCAATACATCGAATTCATCCTCTTCAACATACTGGTTGATCCACAGGAGATGGGCTCCCTCTTCCAGCCCCGGCAAGATCATCACCTCTTCGGCAATAATCTCCTCAACGCCCTCGCGCTGGGCAAAAGCCCGGACAAGATACTGTTGCAAACGCCACCAGTACTTCTCCATCGAATAACGGGCATCGATCTCCTGGGCCCACAGATTTTCGGAGATCTGCACCGGTTCCGGACCAATCTTCATGTCGATGGCGTCAGCCAGCGAATGAGCAGTATCTGTGCTAATGACGATCGTCTTCAGACCTAACTCGGCGCAGCGTAGCGCAGTTGCTGCTGATGTGCTGGTCTTGCCGACACCACCTTTGCCTGTGTGTACAATGATTCGCATCAGTTTCGTCTCGTTTTTCTACCCGGAAATGGGTGCTTAATCACAACTCCAAGACGTAGTCCCTATTTGAGACTACGCTTTGGTGTCCAGGAGCGTTGCTAGAAACGCCACACGGACAATATCTGGCGGACTTCTGCGAGGAGCTGCTCGGGATTGACCGGTTGGGTCAAGATCCTGACACGGTCTGGCAGCTCATGGATAGCTAAACGATCTACCCGGTATTCATCAGCCAGCACGACCAGGGGCGTCATGGCCAATGCAACGGAAGTATCGGAGTGTTGCTGTTCCAACCACTGGACGGCATCGAATCCCCGGCGTGGGTTATCAACCGTTACAATCAGATGGGGGTTACAGCGCCGGGCCAGGCGTATGCCCTCTTTGATCGACGCCGCCTTGACAAGCTGAAAACCAGCCTCGATCAACCGCTCGCCAGCCAGATCCAACCTGGGGGGCCTGGCGTCAATCTTCATTACGAGCGGTCGCGGCACAACACTCATGTCAAGTCTTGATCCCGGTTGTCCTCTTCTACTGGATATGGATTCTATTCTACACAATTTCCAGACGCAGGTTAACACAAAATATACTAGAACCGCGTTGGTGCCAGATCAGAACTTCGCAAGATAGTTTCGCCTTGTATGCACATAGGCAGGTGCTATAATTCCGGGGTCAGTCGAATACTTAGGGGAAAGCAATATGCCGGTTCCTTATTGCCATATCTGTGACTCACGAAGCGAGGAAAAGCAACGTTACGGTGATAGCGGTCTCGCCGAGGGCGATTACTGCCCTATCTGCTACCGCCCTACCTGCCAGTATCACCTGGCCACCGTGCGCTTTCGCTGGCGTGCTGACCGGCGTGTTGATAGCACCCAGGTCTGTATCGATTGCAAGCGCACCTATGCCCATCGCAATTGGGATGTGGCCAACCGCGAATGGATTAGCTGACCAGAGGCACCTCGTTTAAGGAGAAGTGAAAATATGTCCCACCCAGATGAGCGCGCAGCGCACATTACATTCGATCCAGCAACTCAGAATACCCTTAGCAAGTACGTGGTCGATCTCTTCGTGAAGCAGACCGCAGCGCAAATCGCGATTACGACCTCGACAAAGGAGAAGGGCCTTCCCCAGATCGACCTGCGCCCCGAAGAGGGCTGGATGTTGTACTTGCTGACCCGGATGATCGGGGCACGGCGCGCTGTCGAGTTCGGGACATTGGCAGGCTACAGCGCAAGCTGGATCGCCCGTGGCCTGGCACCCGGCGGGACCCTCATTACATTTGAATCCAGCGAAGAGCATGCTGCTGTGGCTCGCGAGAATCTGGCCGCTGCGGGCTTCGCTGATGTGGTCGAGGTGCGTGTCGGTGAGGCCAAACAGCTGGTCCAAGCCCTGGAAGGCCCTTTTGACCTGGCGTTCCTTGACGCCGATAAGACGGGCTACGAGACATACCTCAACTGGGCCCTTAGCAACATCCGGCCAGGCGGCCTGATTGTGGCTCACAATGCGTTTCAGGGCGGCGCCATTGCGGAAACCACGAACGTCACCGAGAAGCTGGCCGCCATGCAACGCTTCAACCAGCGTGCTGCTGAACACGAAAGCTTGTTGAGCACAATCATTCCTGTGGGAGACGGTCTTCTGGTCGCACTTGTACAGTAAGACGGATTGTGCTATAGCTGATAGCATGAACACGATACACGTCCCCACTCATGCGCGACGCATGCTGCTTCTGTTCTTCCTGGTGGTTTTCGGCACACTGCTCGCTGGATGCGACACGTTTCTGCAGGAAGACGACGCGGTGGAAATCCCCACCCGGGTGAGCATCGATCAGCAGGCTTTCCAAACAGCTGTCGTTTTCACATTGAATGCACCACCAAGCGGTTTTGAGAGTGTGGCTTTCCCGGAGATCAGCGACAATCTGATCACGACAGTGTATTCGAGCGTCGACATCAACGTGTTCTTCGATGGCCACTATTCTGATACCCAGGAACCGGTAGAGGCCGGGTATATGCGGGTCCAGATATGGAATGACGAGTTGCATGTGGCGCGTCATGTTCGAATTGAGTTTCTTGGCGACGTCTTCTCAGGCGGTTCGAGCAATCTGGACGTCGTCCGTTTGAGCAACGACTACTATATGGTAGATACCAGCGGTCGCTGTATCACCGACCCCGCGACAGTAAGTGAAATCGCGAACTTGCGTCCCGGCCAGCTCATCGGCGGTGTTGAGTTCGCACAGCCCTCCGGGCGTAAGGAAGTCATCAACGGTGTTCAGGCCTGGCAATATGGTTTTGATCCCCAGTTCATCAATCCGCCCGCTGTGGAGCTGAGCAATGGGACCGCCGATCTCGACTTTCTGACGGGGGAGCTATGGGTCGATCCTGAGCACAATGTCGTGGTGCGCTATGCTGTCGAGCTGAACGTGCACCGGGCCAAGCTGTTGTTTGGCGACCGTGAAGTCACCGGGCGGCTGCGCTACCAATACGATGTCTTTGATATCGGTGTCCAACCCCAGATATCATTACCGCGCGGTTGCTAACAGCAGCACACATGTAGAACACCAGAGCGGTTTTCCCTTGCATCGCCACTATAGGTCGCTATAATTCTCGTAATCACTTCATGATGACTTGGAGATTTCAATATGCGCGTGTCGGTTCTGCAAGAAAACCTGCATAAAGGGTTGAGTATCGTCAACCGCGCCGTTGCTGCGCGGCCAACCCTGCCGGTGCTGGCAAATGTCATGCTTTCAACAGAAGATGGACGCCTTAAACTCTCGGCCACCAATCTAGAATTGGGCATCAACACCTGGGTTGGTGCGAAGGTTGAGCAAGAAGGTTCCATCACGATCCCGGCCCGCCTGTTCAATGACCTCGTCAGTAATCTCTCCCCAGAGCGGGTTGATATGGAAGTCGACGAACGTAGCCAAACGCTCAATCTGCGCTGCGGTGGCACCGTGACCAACATCAAGGGCATTGACGCCAACGAATTCCCCCTGGTGCCCGAAGCCGATGCCAATATGGGGGTAGCTGTCCCGGCAGCAGAATTTCGCCAGATGATCCGACAGGTTGTATTCGCCGCTGCCCGCGATGATAACAAGCCTGTTCTGACTGGCGTCAAGACAAAAATCGAGGGCCATGCCCTGACACTCTCAGCCACCGATGGCTATCGCCTGTCAGAAAGGCGAACCGCCTTGGAAGTTGGCAGCCCAGATGCTCTAGATATCATCATCCCCGCACGCACACTCGAGGAGTTGGCGCGTGTGATCGATGATAGTGAGGAGCAGGTTCTGATCTCGATCCCGGAGGGGCGCAGTCAGGTGATGTTCCATCTCCGTGATGTAGATGTCGTCTCCAGCCTTGTCGATGGCACTTTTCCGGATTATGAGCGTGTCATCCCCAAGGACCATGATACCGTCACGACGGTCTATTCTGATGAGCTACTGCGAGCCTGCAAGCGGTCGGAGGTGTTTGCCAAAGATAACGCCTTCACCACACGATTAATCGTCAATCCGCCTGAAGACGGAATGGGACCGGGTGAGGTACGGTTGCGCTCGCAATCTAACGAAAAGGGCGACAACGAGAGTATGATTGATGCGTCCGTAGATGGCAACTCAATCGAGATTTCGTTCAATATCCGGTATCTCATTGATCTCCTCAATGTGATCAATGACGACCAGGTTATCCTTCGCACCAAGACATCCGCTGATCCCTGCCTGGTTGTGCCATACCACCTGGACGAGAACAGCCAGTATATTCACGTTATCATGCCGATGCGAACCAATTAGCTCTGGTATCTAGCCCCGTATACAAGCCGTATCTTCACTGGATACGGCTTTTTGATTCCTGACACTGCAGCACTTACCAGCGATTTACAAGATTCACTGTTTTTTAATGAGATGCATACCTCTCGTTCAAATTAACTGTGATAGCATTTGCAAGGTTGGCTTTGTGTTTGCTTTAGCTAGAGGGTATCACAACGCCTACCAATTTCACCGACAGAATCATTAATCGCAAGGAGGTATATCGTAATCTTCTCACGGAGTAGCGCTCCATTTCCAAGTCGTAACGTTAGGTCACTGATGATTCAAAACATTTATCGGAACACCAATCACTGGAGGACTACATCACAATGAAGTCTAGATCACTGCTCATCGCACTGTGTACCCTGCTATTGCTTATGCTACCGGCCACCAGCGTTCTGGCTGCCAGCAGCGATGCCAACCCAACCGTAGCCGCGAGCACCAGCACTGACGATCTCCCGACCATCGCTGAGATCGTCGTCGAACAGGCATCCGCCGACGAACCAGAATTCACGACCCTACTGGCCGCTGTTCAGGCCGCTGATCCCCTCGTACTCAATACCCTCTCCGATGAAACTGCCGATGTAACCGTTTTTGCGCCCACTGACGCCGCTTTCGAGGCCCTCAAGACCGAACTGGGCGAAACGGCCTTCAATGACCTACTCGCTAACCAGCCGGCCCTGACCAACATCCTGCTGTATCATGTCCTGGGCGAGTCTTTGGAGGCTTCGGAGGTCATTGGTCGGGACGGAGAGTTCGTCGAGACGCTGTATGCCGGTTTCGATGTTGTTATCCGTGTTATTGATGGCGACGTTTTTATCAACGACTCCAAGGTTGTTACCACTGATATCCAGGCTAGCAACGGCGTCATTCATGTTATCGACACCGTCCTGCAGCCGGTTGATCAGACCATCGCCGATGTGGTCGTCGCGAATGCCACCGGCGACCCGGCCGAGTTCACCACCCTGCTGGCCGCCGTTCAGGCCGCTGATCCACTTGTCCTGAACACACTCGCTGACCCCGATCAGGAGCTGACGGTCTTCGCGCCCACCGATGCCGCCTTCGAAGCCCTCAAGACCGAGCTGGGCGAAACGGCGTTCAACGACCTGCTCGCGGACCAGCCCGCCCTCACCAATATCCTGCTGTATCATGTGATC
>JAADYW010000008.1 GCA_010092845.1 Chloroflexota bacterium
CCTCATCTCAGCAGCGTGCCAGCGGGGCACCTCCCTTGGCTCCTCATCGCAGCACACGTGTGCGTGCACGTGTCCAGCGGCGCAAGGGCTTGCGTGAACGCGGCCACCCAGACAACTGGGCCTGGATGATCGTTGCCATCGCGGTGGTGGGGTTGGTGGTAGTCACGGCCCTGGTGGTGGTGATGGCACTCCAGTCCAGTGGTGGTGATGATGGCGCGGCGTTGGCAGGGGGGCCGTCTCTGGAGCCGACCTCAGCCATTTACCAGGGCGACACGCGCGGGGCGCTGGATGGCAATAGCCTGGTGATTGAGCCGTGGGATGGTAGTGAACGGTTCACCGTCCTGCTTATGGGGTTGGATAATCGCCCCGGGGAACAGGACCTATGCCGAACCGATACAATGATGATCGTTAGCATTGATCCAGTTCACGACCGAATTGGGCTCCTGAGCATTCCCCGTGATACGTATGTCGATATCCCGGGTGTTGGCGTGGACAAAATCAATACAGCGTGCGTGCATGGTGAGCTCTATCTGCCTGGCTATGGCCCCAAATTAGCGATGCAAACGGTGCAGTATAATTTTGGTATCCGGGTCAATGATTACTTCATGATTGACTTCAACGCTTTTATCCAGGTTATTGATCGCATTGGCGGCATTGAGGTCTATGTCGAGCAGACGATTGATGATCCCGAGTATCCAGATATGAACTATGGGTTCGAGCCGTTCTATCTGGAGGCAGGCTGGCAAGAACTTGACGGTGAAACTGCGCTGAAATACGCGCGTACACGCCACACCAGCGATGATATTGACCGCGCCCAACGCCAGCAACAGGTGATCTTCGCGGTTCGTGATAAGGTGCTATCTCTTGATATGCTGGATGACCTGCTCGCGCAGGCTGTACCGATCTGGAATGATATCAATGATGGGGTCAGGACGGGTCTGAGCCTGGAACAGATGGTGCGGCTCGCCGCTTATGCACGTGAGGTGCCGTCTGAGAACATTAAGAATGGGGTCCTGGACTGGAATTATCTGCGTCCCATGCCGGATCTGGGGCCAGAAGCGGTTGTGCCGGATCGCGCTGCTATGATTCCTCTGCTGGTGGAGATTTTTGGTGAAGGCTATAACCAGTAGGTATTCCCGCAGGTTTGCATAGCCTGAGCGCATGGAAGGCGCCGATTGAGCGAACTGCAGCTTATTGCTAAAATCAACATGATTATCGGAACTACAAGGCGGCAGTGGCGATGACTGATATACGACCTAATCCCCAGACAACAAGTGATACGCTTACCTCAAATAAACTCCCGTCTATCGAGCATCCCGCACCAGTGCCCTCATACCCGCAGCGCACAGCCGGGCCGGGCCGCCGCCGTGTGCGACGCCGTAGGCGGTCAGATGGCTGGCTCTGGGTATTCATTGCCCTGGGAGCACTCGGGTTCACACTGTTGATTACGATCGCGTTGATCTTTGTGCTGCGCACAGATGAGAATACGCAGACAGAGGCCCTGGCGGCTGATCCAGATGCTGAACCAACCTCGATTCTGTACAGTAACCAGACAGGTGATAATCCCGATGGTTCAGGTGAAGGCACGGAAGTAAGAGGCGCTATCGAAAACAGCCTGGTGATTGAGCCGTGGGACGGCAAGGAGCGCTTCACGATCTTGCTGATGGGCCTGGATCGGCGCCCAGGTGAGCGTTCCCGGCAATGTACCCGCACGGATACAATGATCATCGTCAGCCTCGATCCCGTCAACGACCGGATCGGCATGCTGAGCATCCCGCGTGACACCTATGTTGAGATCCCTGGCTATCGTGGATTGAACCGGATTAACACTGCGTGTATTCTGGGTGACCTTCAGGAACCTGGCAATGGTCCGCTTTTGGCCATGCAGACAGTGCAATATAACTTCGGCATCCGGATCAATGAATACATGATGGTGGACTTCCAGACTTTCATCAGTTTCATCGATCGTATCGGTGGCATCGATGTCGAGGTGACCCAGACGATCAACGATCGGACCTATCCAGATATGAATTATGGCTTCGACCCGTTCTATATTGAACCGGGGTATCACCACCTTGATGGCGCTACCGCGCTGAAGTACGCGCGCAGCCGCCACGGCAGCGACGACATCAACCGTGCCCGACGCCAGCAGCAGGTGATGTTCGCCGCCCGCGATAAGGTCCTATCTCTGGACATGCTGGATGACCTCGCGACCCAGGCGTTGCCGATATGGAATGACCTCAACGAAGGGATTATCACCGGGCTGAGCTTTGATCAGATTATCAAATTGGCCCTGTTCGCTAAAGACGTTCCCGACGAGAACATCCATAGCGCAGTGGTCACTTGGGATTATCTGGAAGGGTATCGAACCCCCGGTGGCGCACAAGTGGCTATTCCCAATCGTTATCGCCTCAATTCATTAATGCTCGAAGTCTTCGGTGAGGGCTATAACCAGTAGTTGACCCGGCGCAACCCTATCCGCGTGGCGCTCACTTTGGATAGATCCCGCCGCGGGGTGAGTTTCGCCTTTTGGGAGCCGGGATGCTTGCTCACGTATTCCTCTCCACCAACGCTTAGATGGCCAATCTCCTAGCTAGCAATCGATACATCGTCGATTGCTAGAGCCACCTATGGGCGAGGTCCAGGGGGAGGGTTATAATCATTAGCCTGTTTCTGATAGCTCGCGTTGAACTGGAGATTTGATGTCGGCTCTACAACAGATTATTGATCAGCTTCGTCGTCAGCGCAGGAACCTCCAGACATCTTATGAACTCCCCGGTTTATGGATTGATTTCGATAGTATCCCCGCTCAGCAGGTTAATCCCTACGATTTCTACGCTGACCGCCTTGAGGCCATCTTACATGCTGATCAACAGGAACTACCCGGCGGTCCTCCTGGCGGGGAATGGACACGCAATGCAATTACCTATAACCTGTTCCCCCGTCTGGCGACTGCCTTTGATCATAATGCCTCCGGCGCTCTGGAGAACGTTAACGACGACGGGTGGCGTGAAACCGGCACGCTCCTGAAGAGTATCGCTATTTTGCCCTATGTTCGTTCAATGGGATTCAATACGATCCATTTGCTCCCCATCAATGCAATTGGTGTTCACGGCAGGAAGGGGAACCTCGGGTCCCCATACGCCATCCGTAATCTCTACCACATTGATGAGAACCTCGCAGAGCCAGCCGTGCCAGATGTCGATCTGCTTTTCGCAGGCTTTGTGGAAGGCGCGCATCGTCTGGGCATGCGGGTGGTAATGGAGTTTGTGTTCCGGGTAGCTGCGCGCGACGCGGATTGGATCGCCGAGCATCCTGAGTGGTTCTACTGGATCGAGGCTGATATTCAGGATCGCAAACCGGGCTCGCGCGATACCAAAACCTTCGGGAATCCCATCTGGCCGGCGGACAAAATCGGACTGGTTTATGATCGTGTGAATTCGGGCCGTCGGGACGATCTGGTGCCCCCACCAAACGAGTACCGAGTGATGTATACCCATCCACCGCGCCCTGAAACCATCCACAAAGAAGACGGCCGCTGGATAGGTGCTCTGGAGGACGGCCGCCGGGTCAGGGTTCCGGGGGCATTTACGGATTGGCCGCCGGAAGATATCCAACCGCCGTGGTCAGACGTGACATATTTCCGGTTTTATGACCACCCTGACTACAACTACATGGCCTATAACACACTCCGCATGTATCAGGCACAACTGGCCCAACCCGAGAACGCCGTGCAGCCACTCTGGGATGCGATTATCGGTGTTATTCCCTACTATCAGGAACGTTTTGGAATAGATGGTGTGATGCTGGACATGGGGCATGCGTTACCACATCCCCTGATGCAGCAAATCATGCAGCGCTCCCGTGAGATCAACCCTGATTTCGCGTTCTGGGGTGAGGACTTCAGCATTAGCCGGGAGAACCGCGAACAGGGCTACAACGCTGTTATGGGCTTTTTGATCTTCGACTTGCACCAACCCCAGCGGATGCAAGCCTTTATCGACCAACTGGCCTATCATCGACCGGAAATTACGTTTTTTGTAACGCCAGAGAACCATAATACACCACGGGCAGCCAGTCGACTGAACGCATTGGGGTTCTGTCATCAAGCGCTCCTCTATATGGTTGCGCTGCCAGGTATGCCCTTCATTTTGAACGGCTTTGAGCTCTTCGAGGTTCACCCAATTAATACGGGGCTTGGCTTTTCTCACGAGGCGATCAGGCAGCACCCACCGGAGAAACTCCCCCTGTTCAGTGAATGGGCATTTGATTGGACACGGGATGGTAATATGGTTGGCGCGATCCGCTACGCGATGCACTTACGCCGGCAGTACAGCCAGCTCCTCACCGAAACTGATCCTGCGACAATGATGCCGGGTAGTTCCAATAACCCGAATATCCTGGTATTTACGCGGGTCAACAAGCAACAGACCCTGGTCTTCGCTTTCAACATGATGATGTTTGATTACCAATCCGGGGAAGCCGAGCTTTATGCCTGGGATAGTGTCGCCTACGGGCGCTGGGGCTTTGAAGGGGTTACTCGTCTGAGTGAGCGTATCGCCATTCATGTTGAACTGGGCGGAGGGCATAGCATGATGTTCGAGGCGGAGACGCCCCGCCGGCCTTGATATGCCCGTGCCCCCGAGGGCCAATAATGCAAAAGCGGCTACCGATGGGGTAGCCGCTTCTGGTACCAGGTTCGGGAAGGTCTGGTTATTCTTCCTCTTCCTCAAAATCTTCTTCCTTGCGCCGGGATACCAGCTCGGGTTCGGCTTGATCTTCGAACTCTCCGAGGGCCTCTTCTTCCTCTTCCTCTTCTTCAGGTAGCTCGGCGAGGTATTCGGTGCGCACAACCGCCATATCTGGCTCAGTGATATAGGTGACGCCCTCTAACGCCGGGAGATCTGCAACCGTAATCATGTCACCAATCTCCTGAAGGCTGGAAACATCAACCACGATCTCCGACGGGATATGAGCTGGCAGGGTCTCGACATCCAGGGTCGAGGCTTCGAGAACGATCTGCCCGCCAATGCGATTGAGCGTCTCCTCTTCGTTGATAATAACAACTGGGATACTCGTTACTAACGTCTCCGTGAGATTGACGGCGTAGAAATCAACGTGAAGGACGTGCTCATAATGAAGTGGATCGCGGGCCACATCGCGGATGAGAGTGGTGATCTTCTTGTTGCTGCCGAGATCAAGGTCGATCAGATTGGTGCCACCAGCTTTCGCCATGATAGGACGGAGTTGCTTCCAATCGATGAGTAGGTGTATGGGATCTTGCTTGGGGCCATAAACAACGGCAGGGATCTTGCCCGCCGCCCGCAGCGCCTTGACTTTCTTGCCAACCACGGTGCGTTCTTGCACTTCTAGATTTATGGTATCGGCCATTGCCAGTTTCGCTCCTCAAACCGGTGCCAACAACTGCACCGGCGAAAAATCGCAATCATAGAATGGTTCAAACACTTAGCTCTGTTGGGAGGCTGATTGTAGCTAACTGCCATGCACAAGTCAATACACATGTGTCTTGATTCAGCCTTGCCAAACCGCTATACTAGCGCCGATGTTCATCCAACCTCCACATAACCAACCAAGGAACTTATGCGCCGGGAACGAGTTGCAGATGATATATATGTCTTTACCAGCGAGCTCTATGCGCAAGTAACGGCAGGCGCTGTAATAACTCCCGAAGGTGCCATCGTCATTGATACCTTGGTATTCCCCGAAGAATCAAAGGCGATCCTGCATTTCATTGAGCAGCGTCTGAACACTAAGGTTCGATACATCATCAATACCCATTACCATGCCGACCATACGTACGGCACCTGCTTTTTTGAGAGCGCTACAGTTGTGTCACATGCGCTGTGCTATACCTTGCTCGACAGTCGGGGACGCCAGGGCCTAGCTGAGGCCCAGCAAGGCAGCCGCACCTTTCAAGATGTCACCGTGAAGCTGCCGAATCTTGTTTTTGAAGCTGGGGAGCTGGAAATTCGTCTGGGCGACAAAACGCTTCAAATGTGGCACTCACCGGGGCACAGTGATGATTCCATTGCGGTGCTGGTTAAGGAAGACCGTGTCTTATTTGCTGCGGATACTATGATGCCAGTACCATATTTTGTGGATGGCAAGTTTGATGACTTTGTCGAGTCGCTCAAAAAACTGAAGAATGGTAGTTTTGAGAATGTGGTCCAGGGCCATGGCGAGGTCATCCTGCGCGGCGAGATAGATCGAAAAGTTGAATCGGACTTGAATTACCTTGCTCAGGTGAAACATCATGTCCAGATAGCATTGACAGAGCCGGATCCCCAGGCTTACCTTGATAGAATTGATATTGAACAGTGCGGAAAGAGCCGTATCCCGCTTAACGGTGAAGTGCAACTTCTACATGCTGGAAATATGCGGGCGTTGCTAGCGCAGTACCAGGCTGTTCGAGAAGCCGGTAAATAAGTGGGACTAGCCCATTGTCCGACAGTGCGCCACTAGGTGGTCAAGATAAGCTATGGAAGTCAAACTACTAAATGGTCGGTATCGTCTTGACACCCAGCATGGCTCTGGTGGCATGGCGGTTATCTATAAGGCCACTGATATCGCTCTGGGGCGCACTGTTGCTGTCAAGATCTTGCGGCCTTCGCTGACAAATGATGCCTCTTTTCTGGTGCGCTTCCGGCAGGAAGCCCGCAATGTGGCGAACCTCGCCCATCCTAATATTGTCACTGTCCACGATGTCGGGCAGGATGGCAATGCTTACTACATCGTCATGGAGTTTCTTGATGGGCAGGACCTGAAAAAGATCGTCAAAGCGGAGGCGCCGATTCGGGTTGAACGGGCATTGAATTTCGCGATCCAGATCTGCGCAGGAATTGGCTATGCTCACCGTGCGGGCCTGGTACATGCTGACGTGAAGCCGCAGAATATCCTGGTCGTCGAAAACGATCGCGTCAAGGTCACTGACTTTGGCATTGCCCAGGCGCTTACCATGACAACCCCCCAGGAGCGTCAGAAGATTGTATGGGGCAGCCCGCACTACTTCTCCCCAGAACAGGCGCAGGGCGAGTATCCGTCGCCGGCTTCTGATGTCTATTCGATTGGCGTCGTCATCTTCGAGATGCTAACCGGCCGTTTGCCCTTTAAGGGCAATGACCAAAAAGAGTTGGCGCAGGCTCAATTTAGTGATACCCCGCCCCCTATATAAGAGATAAA
>JAADYW010000073.1 GCA_010092845.1 Chloroflexota bacterium
AGATGTGTATAAGAGACAGAAACACAGCGCTGGTCGCTGTCCAGTATCCCAACTTCTTCGGCCAGATCGATGACCTTACAGAACTGGCAAAAGCAGCCAAGGCCAACAAGTCCTTGCTCTGCATCATCACCGATCCTGTTGCCTGTGCCCTGCTCAAGCCACCAGGCGAATTCGACGCGGACATCGTTGTTGGTGAAGGCCAGGGCCTGGGTATCCCGATGGGTTTTGGCGGTCCGCATCTGGGCTTCTTCGCTACTACCAACAAGCATGTCCGCCGCATCGCGGGGCGAATCGTCGGCGAAACCGCGGATAGCGAGGGTCGGCGGGCCTACGTCATGACCCTGCGCCCCCGTGAGCAAGACATCCGGCGTGAGAAAGCCACCAGCAATATCTGCACGAATCAGGGCTTGATGGCTCTGGCAGCGTGTGTTCACATGAGCGTGATGGGCAAACAGGGCATGCAAAAGGCCGCTGAACTGACCTGGCACAAGGCCCACTATGCTGCCAGTGAGATCAGCAAGCTAAATGGCTTCAGCGTAGATGATACACTGCCTTTCTTCAAAGAATTCGCCGTAACCTGCCCGAAACCTGTGGGTGAAATCAACGAGACGCTCCTCTACGAATATGGCATTATCGGCGGTTTTGACCTCGGCGCAGCCTATCCACATCGTCAGCACCAGATGTTGCTGTGCGTCACCGAGATGAATACTAAGGCTGAAATCGATGCCCTGGTCGAGGCGCTGGGAGAAATCAGCAAGAATAGCTAATTGCTAATCCAGCCGACCATAAAGCCAAATGATCGCATCGCAAAGCATGGCAAAATTGAGGATTACATGTCAGTAGAACCCCTTGAACCCCTTATCTACGAGATTAGCAAACCGGGTCGGACAGGGGTCACAATGCCCGACCCAGATGTACCCACCACGGAAATCCCAGCGAATCTGCGCCGCGAGGAGCTGGGGTTGCCTGAGGTCAGCGAAATGGAAGCAGTGCGCCATTTCGTGAAGCTGAGCCAGTTCAATCACGGGATTGACATCGGTTTCTACCCGCTTGGCTCCTGCACAATGAAATACAACCCGAAAATCAACGAGGCGGTGGCGCGTCTTCCAGGCTTCGCCCACGTGCATCCGTTGCAGCCACCGGAAACCGTCCAGGGTAGCCTGGCACTTATGTATATGTTGCAGCAGTGGTTGATGGAGATCAGTGGCTTTCAGGCCATTAGCCTACAACCGGCGGCCGGTGCCCAGGGCGAATTCGCCGGGATCTTGATGATTCGCAAATATCACCTGGATCAAGGCGACGAGAAGCGGACCAAAATCTTGGTGCCAGACAGCGCGCATGGTACTAACCCCGCAACAACGACGATGGCCGGCCTGGAAGTGATCGAGCTGCCATCCGATGACAAAGGTGATGTCGACCTGGACGCACTCAAGAAAGCCTGTGAAACTCACGGTGATTCGATCGCCGGGATGATGATTACCGTACCGAGTACGCTGGGCGTATTTGAGGAACATATCCTGGAGATCGTTGAAGCGGTACACAATGTCGGTGGCCTAATGTACATGGACGGCGCCAACATGAATGCGCTGATGGGTGTGGCCAAACCCGGTGAACTGGGCTTTGACGTAATGCACTACAATCTGCACAAGACATTCTCCACGCCGCACGGCGGTGGTGGCCCCGGGTCAGGGCCTGTTGTGTGCAATGAGAAGTTGGCACCATTTCTGCCTGGCCCAGTTGTCGCCGTCGTCGAGGAAGCGGACGATGATGTAGAGGCGCCGCTCTATGGCTGGGCCATGCCAGAGAAGAGTATTGGCCGTCTTAAGGCATTCCAGGGCAATTTTGGGATGCATGTCCGTGCCTACAGCTACATCGCGATGTATGGCACAGGCGTCGCCGATGTCACCAATTACGCCGTACTGAACGCCAATTACATCCGGGCACGCTTGAAAGAGACCTACCACGAACCCTATGATCGCGCGTGCGGTCATGAGTTCGTCCTGGAAGGCCACTGGCCGCAAAAGGCACCCGGAATCCATGCCCTTGATATCTCCAAGCGGTTGATGGATTACGGCTTTCACCCGCCGACCAACTACTTCCCGCTGATTGTGCCCGAAGCCTTGTTGATTGAGCCTACAGAGACTGAAAGCAAGGAAATGCTCGATCAGTTCATTGACGCCATGCTCAAAATCGCGGAAGAGGCCGAAAAGACCCCTGACATGTTGCATGAGGCTCCCCACAATACGCCTGTACGGCGCGTCGATGAGGTCCGCGCAGCCAAGGAGCTAGTGCTATGCTGCCAGCCCTTGCACCTGACAGAGGATGTATCTTCCAGCGAAGCCAATGACGCGCCAGCGAAGGAAACAGTAACCAGCTAAGTCACGCGCGCCCTGAGGCGCTAGGACATTGTTTGTCTACCCAGGAGGGGTGTCGTCTGTCCCCCTCCTGGCGAGCACCTTCGGCACCCGGATGTAGAAACAACTCCCCGCCCCCAAGGCACTCTCCACCCAAATATCCCCGCCGTGAAGAAGAACAATCTCACGCGTGATGCTCAATCCAAGGCCAGTACCTGCCACTTCGCCCTCGCCCGCGCGGAAGAACGGTTCGAAGATGTGATCCCGGTGCTCATCAGCTATGCCCGCGCCTTGATCACGTACCCCCAGAACAACGTGCTCTCCGTCGGGGTGTAAAAACACCTGCACCTGTGTCCCTTCGTGGCTGAATCCGATAGCGTTGACAACCAGATTGACAACAACTTGGTAGAAGCGCCCTGCATCAACTTCGGCAATGATCTCACGTCCAGGAAACTCTAGCACCAGGTGAATACTCTTAAGATCGGCCAAAGCCAATTGTGTGATGAGCACTTCCTGCACTAACGTCACAAGATCCACGTCTTCAGGATGGATTTCGACCATCCCGCTATCGTACCGCGTGATATCGAGCAGATCCTCCGCCAGGCTCCGTAGTCGGGTGACGGTGTGCTCAACCACCGAGATATGCTCATCCTGTTTACTGGGCTGCATACGCAACAAGTAGATGCGCGTTACCAGATTGCTCAGCGGGGTCCGCAACTCATGGGCCGCATTAGCCAGGAAACGCTCCTTCTGAAGCTGGAGCATCTTCTCTCGGCTGATGTCACGAAATACAGTTACTGACCACGTCAGGTGCGTAGCAGGGATTTGAATAACCGAAATCGTTGTATAGGCCGTAATGCTGCTCCGGTCTTTGCGATGGAGCGTGAGCTCTCCGCGCCAGGTGACCTTGTCCTCATCAGCCGACCAATGCCGGTCAGACGCAACGCGGGTGATACGATGCAGATCCTCTTCGGAAAGCAGCCGGGCACGTACAGCATGTGTTTCCTCACCAACGAGTTCTTCAGGACGATAGCCGATGATACGGCACAGCGCCGGGTTGACATAGCGGATCACCGAACGGTCCATACTGGGACTCCGCTCGGTGTACATCACCCCCTCTTCCATTGCCTCCAGAATAGTGCGCAGGCGCGACTGTTCACGGTCAAGCTGAGCGGTCCGCTCGGTGACGCGCTGCTCAAGGCTCTCGGCATGTTGCTGGATCTGTTCCAGCAGGTTAGCGTTTTCCAGAACAATTGCCAGTTGACCAGCCAATGCCTCCAGAACGGGTATATGTTGCTGGCCATAGAAGCCTTCAACAGTATGCTCCAGCGTGATTTGTCCATAAAGACGCCCCTGAACCCAAATCGGGACCCCGGCCCAAGAGCCCACCCAATCAAAGCCGTCTTGGAACCAATTGTGCCCTGCCGCATCCGGTATCACAATGATGCGCCGCGACTGACCCATCTGGCGCAAAGGCGTATTCTGCTGGGCATGCCATTCAACTTGCTCAACAGCTTCCGCGACGCCAAGGTGATCGTACCCAATACCGGCCGCAAGCCGAGCATTACCTGTAGTATCCACCAGCCAGATACCCGCCGCGTCATAGGGAATCACCCGGGCCATCTGTTGCAAGAATTGTGTGAAGATCTCCTGACTGGGTATTGACCGCGTCAACACCAAACCGATATCGCGCAGGGTTTCTGCGACCTCGCGTTGCGATCGCTCAGCTTCGAAGAGGCGTGCGTTTTCAATGGCAATGCCGACCTGATCCGCAAACACGCGGAGGGTTTCAGCATCGGCCTGGGTATAGAAGCCAGGCTGCTTGCTATCCAGGTTGAGTAACCCAATGACCCTATCTTTGCTCCGGATCGGTGCAGTGGCATAGGACTTAATCCACCGCAGATATTGCATATCGACCCAACCGCTGAATGCATCCGTGTCGGGGATGACCATCGGCTCCTGCGACTCGACCACAGAGCGGAGGTTGCCATGCCGTGCCAAAGGGAAGCGCAATTTCTTGCTATATTCGGCCAGATTAGGGTCCTCGTACCCATGTACCCGTACGACACGGGCTACAGTCCCGGTCTCATCCAACAACATGATGTTGGCCCCGTCATGTTTGACCACTTGCCCAATATGCACCAGAATCTGTTCCAGGACATCATCCAGCGCAAGCACGCTATTGACCGAGGCTGCAGAATCACGGATTGCTTCTGCCAATTGACGTTGTTCTCGCTCAGCGTGAAGAAGTTGAACATTGTCGATCATCACCGCGGCCTGACGGGCCAGCATATCAGCCACAGCTTCATCGCGCTCATCAAAAGCGTGGATCTGACGCGCAGTAATTGAGAGCGTGCCCCAGACTCCTTCTCCAGCCAAAAGGGGTGCAACCAGCATCGAGCGATACTCCACTGGTCCCTTGCCAGCGACAAAGCGATCATCCTGCAGGATATCAGGCACATTGATTATGCAACGATGCAGATACGCGTAGCCAGCCAGGCCATAGCCCGGACGGAACACAACGCGACCCGTATCCGCCAGATCCGGGGATACATACCGTGTTTGCATCGTATTGTCCTGTCTATCGACAATCTGCACAGTTGATCGCATGGCCTGGGGGAAAATCAGCGGAGTGGCATCAATTACAGCGCTGATGACATCTTCAAGAGTGAGCGCACTGGTGATTCTGATATTCGCCTTGTGCAAGGCCAACATAGCATCATTATACTGACGGAGAGCATTGGCAGCCTGGATGCGTTCGGTAACATCGCGAACCGCCAGAATCAACCCTTGTTGCTCGCCATCAGCATAAGGACGATTAAGTACCTCGAGGTGGACCACTTTGCCGTCTTCACGCACCGTTGCAACCTCAACTGGTGCCTGCCAGCCATCCACGTTCGCAGCCAGATCGTCTGGTTCGATTAGTTGAAGCTCACGAACTTTTTCCAGGGAATCGTGACCCAGTAGGTGGATAAAACCCGGGGTAGCATCAACAATGTGCCCCCTCTCTTGAATAGCGACCCCATCAAAGGCAGCGGCAAGGAGCTGACGCTGATTCTGCTCTCTGCGCGCCAACACGATTTGATTACGATTCCTGGCACGTTGCTGGTGGAACACAGCCAGAATGAGCAAGATCGCAACAAGTGCAACGTAGAGCCAAAGAAAAAGCCACGCCACGGCATCAACTGATGATAGAAAAATCGGTAGCAGGAAGAGGACAAGGAGGACCCCAGCACTGAAGACAATGACTGTGAAGGGGCGTAGCAGAATACTGCTAAGCAGAATCGGGATCACGAGGTAGATCAGATAGTCATCCACCGTCTGCGGGTTAGCATCTATCCAGGTCAGGAGGAAGATAGCGCCCGTAAGGGCAATCAAGGTCACCCAGGCCCCGAGGGTGTGACGATGCAGCCGATTCAAGAGCCAGGCCACCATCAGGCTCGCCATCGTACCGAAACTCACGAAAATAAACGGTTCTGTCAGTGGATTGACCGGTCCTGGTACTAATGACAGGAACAAGCCTACCAGACCCGTGATCAAGATCAGCAAGCTAAGGAGAGCAGCAAGTTCACGTTCGGAAGTATCGAGCACCCCAGATTCGTCAGTCTGGACCCAACCATGTGGTGAAGATGGGGCCGGATGGTGCGGCAGATGGTTCATAGCATATGTTGCTTATTTCACACGCGGGACACGAGCAAGAATCGTGCTCACCAGCTCATAGTTGACGGTGCCCAACCGCTCAGCTACAGCTTCGACAGTAATCATCTCCTTTCCCTGGCTCCCGATTAGGACAACCTCGTCGCCGATTTTCACATCATCAATATCAGTTACGTTGATCATCGTCTGGTCCATACTCACCCGCCCCACTAATGCTGCTCGCTGGCCATTGACAAGTACATAACCCCAATTCTGGGGCGAGCGACGGAAGCCATCGGCATAGCCTACCGGAATCACAGCGATTTTCTCGGCGCCTCGGGTGCGATAGGTATTGCCGTAGCCAACATATGATCCCGCAGGCAAGCGTTTGACCTGGGCAATTGTTGTCTTCCAGGTCATTGTCGGGATGAAGCCCTCCGGCAAGGGTGCAGCCGGCCCCGGCGCCAGACCATGAATCGCAATGCCAGCGCGCACCATGTTGAAGCGAGCACTCTCGTAGCCCAACGCACCTGCCGAATTCGCTGCGTGAATGTACTTGAAGTGAAAGCCAGCCGCCGCTAGCGGCTCAACTACCTGCTCAAAGGTCGCCACTTGAAACTCAGTATAGGCATGATCCTCGTCAGCGACTGAGAAATGAGTGAAAATGCCCTCGATCTCGATGTGTTGCATTTTGGCGAGGGTACGGAAGAACAGCGTAGTGTCTTCGGGCAGAATACCGAGCCGCCCCATGCCCGTATCAATCTTGACGTGAACGCGCACTCTGGCGTTCATCTCATGGGCAGTTCGCTCCATAGCACGGGCAATCTCAAGATCATATAACGTGACAGCAATATTATAACGGATTGCCAGCCCGATAGCCCAGGCTGGTGTATACCCCAGGATAAGGATCGGCGCCTTGATCCCAGCATCACGCAGCTCAATCGCCTCATTGATACTCGCCACACCGAGATACGTCGCCCCATTGAGCAAGGCCGTGGTGCTCACAGCAACTGCGCCATGCCCGTACGCATTCGCTTTGACCACCGCCATCAACGCGACATTATCGCCAATGATCGTTTTGATATGACGCACGTTGTTGGCGACCGCGTCCATATCGATATGCAGCCAGGTCGGGCGGGCCGGCCGGTCCATCCAGACGCTTTCGAACGCTGCCTCAGTTCGCGGAAGCAACTCACGGTCTTCCGCAGACTCGAGCAACGCGCGAACAACGCGCTCCATGCGCGCCGGCGGGCTGCCCTTGACAAGCACTATATCATCAGGCCCCAACTCCTTAATGACCGCCTGGACAGCATCACCCGCCGAAAAAGCGATATCGATCTGGGTTCGGGCCAGGCCGTTTTCCTCGGCCGCGAGCGCCACTTCGGTAGCCATCTCGCCCTTGGTCACCAGGCGATCAACAACGCTGGCGGCCTTTTTGCCAACATCGCGGTGCCCGCGTGAGGTGTAATCGCCCAAGCCGGCCATATCCCCCATGATCAAATAGACCCGTCCTCGTGGCGTCTCAGCGAGGGCTTCGGGCGGCAGCGGTAACGAGGCCGACTGACCCAGCCCTACATCCCGTGGATTGCGGACTGCCTCAAGCCATTCCAGGGCACGCAAGGTGCTCTCCGGGTTAGCCGAGTGGCTATCATCGATGATCTGACTGCCATTGGCACCAGTAAGCGGACGCATGCGCCCGGGCAGAGGCTCCCATTCCGTTAAGGCGCGCAGGCTATCGCCGATGGCAATATCAAAGCATAGCCCCACCGAGATTGCCATCAGGGCACCATAGAGCTGGTGTGCGCCGAGGAGCGGGATCCACTTCCCGATAAAACGTTGGGACCCGAAACGCAGATCAAAGCCGGTCTTGTCGCGGCCCACAATGATGTTGTAGGCCATGAGATCAGCGCCGAATGCATCGCCTGTCATGTCGACCCCGACAGTCATCTTCGAGGCACGGATATGGGGCTGCATTTTGCGCACCAACAGATCATCGTAGTTCAAGATCGCGATGCCATCTTCAGGCAGGCTTGTAACGAGATGCTGTTTCTCGTGCGCGATATTCTCGATAGTACCAAGGCGATCCAGATGCGTGTGGCCAATGTTGGTGACGACACCCATCACGGGATGCGTGGCTTCAACCATTTCAGTCATCTCACCGAACTGGTCGATCCCAAACTCTAAGACAGCGAGCTGGTAGTCTGCAGAGAGCTTGCCCAAAGCCAACGGTAGCCCAAAGCGGCCGTTGTAGCTGGCAGGGCTTTTGTAGACGTTGTAATGGGTTCCCAATACCCGGGCAATCGCCTCTTTAGTCGTTGACTTGCCATTGCTGCCGGTGACGCCAATCACGCTGGTCCCAAACTTGCGTAGTATGCGTTCTGTCCAACGCACCAACGCTCGCTCGACATCCCGCATCACGACGACAGTCAGGCCCTCAGTATCAAACGTAGGGGGATTGGTGCACATGATCCCAGTGACACCACGCTGCACCGCATCCTCCATATAGTCGTGGCCATCACCCTGGTTGGTCTTGACAGCGACAAATATTTGGCCTGGCTCAGCCCGGCGTGAATCAAAGCAGAAATCCGTGAATATCTGACTGGCAGGTTCGCCAAACAGCTGGCCATTTGCAGCTTCCAGAATGTCATAGAGGTCAATCATGCGCTATTCCGGCACCCATATCTTCAGCACGATCTTAAGAAAACCATAGCTCAAGTTTAGCAACGTACGGCTTTGAGCGCGAGTTTAACGCGCACAGGGATACTTGCGATGTCTGCTACCGTCGGCTAAGCTCTATAGCGATTGATCATACCGCTAGATAGATCACCGCTAGATGCGGATAAACGAGCCAAGAATCAGGAGGAGTGACAAAAACACCATGACTGCTGTACCTACTAATATATTCCGAAAATACGATATTCGTGGCACCGTCGCCGGCGAAGATGCTGAGTTGACCATCGAAGTTGCTGAGCTTGTTGGCAAGGCCTTCGGCACGTTTTGTCAACGCGAGTTCAAGTTACGGCAGATCTTTGTAGGTGGAGATAACCGCATGACCACGCGCCCACTGAAAGATGCGCTTATTGGTGGGCTTAGCTCAACAGGTATCCGGGTTGTGGATATTGGCGAGGTCCTGACACCAACTGTCTATTTTGCATCGGCCTCGAACCCGGATGCCGGCGGCGTCATGGTCACGGGTAGCCACCTGACCACTGATTTTAACGGCATCAAAATGGCCTATGGCAAGCTGGCACTTGCGGACCAACAAATCCAGACCCTGCTGAAGATGATCCAGGAGGACGACTTCATTACTGCCAAGGGCGAGGTTGTCGAAGACAGGGATATGATCAACAAGCATATGGCGACCATCAAGGACATGGTCAATATGGGCGATCGCAAACTCAAAGTTGTGCTCGATGCTGGTAATGGCCTGAGTGGCACCTATGTCCCCCCTGTCCTGGAAGCATTAGGCGTTGAGGTGATCTGCCTATACTGCGAATCGGACGGCAGTTTCCCGAACCACTTGCCCAACCCCGAAGACCCTGAGTTGACCAAAGACCTGGAGGCCAAAGTCGTCGAGACTGGAGCTGATCTGGGGATCGGCTTCGATGGTGATGCTGATCGCTGCGGCTTGATCGACAACCATGGTCACCACGTCGCGGCTGATCGTCTTATCGCCATCCTAGCCAAGGATTTGCTGACACGCCATGCTGGGGCCAAGATTGTCTACGATGTCAAAGCGAGCCAACTTCTTGAAGATACCATTGCCCAGCACGGTGGCGAGCCAATCATGTGGAAAAGTGGCCATAGCTTGATGAAGCTCAAGATGAAGGACGAGGGCGCGCTGTTGGGCGGCGAGGTCAGTGGCCACATTTTCATTGGCGAGAACTACTATGGCTTCGACGACGCCCCCCTGGTAGCTCTCAAGACCCTGGAAATCCTCTCCAAATCAGACAAACCATTCACTCAACTACTCGAAGAACTCCCCTCGCTGCTGGCCACCCCAGAGATCATCCTGAAGACGCCGGATGACGTTAAGTTCCAGATCATTGAGGATATTCGCGACGCTTTGCAAAAGGAACATAAGGTCATCACGGTGGATGGTGCGCGCGTTCAGTTCGAGCACGGCTGGGGGTTGGTACGTGCCAGCAACACCCAACCGGCGATCACGTTGCGCTTCGAGGGCCAGACGCGTGCCCAGATCGCCAAATATATGTCTGAGTTCGAAGAGCAACTCGCCAAATACCCACAAATCGATCGCACCAAATTCGACGCACAACTCAAGTCATTCAGCGAGTAATCTAACACGCACGACACCACTGCTGGCAGCGCCGCCAAGAACGAATACACGAGAGACAGTATGCCGGGCTAATCTTGGCCCGGGATGCTACTTTATGGTTACCATCTGAGGAGCTATCGTATCATGGCACTCGAACACGATCGTGCAGCCCCACACAAATGGTTTGTGCTGGCCGCTGTCTCGACTTCGATCTTCCTGGCGACGATCGATGCGAGTATCGTCAACGTCTCCCTCTCGACGCTGGAACGGGAACTCAACACAAGTTTTGCCTGGGTACAATGGGTCGTCCTCGCCTACCTACTGACCATCACTTCCCTCGTGATTATTGTCGGCCGTCTGGGAGATCTACTGGGCAAGAAGCGCTTGTATCTCGCTGGATTCGCCGTGTTCACCGCAGGCTCCGCCTTGTGCGGGCTGGCCCCCAATGTCCAGCTACTGATCGTATTCCGGGCACTTCAGGCCATTGGCGGCAGCAGCCTACAGGCGTTGGGCCTTGCCATTCTGACGGAAGCCTTTCCCGCCCACGAACGGGGCAAGGCGCTCGGCATTGGCGGCACGATGGTCTCGTTGGGGATTGCACTAGGCCCTAGTCTCGGCGGCTTGTTGATCGGCAGCCTCGGCTGGCGTGCGATCTTTCTGGTCAATGTCCCGGTCGGGATCGTCGGCATTTCGCTGGCCTGGCGCTTCGTGCCCAATACTGCGCCACAGAAACGCCAGCGTTTTGATCTGGGTGGTGCGATATTACTCACTGCTACCCTGGTCACGTTCTCGCTCGGGCTCACAATCAGCCAGGAAAGCAGCTTCACCAACCCCGTCGTCGCCGGCCTGCTGATCTCCTCGGCGCTTCTCCTGGCCGGGCTAATCAGGGTTGAGCGGCGCGTCCGAGGCCCAATGATCGACCTTCGCCTCTTCCGGAACCGGCAGTTCTCCACTAGCCTCTATGCCGGAGTATCGGTCTTTGTCATCGTCGCCAGCATTATCCTGTTCCCCTTCTATCTCGAATACGTCCTAGCCTACGAAATTGAAACCATTGGCCTGATGATTGCGGCATTTCCGATCATGCTGGGCATATTGTCTCCCTTCTCCGGCACGCTCTCCGATCGTTTGGGCACGCGGCCTATCACTATTGCTGGGCTTGTCATTACGGCCCTTGCTTGCATGGGATTGAGCACGCTCGGCCACCAAACGACAACCGCTGGTTTTGTGCTCCGCTTGGTCGTACTCGGGGCAGGTATAGGCATCTTCCAGTCTCCCAACAACAGCACCGTGATGGGTTCCGTACCGCCCTCTCAGCTTGGGGTCGCATCAGGGCTGCTGGCCACCTCCCGTAACATTGGGCAAGCGATTGGCATCCCCCTCCTGGGAACAATCTTCGCCACACGTGTGTTTGCGCTTGCCGGGGAACGCGGCGATATCAGCGATATGCCACCTGATGCCATTGTCGGTGGCATTCAGGCTGTGTTCCTGTTCGCTGCAGGTGTGATCACGCTGGCACTGCTGGTCTACATATTTGGCCGATCACATGCCGAAGCCCCTATTTCATCAGCATAAGAGTAGCCTTCCACCTGGCTTCGTTATCTGCTTCGTCCCCCTGACGGCGGTAACATTGCGCTACCATAGATTTATGCTATAGTGAGAGTTAAGGACAACTAGCAGACGACTAGGGCGGGGCAGTTGCGGCGAGTTAGCCAATTTGGACGGTGTCTCAGCTTGGGCAGACTTCAACCTATGGCGTCGTTGGCGCGGCAAAGCGCTCTGCAATGAAACGGAAGATCTTGAGTAGTGAGGTAGAAAACCATGCAAGTATTCCTAAGCTATGCTCGCGAAGATGAGGCCTTTGCCAGCACACTCGCCCAGGACCTGAAATCGCAGCGTGCCAATATCTGGATCGACCTCAACGATGCGCCGGTCGATAACAAACAACAGTGGCTAGCGGCGGTCGAAGCGGCGCTGGCCGAGTCCGATATATTGCTGGTTGTGATGAGCCAGGCAGCCGCTCAGCAAAGCTATATCCAGAATGACTGGCATTTCTTCATGCAACACGACCGCCCTGTCCTGGTCGCTCTCTCCGAACGCTGTGACATCCCGCCGGATCTAAAGCATGCAGACACAATCGACTTTTCCTCAAGCTACGAGTCTGGCCTCCATCGTCTTCAGTTTAGAATGATCGAGTACGCGACCCGATTGGCTGGTAGCAAATGGCACCGCCGGCCAAGCCACGGATAAACGCCGCTTCCTATTGAACTTCAACCTAGCTTTGTTGACCGGTCAGGTCATTGTCGCCGACCGGTTGTTCTTTCCTTGTGGCTGCTGCTAGTATCCTACCCCGGCTTTGAGGTTAAAAATGTTTGTTATATAATCAAACGCAATTTAACCCATGAACGATGTCTACGCCCATGTTCAATCATTTTTGTTGCTGATGTCTGATTTTCACTCATGGAGTAACCCACCAGCCACATGACCACCCGCCACTTCGAAAAGACCAAACGCCTGGTGAGGGGCATGCGCACCGTCGTCCAACAAGACTGGTTCGGACGCGACAGTTGGCGCTTCCTGTTGCCAGCCATCGTCCTGACAGCGTTACAACTGCTATACTTCCCGCTGAACATGGTCGCCGATGGCAATCGCAGCCTGTCCATTGCCGTAATCGACGACAGTATCCCCCGAGTCAGTCTTTTTGTGGTGCCGTATATTGTGGGCATCGTGTACCTGAGCACAGCCAACTTCTTTGCGGCCGGTCTACTCGCTCGCAAACACTACCAGCAACACGTTTTCGCTTTCCTAACTGCTATGTTGATCGGCTTCGGGTTCTGGTACTTCTTCCCAGCCTATATCGAAAAAGACGCCTTTGATCCGGCAAAGAACAACCCATTCGATCAACTCCTGTATCTGCTACATGGAGGTGATTCTGCCTACGGGCAACACAACTCATTCCCCAGCAGCCACGTCTATTATGTGACCGTCGGCCTCGTCTATCTCATGAAGACATATCCCCAATATCGCAACTTCTTCATCTTCTCAATCGTTGTCAATGCCGCGAGCACACTGTTTACGCACCAACACTACGTCATCGATGTCGCGGCTGGCTTTGGCCTGGCGGCGTTCGCAGTCTGGCTATCAGACACCTACCTCACACCAAGCTATCGTCGTTGGGAAGCAGACGCCAACATCATGCCACCACAAACTGAATCTACCTAGCCCTACACGAGCATGCTGGCATCCTTTATAATAGCGCCCGTCTGATAGGAGTTAGCGATTGGCGAAGCATAGTGAACCGACCCGAGAGTGAATCCCGACACTACCAATTCTATGATCTCTTGATGGCGCTATTTGTGACGGTGCTATTGTTAAGCAACCTCCTCAGTAGTGCCAAAATCATCGATACTGGATGGTCGCTCGGTCCCCTCGATATTCTGTTCGATGCAGGCACACTCGTCTTCCCAATCTCCTACATTTTTGGTGATGTACTCACCGAAGTATACGGTTACAAACGTGCCCGCCGCGTTATCTGGACTGGCTTCGCCGCGATGGCACTGATGGGGCTATTCGTGTGGGTCGTGGGTATATTGCCCGGAGAGTCGGGTTGGCGTGAGGATGTTGGCCAGGAAGCCTACAATAGCATTCTGGGCGGCATCAGCGGTCTGGTTGTGGCCAGCCTAACAGCATATTTGATCGGCGAATTCCTCAATAGTTATGTGATGGCCAAGATGAAGGTTTTTGACCAGGGAGACTGGCTGGTACGTAGAACAATCGGTAGCACCCTGGTCGGGCAAGCCGCCGATACCTCGATTTTCTTCGCTATCGCCACACTCCTGGGGGTTTTCGAGCCGAGTCTATTGCTGGCCCTTATCGGAACAAACTACCTTTTCAAAGTGGCGATCGAGATTATGTTCACCCCGCTGACAGTCCGTGTCGTCAACACGCTGAAAGCTGTCGAAAACGAAGACTATTTCGATCGCGAAACAGACTTCAATCCATTCAGCATTCGGGTATAGAGGTACGAACGAGGCATGGCAGACCCACACGAGCCAGACAAAGATATGGTTGAAGAGTACCTCGCCGGGACAGAGGATGACCACTTCCAAATACCAGAAGGGCACCGTAGCGGCTTTGTAGCTGTTATTGGCAAACCCAATGTGGGCAAGAGCACACTCATTAACGCCATACTAGGTGAGAAAGTTGCCATTGCGACGCCGAAACCCCAAACTACGCGTATCCAACAGTTGGGGATTCTGACGCGCTCTGATGCACAGGTCATTTTCATTGACACCCCGGGCATTCATAAGCCACAGCATGCGCTGGGGAAATTTATGGTTGAAACCGCCGTACGTGCCTTACAGGACGCGGATGGTATCCTCTTTTTAACCGATGTAAGTCACGACATCACGGCTGAAGACCGTAACGTAGCCGGGTATCTGCCAGAAATCGGGGCCGAGAACGTACTCATTCGGGTACTCAACAAAGTTGATCTTGCCGGCGCACCGCTAGAATATCAGCGCCGTGTTGATGAGCATCTGGGCCTGTGCCCATTCACTGAGTGGTTAACAACTATTGCCAGCGAGGGTAAAGGAATCAACGACCTGGTGGAAACCCTCATTCAACATCTCCCCGAAGGGCCACGCTACTACCCACCAGATCAGGTATCTGACCTGTGGACGCGCGAAATCGCCGCTGAGATGATCCGCGAGGCCGCGCTGCTCCTGACTCAAGAAGAAGTCCCCCACTCGGTTGCCGTTGCGGTCAACGAGTTCAAGGAACGCCCAAATGGCATGCTCTATATCAGTGCCGAGCTTTATGTGGAACGCGACAGCCAGAAAGGCATCGTGGTTGGCAAGGGCGGACGCATGATCAAGCAGATCTCGAGCCAGGCTCGTGAAGAGATCGAAGCGTTCCTTAAGCAACGCGTTTACCTGGATCTACATGTTAAGGTTCTCAAGAACTGGCGCCGTGACGAAAATGCACTCCGACGTCTTGGCTATCGCATTGAGCGTTAAGGATATCGCATGCAACCCTCGCCCAACTACTACCAACAGGTCATGATCCCGCAGACACGTCGCAAAGGGCCCAATTGTCTGAAGCCGGTGATCGGGTGCACGTTTGGGCCCATACTACTGGTGCTGCTGATTGGAGCCTGTAGCTTTGCCTGCCTAGCAGCATTGGCGCTCAGCGGCAGTGATGCCCTATATGACAATTTTGAACCGGACCGCGCCGAAGCCCAGACTTATGAAAACTCTATCGAGAATACCTTACAAACCGCATTGAGCAGTGGCTCCGGCAGGTTTACACTCCGCATAAGAGAGCGTGAGTTCAGTTCCTGGTTGAACTACGAATACCAGGATCTCTTTGCCAAGTACGACATGACGGGGGACGAAAACTGGGAATATGTCGACCCCGAATTCCAGGTACGCTTCCGGAATGATCAGGTGCATTTCTACGCCGGCAACCAATTCGCGGTAGTGACTCTGGGCACCGTGATCAAAGCCGAAGTCGCGCCGCCACCCAAAGAGCTTTCGCGCTTCCTCGTCGACATCAACATCACTGAAGTCACGATTGGTGGCCTTAATCTAGGCAACGATAGCTTCTCCAGTCTGGAGAACGATCTCGCCGAGATTCTGACCGATCAAATCGAAACCTACGCCGTCCAGGCCGAGATCAGCGACATCTCGATTGAATCTGTGGAAGCCCGCGAAGGTATATTGACCATCACCGGCCAGATTTCGCGGTAGTAGTCAATAACAATAAGAGAAAACCTGCCATGCGCTCCCCTTTTGTCATTGAAGACCTGGCCACTACCCCCCGCCGTCATCTTTTCACACTGTTGGGTGTGCCCTGGATGGCAACGCCCTACGCCTGGGTCGGCGTAGTAGGTCGTATCCTGATCGGCATCACCATCGCGTTGATGATCATCGATGAAAGCCTGGGGCTGCGCCTGCTTGTGGGGATCATCTTTGGGGTGGGTATCGAGGTTGCATATTTTATACACGATATTGGGCATGTCATCGGCGGCAGAATCGCTGGGGTCCCCATGAATGAGGCACTGCTAACCGCGACACGGCATATCAACATCTATCATGGTGTGCAGGACTATCCCAGCCAGGTACACATCCTGAGAGCGCTCGGGGGGCCATTGCTCAATATCCTGGCCGGTAGCGTTGCATTGTTCCTCTATGGCCTGGCTGCCTCCCCAATGGTGCTGTTTTTCGCCGTTGCCAATTATGCCTTTGGCTTTGGTTCGCTCATCCCAGCAGCTTCGCTTGACGGCGAAGTCATCCTGCGCGAGCTACGCCGATCGCGCCGTCAATTATAGATTCACCCGCGCTCAAGTATCTGCCTGGCGACAGCGATATCCTGTCTGATCTGTTCAACCAGCGCTTCAATCGCATTGAACTTCATTTCGCCGCGCAGACGCTCCACAAAAGCCAGACGTAGATTCTTCTCGTAGATGTCGCCATCAAAATCGAGGAGGTGGGTCTCCACCGTACGCACCTGCCCATCAAAGGTGGGGCGAATACCGATATTCGTCACGGCGGGACGGGTTTCGCCCTCCAGAATGGCATAGCAGGCATATACGCCGTTGTCCGGTAGAATCTGGTAGGGCCATACATCGATATTGGCTGTTGGAATCCCGATCTGGCGCCCTCGCTTGTCACCTGGGACAACACGGCCCTCCACCTGATACGGCCGGCCAAGAAGATAGGCCGCGGTCACAACGTCCCCATCGAGCAGCGCCTCGCGGATTCGCGAACTGGCAATCACGTTGTGCGTGTCTTCATCCGCCACAAGCTGTACGGTTTTGACAGCAAATCCTTTCTCCAAACCTTGCGCCCGCAGGAAATCCATGTTGCCCTCACGCTTGTAGCCCAGCGCAAAATTGCTGGTAGCCCAGAGCTCAGATAGCTTCAGATGCGTCTGTAACCTCTCCACGAAGGCGATCGCACGCATCTGGCGAACGGATTGGTCAAAGGGATGGGTTACCACCAGATCAACGCCAAGGTCACCCAACAGGTGGGCCCGCTCTTCCGGCGTGGTAAGATAGTAGCGTCCCTGGATGTCCTTCAAGACCACATCTGGATGTGGAAAAAAGGTCAGCACAACCGCAGCCCGGTCAGATGTATGGGCTGCTTCAACCAGGCGTCCAATCAAGGCCTGATGACCGCGGTGCACGCCATCAAACATCCCTACAGTTACAATGCTGGGACGGCTGAGCTGGGCGTCGGAGAGCTTGTAGACATGCTGCATTGCGACTCATTCCGTTTGTCGACGTTGAGGGATCAAGCAAATACCTTCATAGGTTTCCAGAGTGGTGGTTCACCATCATCTGCCGAGCGACGGCTCATCAGCGCCACCAGGTTACCACCCGGATCGTGCACTCTAATGGGTCCTGGCTCATGGCAGTTTAGACGCAGGAAACCGCCCCGCTGTACCTGCTGGCTCTGCTCGGAGTCGAGCTCAATACGCGGTATATCGGCAAGTGCAACATCCGCCCCGATCAAGAACTGCTGCCAATCGTCACGTTGGATAGCCGCCAATAGTGTATCGAAAGCGACAGCATTTTCAACCCGGAACGCATCCCCGCTGGACACACGACGCAATGCCGCCAGATGCGCCCCTACCCCCAGCCGTTCACCGATATCATGGGCCAGGCTCCTGATATAGGTACCGGGGGAACAGGTTACCTGCAAACTGAAGCGGGGGAAGTCCCAATTCGTGAGGTACAAAGCAGTGATATCAACACGCCGCGCGGGACGCTCGACCGTTTTCCCCTCGCGCGCGAGCTCATAGAGCTTCTTGCCGGCGCGTTTGATCGCGCTATACATTGGCGGGATCTGCTCAATCTCGCCGGTGAACTCGGGCAGGATCGCCGAAACCTGTTCAGCGGACACAGGCGTGGAATCGGCGTGCACCACCTCACCTTCAGCATCATAGGTATCGGTAATGATGCCTAGGCGTATCTCAGCAGCATAGACCTTGGTGTGAGCCATGATGAACTCACTCAGACGTGTTGCTTTGCCTAAGCAGAGTACTAGGACACCCGTCGCTAGCGGATCAAGCGTGCCGGCATGCCCGACCTTCTTGATCCCCGTTGCCCGGCGCACCTTCGCCACAACATCATGGCTGGTCATGCCTTGGGGCTTATCAATATTAAGGAAGCCAAACACGGATGAACTAGGTATAGAGTGGTTTGCCACGGGCAATTTCAACCTGCAGGCGGTCCATTACCTTTTGCACCGCTCCCTCCATGTCAACACCCCGCAGCGTGCATCCGCTTGCCAGCCGATGACCACCGCCACCGAGCTCTAACGCAACCTGGCTAACATCGAAACCGGGCACGGCCCGCATGCTAACCTCTATCTCCCGGTCACTCATCTGTTTGAACACAACAGAGATCATCGCTTCGTCCGCCTGGATCAAGTAGCCGGACAGGCCATTGTACTCGCCGATTTCCATGTCAACAGCCTTGTAGTCCTCAGCCAGGACCTTCACCCAGATAATGCCGTTGTCAAGGCGAATCCGAGGCAGCACCTGGCCATAGAGACGAATCAAGCCAAAGGGTTGGCGTGCCAGTGTGCGCTGGACGATTCCGGCGAGATCCGCGCCATAGGACATTAACCGCTGTGATTTGGCCAACGTCTCGGCAGTTACATTACTCGTCCGAAAACACATCGTATCCGTAACGATCCCAGTCAAGAGCGCCTGTGCTACATCGCGACTGGGCGTCCAGCCAAGCTGCTCCAGCCAATCAAATACGACCTCGGCGGATGCCACCGTCCGTGCATCAACAAGATCAACATCACCAAACAGCAGATTGGTCTGGTGATGGTCGAGCTGAATAAAGGGGCAATCAAGGTTGCGCAATGCTGCCCCCGCTTTGCCCAGACGCTCCAGGTCGCTGGCATCGGTGCTGATCACAAGATCAGGTGAGAGGCCATCGGCCCCTTTAAGGATTTCCTCTCCCCCCGGAACAAAGGCAAATTGACGCGGCAACCCGCCATCGACAACCGGGGTTGCCTGCTTGCCGTGTTGCCGCAGGGCCAATACCAGGCCCATCATCGATCCAATCGCATCCCCATCAGGATAAACATGGGTCACGACAGCAATATTCTGGCTACGCTGTATCAGTTCAGCGGCTTCAGCCCAGTCCAGATGCACCAAGGACGCCCCGTCAGTCATGCAGCTCCTCGTCCTTTCCGCCTTGATCAACCTGTTTGTCTGACCCCGCGGAACCAAGGGACTCGTTTTCCTTGATTGAATCGAGCAGTTCTTCCATTTGCATTGCCCGCGCAAGTGAGAAGTCCCAGTGGAAGTGCAGCAGTGGCATCCGGCGCAGGCGGAGCCGGGATGCCAGCTCACTTCGTAGGTATCCCTGAGCGTGTTCGAGAGCCTCAATCACGTCATCAGCGCGATCGTCTTCACCAAGGGCATTCACGTAGATCTGAGCATGCTCCAGCTCGCGATCGAGTTGCACATCCGTAATCGTAAGGCCCTGCAGGCGCGGATCACGCGCCTCCATTAGGAAGATCTGGCTTAGGTGGTTGAGAATCAGCTCGGCGACGCGCTCGGCCTTAATTGTCATAGTTCGACGGTACCTTTCTACTGCCTCACTGCGCTATTCGACGCGCTCACGCACTACGAATTCGATGTAGTCCCTTTCCTCAAAGCCAGAGAACTTCTCCAGCCCAACACCACATTCGAAGCCAGACCGTACCTCACGCACATCTTCTTCAAAACGTTTGAGGCTCGCGACGTTGAGGTTATCGGTGATTGCTCGCCCATTGCGGATGACGCGTGCTTTGGCGTTGCGGCGGGCCACACCATCGCGGACGTAGCATCCAGCAACCTGGCCCAAGCGTGATATCTTGAAGACAGCCCGGACCTCTGCCACACCAATAACACGATCTTCATAGACCGGATCAAGCATGCCGCGCAAGGCCTTCTCGATGTCTTCAATCATCTTGTAGATGATAGTGTAGGTGCGAATATCAACGCCAACGGATGCGGCAGCGCGTTCGGCAGCGTTATCGACCTGGGTGTTAAATCCAATGATGATCGCCCCGGATGCGCTGGCCAGATTAACATCATTCTCCGAGATATTGCCCACATCTGAATGCAAAATCCGCACATCGACTTCGTCTGTCGACAGATTATTGAGTGAGTTGATTATGGGTTCGAGCGATCCATGCACATCGACCTTGATAATGAGAAGGAGTTCCTTGTGCTCTGCTTCTTGCATGCGCTGGAAGAACGCCTCTAGGGTCATAGCCTCAGCAGCAGCGCCACCTTCTTCGTCACCCATCTCTTCATGGTGTTCAGCAACGATATTCCGGGCCAGCTTGATGTTCTGTACCACTTCGAAGCGATCTCCCGCTTCGGGTGTGATATCGAGGCCCATAACGGAAACCGGCAAAGACGGCCCTGCCTCCTTCACCTCCCGCCCTCGTTCATCGAACATCGTCTTGATACGGCCATGACTCAAGCCAGCGACCACAACATCGCCGCGCCGGAGTGTGCCGTTCTGTACCAGCAAGGTAGCGATTGGGCCTCGCCCGGTTTCGGTGCGGCCTTCTAGAACAACGCCAGCGGCCGAGCTATCCGGGTTGGCGACGATCTCAGCCTCTTCAGCGACTAGCAGAATTGCCTCTAGCAGGCTGTCGAGCCCCTCATGAGTTTTGGCAGACACCGGCACGACGAGGGTATCGCCTCCCCATTCGTCTGGCGTCAGATCGACCTCCGCCAGCTGCTGCTTAACGAATTCTGGATTGGCGTTGGGCTTGTCCACCTTGTTGAGGGCGACCACCATCGGCACGCCTGCTGCCCGCGTATGGTTGATAGCCTCGCGGGTCGTGGGCATGACACCATCATCCGCCGCGACAACCAATACTGCGATATCCGCACCCTGCGCACCGCGGGCACGCATGGCTGTAAATGCCTCGTGACCTGGCGTATCCAGAAATGTGATCGTCTGGTCATTGTACTGGATCTGGTAAGCGCCAATATGTTGCGTGATACCGCCAGCCTCGCCCTCAGCAACATGCGTGTGGCGAAATGCATCCAGCAGCGAGGTCTTGCCATGATCGACGTGCCCCAGGATCGTGACCACCGGTGGCCGGCGCAGGAGCTTTTCCTCCGATTCATTAGCATAAAGCTCTTTACGCCACTTCGGGCGCTGGGCTTCAAGCTCAGCCTGGCGCTGTTCTTCCTGAACTTCGCGCAGAGGTCGAGCTACATAACCCATTTCCTCGACAATGATGGCGGCCGTATCGTAGTCGACCTGTTGGTTAATTGAAGCCATAATCCCGTTGGCAATGAGTTGTTTCATCACCTCGATAGGACTGGTCTCCATCAATTCTGCCAGTTCGCGCACCGTCATGAAATCCGGCACATCGATTATCTGGCGTTCTTGTTGTTTGGCCATTCAGTCACTTCCTCCTCTATACAAACGACACACGCCCCAGGCAAAACGAGATTACTCTCATGAATACCTGCGACGTGTGTGCAAGAAATCAGATCTGGCGCAATTGTCCTTTGATATGACTTGGCAGTGCTAATGCTCAGGCATTGCAGCTTCTATCCGTTCCCGGTCTTCACTACTGATCGAAAGGTGCAATGCCCGCCCCAGAATATCAGGGTTATGCAGCACCGCTTGCCAGCAAGCAGGTTTGTCACACAGATAGGCGCCACGCCCGTTCCGTTTGCCGGTAGAGTCAACGTGAATCTCCCCTTCAGCAGTCCGGACCAGGCGAGTCAAGCTCCGCTTCTCAGAAGTCTGACGGCACACCACACACATGCGGTGGGGAACGTGCTTGCGCTGTCTAGACTTCCCCTTCTTGCTCATCGTCGCTTCGCCTCTCATGATAGGACTAATGTAGACTGTTGGTGGCTCAGCCTCCCTGTCTCGAGTTTACCTATTCACTGAAATCAAATTCGTCAAAATCGTTGCGCCGGCGGCTACCCTTACGGCGCCGCTTGGCAATCACCTCGCCCAAGTCCTCGTCATAGATCAGCTGCACGCGACGCTTCTTCGATTTCTTGCCGCGTTTGCCCGTCCGATCCTCAAGGAGTTCGTCGTCATCGAACTCTTCTTCCAGGTCTTCATCCTCATACCAGTCCTCGGAAACCTCTTCCTTGGCGGGCTTGCGGGGCTGTGCTTTCTCAACCACGTCAGGCTCCGGCTCAAGTTCAAGCTCCGGCTCGGGAAAGGCCGGTGGAGCCTCTTCGTCCGAAACAAGTAAGGCAGCGCTCTCCATTTCAACTTCTTCAGTCGAGGCAACCACTTCTGGCACGGACTCCTCTGGGGCTCCAGGCTCTTCAGGGACTCCCTCAGCGACAACCTCTGGCTCAGCGCCTTCATCAACTTCAGCCTCGGCAGCTGCTTCGTCTAGTACGTCCCCGTCATCCTCATCTTCCGAACCTTCTTCGGCTGCCATGATCTCAGGCAAGACAAGATCATCCAGCGCATACTTGATAGCTTCCAAGGCATCATCATCTGCCCGATTCGCTGCCAGCAGGTCAGCGAGATATTGTTCGTCAGACAAAACGCGGACCATGAGTTCACCAACATTGTCAATACGTCCCAGGGCGCGCACAATATCATCGGCAAGTTCCAGTGTTTCGATCGGCATGTCAAAAGCCGCATCAGGAACTAGTGGACGCACCGACTCAAGCATGGCCACGCGCTGTTTGCGAAGCTGGCTGCGCTGGTTGACCTTTGCGCTTTCAGCCTGATCCACAAAACGGATCAATGAGGTGTACTCTTCGGGCATTATCGGGCGATTATTTTTGCGCTTCTCGAGGACACGTTCAACTTCCTCAACGAGTTGCGCGTGCTGCCCACGGATATGGCTAAGGGCCGGATTAGTATCGAGCGCCTCGAAATCTTCAACGGCTGTCTCAGTAACGCTCTTGATATCGATGCGCCAGCCAGTTAGCTTAGCAGCCAGGCGCGCGTTCTGCCCCTCGCGCCCAATAGCAAGGGATAGGTGATCCTCGGGCACCACAACTGTAGCTGTCCGCATCTGGTCAAGCTCTTCATCAAGGTAAACACCGCTTACGCGGGCCGGTGACAGCGCTTTGGCGATGAATTTCGCGGGATCAGAGTCCCACTCAATGACATCGATTTTCTCTCTTTCGTCGCTATTCAATTCCTTGATGATGTTTTGAATACGCATGCCGCGCATACCGACACAAGCGCCCACCGGATCGATACTCTCTTGCAGCGCAGCCACTGCCACCTTGCTGCGATAGCCAGCTTCGCGGGCAATACTCTTGATCTCGACTTGGCCGTTATAGATTTCAGGGACTTCATACTCTAATAGGCGACGCAGCATATCCTTATGGGTACGCGAAACGATGATCTGAGGACCACGTGTACTCTTGTTGACCTCAACCACATAGACACGGATCTTGTCATGGGTACGATAGCGTTCATTAGGCATCTGGTGCGCACGCGGCATAATCGCCTCCGCACGCCCAAGCAAATTCAGTGTGACGCCAGCGCTCGAGGTACTCTGCACCGTGCCGGTAATCAGGTCCCCTTCACGCTCGATAAACTCCTCATACAGCGTCTCGCGTTCTGCTTCACGAATACGTTGCAGAATCACCTGTTTGGCAGTCTGCGCAGCGATGCGTCCGAAGTTTGCCCCGCCATATTCAACTGGTACCATTACCAGATCACCGATTTGACATTCTGGCTCGTGGTTACGCGCTTCGCTTATGAGAACCTCAGTCTGGTTGTCCACGACATCCTCAACGACCTCTTTCTCGACGAGGATGATCGGCACACCATCGGCTCCAATTGTTACCTCAATTTTCTGCTGGCTGGAGCTAACGCTGGCATCACGGCGATAGGCAGAGATCATAGCCTGCTGAATCGCCTCCAGGACGACCTCCTTGGGAAGTGCGCGGGTTTCAAGTATTTCGTTAAAAGCCAGCGCGAAGTCACTTTTCATGATTGTCTCCGCTAAAGACTAAAGCCCTCAAGTTGGAATGATAGGCCCAATTAATATACAAAAAGTGGGGGGCACCCACTTCGACGACGCAGTATTAAGCGTATCAACCGCGTATCAGTATAGCATGGTCATTCGGGTAAATCAAGGTTGGGAACAGGGGAATCCGCGCGCTTTCCAGGCCATACTGAAGCGGGAAACGACATTCGCTATCGCTCGGCAAGTATCTGCCTGGCAACTCAACCAAGTTTCGCGAGGAGGTGCTCCGCAGCTGCTAATCCGGATAGCGCGGCACCCTCAATCCGCGGTCCGCCAAACGCATCCCCCGCCAGCACGAGGGGTTGCGGCATTTCGACCGCAAGGCAACGCTCCGAATGAACAATCCGCGGTTGACTATACAGCCACCGATGCACCTGATAGGCCTTCACCGGGCTGCCCAACCATTCTTCCGCGGC
>JAADYW010000074.1 GCA_010092845.1 Chloroflexota bacterium
CAGGGCATTAGCGTAGAAACCGTTCTTCAAGTGGACGTAGAACACCTTCCACGCTGGACGACCTACCAGCGCAGGCAATAGCGCACTGAGTAGAGTCACGCTGCCAAACGCGATCACCGCCAACACTATTGCAATCAAGGTTGGTGTATCCGGAGTGGGGAAGACAGCAACGGTATCACCCAATAGTGCCGCTGCGCTCAATTCGAGGGCGAAGAAAGCGAGTGTCACCAGCACAGCCATCAGTGCAGTGCGTCCCATAACAACAATCGGGGCCTTGCCAGTCGTACCCTTCACGAACAGATATGCCACGGCGATTACAAAGATCATACCCAGGGCGGACTCGCCTGGTCGCTTAGTGACATCGACACCCAGCACGGTCGCCACTGCCAGAAAAACGAGCAGTGAGGCCGCTAGATTCGCCAGCAGGCTTAGAGGATGCGGCACTGCGTTGAGTTTCTGGGAACCGGTGTTTTGCACATACTCGACAACACTACCGGATGACAAGAAGGCGTGGGCCTTATATAAAGAATGGGCGATCAAGTGCATGATGGCGACGCTATGTGCTCCAAACCCGCACAACATCAGCATGAAGCCCATGTGCGCGGCACTGGAATACGCTAGGGACACCTTGACCCTACTCTGCGTAATCATGGCGGATGAGGCAAAAATCGCCGTGAAGCCACCGATGAAGATCAGCAGAATCAGTGCCGGGGACGATAAAAAGACCATTTCTCCCAGACGCACCACCAGGAATGTTCCTGCATTGAGCAGCCCAGCGTGCAGCAGTGCCGATACCGGGGCCGGTGTCTCCATCACCTCGAGAAGCCATCCGTGAAACGGGAACATGGCTGATTTCAGGGCAGCGGCAGCAACGACCATAACTGCCGCAAAGCCTACGCTGCCGGGTGCTGCATTCTTAGCAAGGGCTTCGCTGGCTGCTGCATGAATTGCACCAAGATCAGATGTCCCGAAGGCTTGCGCGATCAATATCGCTGCGATAATCAGACACACATCGCTCGTGCGGGCAACAATGAACTTTTTCCGCGCCGCACGGATCGCACGCGGACGCTCTGGATAAAACACCAGCAGTTGATGCAGCGCAAAACTCGTCCCGATCCATGCCAGCACCAACTGCCATAGATTTCCCGCCAAAATTAGGAGCAGTACGGCACCAATCGTGAGGTAAAGACGGCTGAAAAAGGCGGCCTGACGCGGATCACCATCCAGGTAGTTGCGGCTGAACTGGATCAGCAGGGCGCCCAGAAAAGTCACTAGCCAAGCCATGACAATACTCAGCGCATCCAGCCGGAGAGAAATCCCTGCTTCACCAATGCCGATCACTGGGCTGACCATGGCTCCAGATGCAAAGACGATCACACCTACTACGAGTGATCCCAAAAATGACCCAACGGCAGCGGCTCGACCAAAGCGGAATACATGGTCAACAGATCGCAATATTCTTAGGGTCACCATAATCGCCAGAATGATCAATGAAAGTGGCGCGAGATAACCCACAAGCGCCAGATTTGCCACCACAACATCATCCATACAACAAACGCTCCTCTTGTTTTGAAACCCGGTCAAGGGTATCATGCGAGAAACAATCAGAAAAATATATGTATAAGGGCAAACCGTTCACTATATAAGAATGATTTATTTGCAATGCTAAACTACCATCATCTGCGCTACTTCTGGCTAGTGGCACACGAGGGCAACCTCACCCGCGCTGCGAAGAAGCACAACGTCGCGCAGTCTGCGCTCTCGATGCAGATCAGAGCGTTAGAAACTTATCTGGGTCAGCCCTTGTTTGAGCGAAGAGGACGGCGGCTTATACTGACCGAAGCCGGGCATATTGCGCTGGATTTTGCCGACGCGATCTTCGCCAAAGGAGAAGAGCTTCAAGGGACACTCAGCGCAGTGAGAGATCCACAACGTAAGGTGCTGCGCGTTGGCGCATTGGCAACCTTGTCAAGGAATTTTCAGATCGGTTTTCTCGATCCGCCGCTTGCGGAGCAGGGTGTTGAGGTGATTATCCGTTCTGGCAGGCTGGATGAGCTGATCAGCGGGCTAGAAAGCTACACACTCGATGTGGTCCTCTCTAATGTCGTGCCACTGCGCGATGAGACGACGAGGTGGGTCGCCCATGCTATTGACAATCAACCCGTTAGCCTGGTAGGCCAATCTCAGCCAGAACGCGGCCATTTACCACTTGAAGTGCTACTGCGAGATGAGAACCTAGTCGTCCCGGCGCCGGAGTCGAGTATACGCACTGGATTTGATGCACTGGTCAATCGTATGGGAATCCATCCCCAGATCGTCGCCGAAGTGGATGATATGGCGATGCTGCGTCTGGTGGCGCGTGAGCACACCGGCCTGGCAGTCGTACCACCAATCGTCGTGAAGGATGAGCTAGATGAAGGTATCCTTGTTGAGGTGGCGGAACTACCGGGACTAGCAGAGACCTTCTTTGCGATTACTTTGACGCGCCGTTTTCCCAATCCACTGCTCAATCTTGTTCTGCCGAGCGGTGTATCATCGGACTAAACATATTCGTCGGGGATATGTGAGCTACCCAATGCTAAAGCAGTTGGACTTCCAGGTTTCAACGCTTGCGCCCCATGCGTGCTGTGGTCTTATGTCGGCTCCACCTGTGTACTCCTGCGCTCCACAGGAGAACCGGCGTGAGCGCCCGGTTAACGCTTCGTGCAAGATATTCGGTGCTGCATTCTGGTCCCGGTGCAGCACACGCCCGCAGTCAGGACAAACCCATTTGCGGTCTGAGCGTTTCAACGCCCGGTTGACCGAACCACACCCGCTGCCCTGTCTGGATGACGGAAAGAAACGTCCGACTTTCGCAATCTCGCAGCCGTACCAATCACCTTTGTAGACACACATCTGTACGAACTGCGCCCAGCCTGCATCGCTGATCGATTTGGCCAGCCGGTGATTTTTGACCATGCCGTTGATGTGTAGATTCTCGAGGGCCATCAACCCGTAACGCCGCGTCATCCAGGTTGACAGCTTGTGCTGGAAGTTTGCGCGTTGATTGGCAATGTGCCAGCCGCCCGCAGCGTCCTGCTGCGCCAACAGACCCCGCGGATCCTGGACGTAGTGCTCGGTAGCCGCGCCGGTGGTGGCCGCGATGACTTGCGCCAACGCTGGTTGCACGTCCAGCAGGTAGTCGGTCACGCGATCATTGTGGGTCATGCTCCCAGTCTAGCACGCCCGCGGCATCCGTGATGGGCGCTCAGGCGGCGGCCTCCCGACGGGGACGAAGGCGGCGCGGGTGGCAAGATCAAGCTAGCTTACCGGTTTGTAGCCGGATTCCAACCGGAGTCGATACCATCCTCGAAGCAGTTCACCGCCTGGCAGACGGCGTCATCGTAGCCGATGCTTTTGCTGTGGTCAATCGCTTCAAGTCTTGACTATAGAGAACTGTGTAGACTGGATCAATAGGATACACATCGATGTGACCTGTTCAACTATGGCGTTTCGACAACTCCCCAGAACTGAATAGATCGGGGAAAGGATATTGCGATGAGTGTGCCGTCTGGACTAAATGCGAAACGAGGATACTGGGTTGCCGGAATGGTTACCGTCCCCAGGAGTTCCGCGTCTGGTATTGACCAGAAAACAACGTGATCTGTTGGATGCTGAATATCTGCCTTGCTTGCCGCATTGCTGATCAGCATGGTGCCGTCGGGACTGAAATCCAAGCCGGACACACAGCCGGGGTCTTGATAATCGCCTGCAAGTTGAATTTCACTGAGTTCGTGAAGGCTCCATAGCTTCACTCTACCATCATATCCACCTGAAGCTAAGAGGTCTTGAGAGGGGCTGAAGCTCAGAGCAGCGACCTCAGAGAGCCTTGTATCCTGTGAGAGTGAGGTCAAGCGAGATAACTCACCGGTGGTGATATTCCACATGTATACGACATGGTCTGACTCCAGCAGTTGCCCAATAGCAAGAAGGTCATGGATAGGATGATACTCAAGGGCTGAAATTCCGTGTGCATATGGACTGCTTGAGATGGATAACAGATCTGGGAGTTGATCTACCAGAATCCCTGTTTCTGCATTCCATATGCTGATCTCACTCTCAGGGTCAGTCCCCGTTGCTAGCATGGAACCATCCGGACTTACACCCATTGCAGTGAAGACATTCGAGTGAGGTGACAAGACCGTCATTGCGACGATCGTTTCGCTATGTAGTTCAAGTAGCTCGTATCGGCGTATCTCGTTGGCAGTAGCTACAAAGACAGTGTCGTCGATTGGGGAAAACTCAAGCGCTCTTACAGAAGTAGATGCGTTGTGCAACAGCGTTATGCTCTCGGAGTTCACATAGAAGACGTAGAATCCCTCTGGACTATGGCTGAAGCGAAACCCGCCTGCCACGAACCAAGTACCATCTCTTGACCAAGCGACGTCAGCAATCGCGTCTTGAATCTCAAACGTAGCTAAGTTTTGCAGCTCTGTGAAATTGTCGCTGCTAATCTTGGGAAGAGATGTGGGTAATGATATTGTGGTTAGTTCACCGACTTGACCATCACAGTTGCCAGGACGTCCGCTCAATGGAACTAATGCAAAGCATATCACCATCACACAACGTAGTACCACGATAACCTCCACTAGAATTCTTGATTACATGGTAGTCGATTTAGTAGCACATTCCGTTGAGAGAACGAACCCGGGATCAACACAAACTTCGCAGTCCGCCAATTCGTTTCTCCTGGCTGATCATAACGATGAACTTCACCAATCCAGTTGTAGCCAGCGCCATCTAACGCTCGTCCGTGCTCAACAACCAGGGGAACCATGTTGTTCGTTCCTGATGCGGTCGTAACATCCTCAAACCCAACTACAACCGCACCATGATCTTGGGCATGGCTACCTACGTCGTAGAACACAAGGTCTCCGCGCTGAATACCCTCAACGCTTTGGAAGTGGGCTCCACTCGAATGCTCGACCACGTGTGCCGGTGGAGTGATGATTCGACCTTGGGTCAGGTAGTCGAAAAGAAACTTTGCTCCTGCCCAACATGGCTCTTTGGTCTTGATTCCCGGCCTCCCAGGTTCTACAGTGTAATTTCATTCGTCGGTGAGCAACAACCCTCCTTCTCTCAAGACCTGTGATGCAAAATTCGCACAATCAGTACCACTGCCTACAGATCTACCGACGGCTTCGGAATTGTAGTTTCCTGAATCCGTTCCCCATCGCATTGCATAGGCAACAGCAGATCCGCGATCCATGAATCGTTCTCCGGGATGGGGCGTCCTCTAGCACGCAAGTCATGCTTGACCTGGTCATAGTAGTCGGCGGTCTCAACATCGCAGGCGAGCACTGTGAACTACTCGACAAGGCCCCGGATGCGTTCAAGATTGCTGGCAATGCGATATGACTTGTCGGCGCCAAAGTAGAGCTCGCCGACGGTGATGCTGGACGCATAAACCTCGCTCCTCATCTTGGCTCCTCATCTTGGAGAGGATCATATCAGCCTCGTTGAGATAGCCAACCACAATCACGGCATCAAGCAATACTCTATCGCCAGCTATCCCAGGCGATCCGCTCCCAATCTTCCTCAACTTCCCCTGGCGGCAACGCGAAATCCTTGACGTGATCGGCCAGAAATTCGCCGGAAACACCCGGCGGCAACTTGGCCTGGCACGCCGCGATTTTGTCGGTGGACAGGGTGTGGCGCAGGCGGCGGGCTATGTCCAGCAATTCGGCCTGCTGCTCGGCCGTCAGGTGATAGAGTTCGGCGATAATCTGTTCGCGGATGGATACTGTCATGGTGAAATCCCATTAATATGGGCCGTCATCTTTCCCGTTGTAGCAGAGCCGGGGAGAGGCTTGCTGCGAGCGCCGGGGCGTTGAGCAGCTCCCTGCTGAGCGTGGTCCTGGTCGATGACGGTCTGCGTCACCAGCAGCAGGTAGAAGGTGCGGATCGAGGGAGGTCGGGTCATGGTGGCTACGCTGTGGTTTCAACCAGCGGCGCTTCAGTCGCGACCGGCGCCGGATCGGGCAAGAGGTCGTCCATGCACCGCATGTCACGCCAGGCCAGCATCGCGATGGCGCTAATCAGCACGATCAAGCCGTTGACCACCAGCAGCAAGCCCATACCCGCGCCTGGCTGATCGCCGACCAGCGGGGCCACTGCCCCCCACCCCGGCCCACCGACCGCTGGCTCCAGCACATGATCGACCAGCGGCCCCGCCAGCAGGTAGGCCGGCGGCGTCGCGAGCAACGACAATTGAGACAGCACGGCCATCACGCGGCCCTGCAAGTCCTGGGGGATTTTGGCCTGGAGGATGGACATCATGCGCGAGGCCACCAGCGGATGGCCCATCAGGAGCAGCGGGAAGGCCAGGCCCAGCGCCAGCGGCGAACGCGCCACGCCCAGGGCCATCATACCGACCCCGATCAGCAGGATGGCGCCCAATACCTGGATCACGCGCGGAATCGGCGGGTGCCAGACCATCGCGACCACGGCCCCGGTCACCATCCCAGCGTTCATCAGTGCCATCAGGGTGCCCAGCAACGCCTCGCTGCCGGTCAGGGTCAGCACATAGGGCGTCAGGGTGATGCCGGCCATGAAGCCGAAGAAGTTAAGCATCATGCCGAACAGGATCAGGTAGAACAGCAGGCGGCGTCGCCACAGCGCCACAAACCCGGACCGCATCTCGAACCAGAGCGATCCGCGTGACTCGCGGCCTTCTTCGCTCTCGACCGGGCGCGGGATGTGGACATTGAGGACGACCGTCACCGCCACGCCAAAGGTCAGCAGGTCGATGGCCATCACGCCCGTCACGCCGATGATCGCGAACAGCCCGCCCGCCACCAGCGGCGCCACCAGGCCCGCGCCGGCCCAGGTGCCCATGTTGACGGCGTTGGCCCGGTCGCGCTGTTCATCGGGCACCAGCGTGGTAATCGAGGCATTGAACGCCGGCCCCTGGAAGACCTCGAATAGCGACATCACCGCCGACAGCAGGTACAGATGCCACAATTGGAAGACGCCGGTCGCGATGCTCAGCAGCAGCAGCAGAGTGCCGATGGCCGCCCCGCTATCGGCCAGGGCCATCACGGCCCGCCGGTCATAGCGATCGGTGAGCGCGCCAGCCACGTTGAAGGTCAGGATGCGCGGGACGATGCCAAAGAAGCCCACCAGCGCCAGCGGCGTGACCTGGCCGGTGTCATTGAAGACCTTGATGCCAATGGCGAAGCTGGTCATGCTGGTGCCGATCCGCGACAGGAACTGGGTCAGCGCCAGAATGTAGAACGTGCGGATGGATGTGGTTTTGAGCATGAGTAGACCTTTCCTCTAGGCAATGGCCGGTTCCGCCAGGGGCACCGGATCGGGCAGGCGGTCCTCCAAGTGCCGCATGTCGGGCCAGGCCAGCATCGCCAGCCCCACGGCCGTGCTGATGGCCCCGTTGATGACCAGCAGCAGCCCCATGCCCGAGCCAGCCCGCTCACCGACCAGCGGCGCCACCGCCCCCCACCCCGGCCCGCCGACCGCCGGTTCCAGGACGTGATCGACCAGCGGACCCACCAGCAGCAGCGACAGCGGCGTGGCCAACAGCGCCATCTGGATCAGGGCCGCCATCACCCGCCCCTGGATGTCGGGCGGAATCTTGGCCTGCAGGATGGAATTCATGCGCGAGCTGGAGATGGCGTTGGGCACCAGATACAGCGCAAAGACGATCCCCAGCGCCAGTGGCGAGCGGGCCACGCCCAGCGCGATCATCCCCAGCGATATCAGCACCATTGCCCCCAGCACCAGCGTCATGCGCGGCAGGGGTGGATGCCAGGCGCCCGCCAGCACCCCGCCCAGGAACATGCCGCCGTTCATGATCGCCATCAGGGTGCCCAGCAGGGCCTCGCTGTCAGTCAGGGTCAGCACATAGGGGGTGAAGAGGATGCCGGCCATGCTGCCCAGAAAGTTGTGGAGCATGATGTACAGCACGGCGTAGAACAGCAGCCGGCGGCGCCACACCACGGCGAAGCCCATGCGCGCCTCGAACCACACCGATCCGCGCGACTCGCGGCCCTCGTCGGTCTCGGGCGGGCGCGGGATGTCCAGCCGCAGCACGACTCCTACCGCCACGGCAAAGGTCAGCAGGTCGATGGCCATGACGCCCACCACGCCGACGAGGCCGAACAGCATCCCGGCCAGAAAGGGCGCCAGCAATCCCGCGCCAGGACCGACCATCTGGTTGACGGCATTCGCCCGGTCGCGGCCTTCGTCGGGCACCAGGGTGGTCACCACGGCGTTGAAGGCCGGGGTCTGGAACACGTCGAAGACCCCACCCAGGATCGCGATGGCGTAGAGATGCCAGAGCTGGAAAGCGCCGCTGGCGAAGCTGAGCAGCAGCAGACCGGTGCCGGTCGCCGACCCGACATCCGCCGCGGCCAGCACGAGGCGCCGGTCCCAGCGGTCGGTCAGCACCCCGGCCACGTTCGAGGCCAGCAGCAACGGCACCACGCCGAAGAAGCCGACCAGCGCCAGCGGCGTCACATCACCCGTCTCGTTGAAGACGTGGATGCCGACGGCGAAGTTGGTCATGCGGCTGCCGATGATGGAGAGCGTCTGCGTCAGGATCAGCGTGTAGTACGTGCGAATCGACCGGGTGGTCTGCACGGTGTATCCCC
>JAADYW010000075.1 GCA_010092845.1 Chloroflexota bacterium
CCTTATGGCCATGTTGCTCAGTGATCGCTGCTGTCTCAGGGCCATGATACTCCACTACATCCGCTGGAGTTGCGATTAGTGATCGTCCTCCTCCGTACTCCAGAGGCGAGAGATGTGCATGTAATAGTTAATAATCACGCCAGCCTTCAATACGGCCAGCACGGCCAAAGGGGCAAGATTGCTGCTAAACACAGGAAGCTCATCCGCTCTACCAACCACATATTCAAGCGCCGTCAGCACCCCCAGCACCACCAACACCATGAAGCTGCGCACATAGGGTGAGACATAAGGTCGGTCGCGTTCGTGTTCGTACTCCATCGTTTCTATACTCCAGCAGGCTACTTAAGCATGAACGGAGGGGCGATTTGCATAGACGTATTGGCTCGCCCCCGGGCCGTGGCGCAAAAGCATACACGCCGTTCTCTAGTCACCGGTTGCCGGCGCAGGCAAAGCCGGCTTGGCAGGCATAATCTGCTCGGGAGGTGGACCCTCGTCCTCAACCTGATCCTCGGGAGCGACGATCGCATACACTGACCCAGGCAGGCCATAGTCATACGGATTGCCGACAATCTGTGGCAGGTCCGAGTAGTTGAGTTCAGGCGGCGGAGAAGCGATCTGCCATTCGAGGCCACGTGACCGCCAGGGATTATGTGAGGCGCGCCGGCCATAGACAACGCTGAAAGCCAGATTGGCAAGCATAATCAGGATCGAGAAGCCGGCCACGAATGCAGCAACCGTCGCGACTGTGTTATAAATATCAAAGCCCAGTGCCGGGTCATAGTCCGCAATACGACGGCGCATACCCAAGAGGCCGATCCGGAAGAGCATCAGAGCAAAGGTCACGAATCCAACAAACATAATACCGAAATGGGCCTTGCCCAGGAATTCGCTGTACATACGGCCCGTGATCTTGGGGAACCAGTAGTAGATCGCCCCGAAGTAAGCGAAGACGAAGCCACCGAAGACCGTAATGTGGAAATGAGCCACCACAAAGTGACTGTCATGCAGATGCAGCCCCGTGACAACCAGGGCACTTGGCGGCCCGGTCAAGCCACCCAGCAAAAACAGCATAAACGAGCCGATCATGAAGTACATTGGCGTAGCGAAGCGGATCTTCCCTTCCCAGAGCGTCGCCAGCCAACTGAAAAACTTGATGCCGGTAGGGACCGCGATGAGCAGTGTTGTCAGCATGAAGGGCACCCGCAAGAAGGGGTCCATTGCCGAGGCGAACATATGGTGCGCCCAGACAAGATAGCCCATCACGGCAATCGCCATACTCGATAGGGCGATGAAGCTATAACCAAAGAGTGGCTTCCGCGCGAAGACCGGCAAGATCTCGCTGATGATGCCTAGCCCGGGTAGGATCCAGATATAAACCGTGGGGTGTGAATAGAACCAGAACAAGTGCTGGTACAGGGTAACATCTCCACCCCGCGCCGGGTCAAAGAAGGGGATGTCAGCGGCGCGCTCAATCGACACCATCAGGAATGACAGTCCGATAAACTGGGTAGCCGTTAGCTGCAGCAATGAGGTCGCGAGCACCCCCCAGACGAAAATTGGCATCCGGAACAGGCTCATCCCGGGGGCGCGCATCATAAATATCGTCACGATCAGGTTCATACCGCCCAGAATGGACGAGAAACCCAGAATAAACACGGCCACCAGTGCCAACTGCATACCCAGATCGGCCATTACGCTCAAGGGAGGATAAGCTGTCCAGCCAGTGTCGAAACCGCCCGCCGGAATAGCCAGGAGCAACAGGGTTGCAGCCGGCACGTTGATCCAGAACGCAAAGCCGTTCATGCGGGGAAAAGCCATGTCCTGAGCACCGATCATCAGCGGGACCAGGTAGTTGGCCATAGCACCCACACCCAGGAGGACCGCAACGAACATCAACTGGCCGTGCAGGCCGATGTAGGTGTTGTAGGTATCCTCGCCGATGTACTGCAAGCCAGGTTCAGCTAGCTCGGTGCGGAAGATCAGAGCCAGCAGCCCACCAAGCAGCAAGACGAGAATACCCAGGCCCCCGTACTGGATACCGACCACCTTGTGGTTGGTATCCATGTTGAAGAAGCGGTGCCAATGCGGCACCCCCTTTTTGGGGTGATAGTGACCGTCGCTTCCTGGCCGGCCCAGCATCCACTTGATCCAATCATCCATGGAACCCACGCCAACCAGAAAGCCCAACGTGAACGCCACCGAGCCAAACATCACGATGACATTCCACGGCGAATCGGCAAGCGTGCTCCAGGAATTGTCCAGGCCCTGAGCAGAACGCACCAGCATGGTTAGCAAAACCCCGAGGCCGCCAGCGATAGTCCCCCAGACGTATCCTTTCACCACACCCAGTTTTCTTAAATTCAAGGTAAATCGTAGTAATCCCATTTTTCTTTACCGCCCTCGCTGTTCCATAACGTTTACCGCACTACCCTTCGCTGCTATCATCAGCCAGCCCGTCGGCTTCCGCCGGTTCGGTCATGTCAGCTTCGTCACCAGGGCTGCCAGTCTCAGCACCTGCCTGTTGCAACAAATCAACACATAGCGGCACCTGATCGGCACGGTCCGACAGGGAACACATGTAAGCGAAGATCTGCTCAACCTGGATCTGCGAGATTGTCTGGTCGAAATTCTGCGGCATGATCCCGGCGTCATATCCCTCAACAATCTGGGCATTCGGATTCCAGATCGACCGCTCAATATAGTCATAATCAACGAAAACACGCGCCCCGTCTTCCATGACATGCTCGTAGCCAATAACGTTCAGCCAGGTTGGGCCAGTGTTGTCCGATCCATCCACCGAGTGGCAGGTGATGCAATTTGCCTGGAATAGCTGCTCGCCAGCCTCGACCGGATTCCCCAGGCTGGCCCGCGTGCGCTCGATCCATTCGTCGTATTCTGCCTGGTTCACCACCCGAACATTCGCGTACATCTGCCAGTGGTTGAGACCACACAACTCGGCGCAACGGACGCGGTACGTACCAGCCAGAATCGGTGTATAACGCAGTTCGGTCAGCACACCCGGCACAACGTCACGCTTAACACGGAACTCCGGGACCCAGAAGGAGTGGATCACGTCGACCGACTCCATCTCCAGGCGCACTGTCTGATCCTGTAGCAACACCAGCTCGTTACTGAACACGCCACCGCGGTTAATGATGTCAGCCTGTTGGCGTTGATCCAGCTCCGCGAATTCTTCTGGGGTAAAGAAGAGTTCAACGGGGTAGAAGAAACGCCAGCCCCACTGGAAACCCTCTACCCGAACTCCGATTTCGTTGTCCTTGGCTTCTGTGATCTCGCTATGCTGGAACGCAGTATAGACCCCAAGGAGCAACACAAAAATGAGCGGGATAATCGTCCAGGTGATCTCTATAGGGATATTGCCATGAATATGCCGGCCATCACCGTCATCATCTGGCTCAGCTCGGAACGAGAATAGCGCATGAATAAGCAACCCGACGACCAGACCAAAAATGACCGAAATCGATACAAACTCGATGGTGAAAATACGATCTACAACCTTCGCTTCCTCACTAGCCTGGACGGGCATCAGGTCCAATGCCAGGAAAAAGATCAACATTGCCGTTACGGCCAGGACGGCTGGTACGATGAAGGCCATCGCCAGCCCATAGGTCCGGTAATCCAACGGATCCGCCGGGTCGTATTCGAGCGCTGCTGCCTTGGTCACCTGGCGATTGGCCAACCAGAAGATCGTCAAGAGCATGCCCCCGACAATGACCATCGCCACCATGATTGCAGCCACGATCGCAATCAAAGCCCCTGTTTGATCTTCAACATCAAGTGGGGAAGCGTCCGGATTAGTGACCTGCTCGACAGGTTCTGGGATCAGGCTCCCGCCACTAATCAGGATGACCGCGCCAAGAATAACCACAACGAGCGCGATAAAATGCTTAATGCCGTAACGTTCCATACGCCGTAAACCTCATGACCTTTATCCAAATAAGTGGCTTGCGAGGCACTTGTGACAAAACTCACAAGAACTTGTGCCGAATGTCACAATGGTATCCGATTGTACAGATATTTCGCTTAAATTGCAAAATTTCTAGGCCGCGTGTCGCGATAGCAACTGCTGTTGGAGAGAAGATTGGGGCGAAGATGTTTCGGTAGGTATGCGGCTGGCTAAGAGATACAGCGCCATCAATGCGCCGACCAGCAAGCTGGCGCCGACCAGATGAGTCACCTGCAATATGGGAGGCAGTGGCCCATAAGCCAGCCCAATCCCAGCCAGGATCTGCACAATCACCAGGCCACCAGCAGCGCGCGCTGCCCACTGGATCAAATGATGTTGCTCCTGCATACGGCGGTGAGTATAGTAGACAAGTCCACCTACCCCAGCGAGGACCAACCACGAAAAGGACCGATGAACGGGGTCTACCCACCCAGCCTCTTCGATCCATTCACCGCGTGCAAGTGTCGGCGACTCGTCCTCGACGATCTCCAGCTCGCCCCGGAGGCCAGCGCCAAACCCAACCTGCACCAACACCAATACCAACACGAGGAGGGCGAACCGCCCGAGCGTACGCCGTTGCCGAGGCAGATTGGCATAGGGGCGCGTTTCCGGAAAGAAGGCGGAAACGGTTGCATAGAGCAGCAAATTGACGATGAGTAAGGCCAGCACCAGATGCGCAGTGATATGCAGCGGATTCAGCTCAGATTCGACGACTTCACCACCCAACCAACCCTGAAAGAGCACCAGCATAAACGCCGCAATGGTGGGGTAGAGCACCCGGGGGACGCGGCGGTGAGATTTCAGGGCGTGGTACATTGTGCCCAGGATCAAGAAACCAATAAGCACCCCAACGAGCCGATTGACGTACTCGATCCATGCCGCCTGGAAGTCGAATTGTTCCGCGTCGATGTGATCAGGTACTTGAGATTCAGTCAGTGGGGGATAGGGGCGACCAAAGCACTGTGGCCAATCGGGACAGCCCAGGCCCGAGTCAGATGCCCGGACGATGCCGCCAATCATGATCAGTACAAACGTTGCGATTGTGGTTGCCAGTGCCCACTTCTGAAAGGGGTTCAACTTCTTAACTCTCCTAATAACATACACCGGATTATGATAACGCAGGGTAGTGGGTTTGTTAAGCCATGGAGATGAGAGATTGATGAGTCCGCCGATGGGTGAGCTATACTTGGCCAATAAGGATTCTGAGAATATGAGCGAGAAAAGGACAAACATGCCGCGCTGGATGCTACTTGGCAGTATCATCGTCGGGCTTGCCATTCTGGGGGCTGGGGTTACTGCTGTGGTGCTGATTGGCCAGAGTGTCCCCACCGATGACCCAGCCCCGCTTGAAGAAACGAATAACGATTCAATCGAGGCAGCCCTACCCAAGGAAGAGGCGCTCAGGTTCCCCCGCATTGCAGGGACTGACCTAGCTTTTCGCGAAGTCGTTGTGCCTTTGGACCTTGAAGCCGGGCCAAAGCTGATCGTGGTCTCGTATGATGATACCCAACAGCCACTCGTAGATGAATGGCTAGCGCCCCTGGAAAGCCTCAACAACGAACACCCCACGCTCTCGGGTTACTATGTGCCATTGCTACCCAAAGACGCCGCCAGCAGCGCTGCCTTTATCATCGGTGGTATGTCCGCCGTTGCTGAAAACGATCGCGACCGGGCCCGCACCGTGGTGGTCTTCACCAATGTTGATGGATTCAACCGTCTTCTGGAGGTACCCGACAAAGATACGGTGCAACTCTTCCTGCTCGATGGCAATCACCAGGTGCGCTGGCGTGAGTCCGGTGCCTACTCTGCGGATAAGATCGCTGACCTCGCCACCGTTCTGGACGAGCTACTGCAGAATACATGACCCAAATAGCGTCTAGCGCGGTGCCATGACCACCGCTTCGCCTTCAATCACCGTCTCATCATCCTGGTTCACCGTGATCGTGCTAAGCGTGACGATATTCCGGTCCTGACGATAGCCAGTCACCGTGACCGTACTGGTGATGGTATCTCCGATAAAGACCGGTTTGGTGAACTTGAGGCTCTGCGAGAGATAAATACTTCCTGGCCCGGGAAAATCGTTAGCGATGAGCGCCGATGTCAGGCTCGCGGCCAGCATGCCGTGCACAATGCGCTTCCCAAAGCGGGTGCTGGCGGCATACGTGTCGTCCAGATGCAGGGGATTCGCATCGCCACTGATCTCCGCGAACGCACGAACCGTCTCATCAGTAAAGGTCTTGGTACGGCTGGCAGTTGTCCCAATTTGGTAGTCCATGCTCACTCCTCCGTTCTGCAGGCTCGATGTTCAAACAGACCATGGCCAATAGCCACGGCACACTCATGGACCAATTCTAACGCGTTTTTTGCGTGGCACCGCCAGCAGTTCTATGCTAGATTTATTTGCCGAGAGCAGGTACTGAAAAAGGTTAATGGATGAAGCAATCACCGCGTTTGACCCGCAGCCTGATTAACCGCACCTTTGGCGGTGTTTGTGGTGGGTTAGGAACCTATCTGGACATCAATCCATGGTGGGTGCGGATTGCGTTTATTGCACTAACACTATTCACGCTGGGTACTGGCATCATCATTTACGCTGTGCTCTGGATTGCCCTGCCCGAGCAAACACTGGATGATCTGCGCTCCAGCCGTGATACATCCGCAGTGCACACGCCGCAACCCGAGACCCTGCTACTCATCGGGACAGGGGTCATCATAACAGGCATCTTGGTGATGGCGCTGAATCTCGGCGTACTAGATAACACCCGTGGTGGCGCCCTCCTCCCCTTCGCCGTGATTTTGCTTGGCCTGACCTTATTCGCCCAGCAGCTGCGGAGATCGGCCTCATGACAACCACGCGCCCTAACTTTGTATGGCCAGTGATCATCATCGGGGTCGGCATCATCATGTTAATGATCAACGCCGATGTCATCCCTGAAGCCTATGGCGATCTTCTCATCCGGTCCTGGCCGGTGCTGATGATGATGTTCGGGCTAAATGTTCTGTTGGCGGGGCGGTTGCGCTATGCTAACTGGGCCGTTCTGGGCCTGTCGATTATCCTGGTAGTCATGATCGCCCGCCTGGCCTACGCTCGCCAGAGCGAAGAATACCGCGATGACTATCGTGAGTTCTGGCAAGACTATTTGCCCATCGAAGTCGACACATTGGTTGTTGAGATTGATGTCAATGAGACGCGGACCACTATCAGCAATGCACCTGATGCCCGTCAGGTCCAGGCCGAGTTCGTGGGTAGCACCGAGAGCAATGTCGACATTGATATGGAGATCCAGGACAATACAGCAACCCTGCGCATCAGCGAATCGCGCACCGGTATTCTGCCACGCCTGGCGGAGGTCGGCCGGGGCACATTGACAGTTTTTCTGCCCTGGGCCGTGGAGATTGACGAACTGAACTATACTGGCGACGATGGTCCTGCCACATTTGACTTCACTGCAATGGCGATACGCTGGGTAGATGTCGATATCGGACGTGGAAACGTGCGCCTGTGCCTCCCAGCCGATACGACGCAAACGGTTGTGATCGGCAATATCATCCGGCTTGGGAATGGCGATCTCCGGATGCATGTTCCTGATGATACAGCATTGAAGCTGAACCTCGGTAATACTGACAACCAGCCTCGCTACGAACCCCCTGCCCGCGAGAACGATTATGTCTTTGAGGTCGGTGGCGATCTGGAGACGCGCGTAGTGGTCAACAATCAGTTTGACGTCCTGCTTGACATCGATGTTGATGGCACGTTTACACTCGACCACACGGCAACTTGCCAGTAACCCAGCATTTCCCCCTTGAGTTACAGAACATTTTTTCTATAATAAATACTGAGAACCCTCTGTAAGGCTGGCAAGATAAGTTATAATGAGGCGGCACTTATGACTATAACGCCTACAGGGGTTTATCTTGACGAAACTAGAGAAAATCGGTGTTCTGGCCCACCCCCACCGCCCAGAAACGCTACCTATTGCTGATCAAATTGCCGCCGAGTTAGAACAACGTGGATTTGAGTGCTGGAAAATGACGACATGGTCCACCAGCGATGTCAATAAACTGGTTCCGGGAACCGATCTCGTGATTGCCATAGGTGGGGATGGTGCCATGCTGCGGGCGGCGCGCGTCTGTGCGCCTCATAATGTGCCTCTTCTGGGGATGAACTTCGGTTATCTCGGTTTTCTAGCAGAGATTGGACCTGACGCGTGGCCGACGGCAATCGAACGCATCGCCACTGGCGACTATTGGGTTGAGCAACGCATGATGCTCGGCTGCGAGGTCTGGCACAACGAGCACTGCCTAACCACTGAAACCGCGCTGAACGATGTCGTCATAAGCCGGGGGGCGGTAGCACGGTCGGTGCGCCTGGAGGCGTATATTGATGGTGCATGGACAACAACCTATAATGCGGATGGCGTCATTATCGCCACCCCGACGGGGTCAACTGCCTACGCACTGGCCGTCGGTGGGCCATTGCTCCCGCCAGAACTGCGCAATATCCTGATATTGCCCGTCGCACCCCACCTCACCATGGACCGGCCCATGGTGCTGTCTGAAGGAACGGTGATCAAGGTCGTTGTTGCCCCGCGGAGTTTTGAACCCGAGGTTGTCGTGACCGTAGACGGCATTCCTGTCGCCCAGGTGAGTACTAAAGATCAAATCACTGTGAAGGCCAGTGAACAGGTAAGCGGATTTGTGCGCCTGCGCGAACCAGGCTACTTTTTTCGGTCCATCCTGGACCGGTTGGAACCGCGGCTGGCAGTTCTCCGTCGCTCCGAGGCATTTGATGACTAGCGGAAAGGTTAGCAGCAGGAGATTCTGGAATGACAAATGCCAGTAAGCGGAAATTCGTTGAAGAAGATGGTGTTATCTATTGCGACCGCCGCGGGTGTCCAGGGAGCACGGGCCTGCGTTGCCAACGCACCGGCGTCCCGATCTGTATGAAATGTGCCGTACAAACGCCGGTGGGCTATATAAGCAAAGATGCGGCGAAGGAACAGGCTGACAAGTACTACAACATCAGGGTGAGCAGTTATGTCGTTGCCGGAGTCGTGGCTTTCGTCGCCATGCTGGGAATGACGTTCATGCTTTCGCTATTTATCGGTGGATTCTTCGGCTTTATCATCGCTTTTCTGGTTGGGGCGCCAGCAGGCGGGCTTGTCAGCGAGCTTGTCTGGCGGAGTATTGGCTCCCAGAGGGGCCGCTATACGGGACGCGTTGTTGGCGGCGCAATGGCCCTGGCAACGCTTCTGGTGTTCCTATTCACTTTCAGTATCGTCGTGTTGTTGTTTGGTTTTGTAGCGACTAGCGCGGCTGTTTCCCGCTTCGAGATTGCCTTACGAGCATAGGACACAATCAATGCTACAGGAACTACGCATCACCAATTTCGCGATCATCAGTGACATTTTCCTTGAATTCTCAAGTGGCTTCAATGTCATTACAGGTGAGACAGGCGCCGGTAAATCAATCCTCATCGATGCTGTCAATACGGTGCTCGGCGCCCAGGCCGATCGCTCGTTCATCCGCACGGGCGCGGAGCGAGCATCGGTTGAGGCGGTATTCGCGATTCCAGAGCATTTGCGACCAGTGATTAAACCCCTGCTAGATGAGGAAGCGATCGACCACAAATCCCTGGAGATGCTGCACCTTTCACGGGAGATCAAGACCAACGGGCGTAACGTGGCTCGCATCAACGGCACAGTGTGCAAACTCGCCAGCTATCGCGAGATTGGCAGCATGCTCATTGACATTCACGGACAGAGCGAGCACCTATCGTTGTTACGCCCCCGTGAGCATATCTACATGCTGGATCGCTACGCCGGCCTTGAGAAAGACCGCGCGGCACTGGCCGCCCAGGTCCGCGAGCTGCAAGGAATCCGACGCGAAATCAACAAACTCGAACAGGATGAAGCCGCTCTGGCCCGACGAGCAGAGATCCTTGATTACCAGATCAAAGAGATTGAGGCGGCGGCCCTCAAACCAGGTGAAGATACTGAGTTGCGCGAAGAAAGCAACCGCCTGGCCAATAGTGAGCGCCTACTTGAACTTACGCACGACGCTGAACGCGCGCTGTTCGCAGATGACGTCGGGGAGTCGGGAGCTGTCGAACTGCTAGAAGAGGCCGCGCTCACGCTCGGGAAGCTCGCCTTGCTCGATCCTGCGATGCAGGAACTGGCCGAAACGGCGGAGAGCGTCAGTATTCAAGCTGAAGAGCTCGCCGATCGGGTGCGCCGCTATGGTGAGCAGATCGAGGTTTCACCAGGTCAACTGGATAGTATCGAGGAGCGCCTGGCAGCGATCTCTAACCTAAAGCGCAAATATGGCGGCACCGTCGAAGCAGTATTGGAATTCCTCGAGAATGCCAAGCAGGAGCTTGAAGGAATTACCCATAGCGAGGAACGCCTGGAAGAACTGGCGGTTCAGGAAGAAACACTGCTACGCCAGATCGGTGAAAGTGGCAGTGCATTGAGCCAGAAACGCCAGGAAGCTGGCCAGCGCCTGGGCCAGTTAATCGAAGCGGAACTCCGGAGCCTGCGCATGGAGGCCGCGCGTTTCGAGGTGCGCATCGAGCAGCAGGTAGACGAAGCGGGCTGCTATGTGGGTGATGAGCGCCTTAGTTTCGACACGACAGGGATCGACGATATCGAATTCATGCTGGCGGCCAACTTCGGTGAACCCCTCAAGCCGCTGGCTAAGGTCGCGTCTGGTGGTGAAGCCTCGCGCAGTATGTTGGCCCTCAAGCAGATCCTATCGCAAGCAGACCAGACCCCAACGCTGATCTTTGATGAGATCGATCAGGGGATTGGTGGACGTTTGGGTAGCCTTCTGGGGCACAAGCTCTGGCAGCTTTCGTCGTCTCACCAGGTATTGTGCGTGACACATCTGGCTCAGATCGCCAGTTTCGCTGATATTCACTTCCAGGTATCAAAATCGGTGGATGAGGGGCGCACCATCACGCATGTCGCCCGTTTGGACCCGGCCCGCCGCTTGTTGGAACTGGCAGAGATGCTTGGTAGCGAGAGCACCAGCGCGCGCCAGAATGCCCACGATCTTTTGAATCTGGCCTGGCAAACCAAGAACGGCCAGAAAGTTGAGATCTAAGGACTTGTGATGCGGGTCGACCATCTGTCGCTGAAGAATTTTCGCAATTACACACGCCTGGAGTTGTCGATCCCCGAGAGCATTGTGGTGGTACATGGCGCCAATGCTCAAGGGAAGACGAGCTTGCTCGAGGCGATCTATTATCTAGCCACTGCCAGCTCGCCTTATACCAATTCCGACCGGCAGTTGATGAACTGGCGAATGGCCAATGACTTCGTCCCCTTCACCCAGGTAGGGGCTGATGTCGTTTCCGCCAAAAATGCACTAAACCGCGTTGAGATCATCCTGATGATGGAAAAGCTTGCCGACGGCAACGAGCGCTTCAGGAAAGAAGTGCGCATCAACGGGGTGAGCAAACGCAATCATGATCTCCAGGGGCTGTTGGGCGTCGTTATGTTCTTGCCCCAGGACATGGCCCTCATTGAAGGCCCCCCCGCCAATCGGCGCCGCTACCTTGACCTGACGCTATGCCAGGTTAATACCAACTATGGCCAGGCCCTCAACACGTTCGATAAGGCCCTCACCCAGCGGAACGCCCTCCTGCGACGCATCAGCGAAAACATGGCCAGTGTGGACGAGCTCCCCTACTGGGACAATGAGCTGGCGACTGCGGCGGCCACGGTAATCGCTGGACGGCAGCGCTTCATCCGGGAGCTTGAGCTTCTTGCGAACCGGATTCACCGGGATCTCAGTGGGGGCGAGGAAGATTTGCAACTGGTCTATCGGCCGAGTTTCGAGCCAACTGCCAGCGGTGACAACCAACAGTCCTTTAGTGTGCTGGGGCTTGACCATCACCGGCAACTCGAACCTGAGGCGATTATGCCCCAATACCGCGAAGCCCTAGTGGCCACCCGGCATGAGGAGACCCGGCGGGGGATAACCCTCATCGGACCGCAGCGCGATGAGATGCGTTTTGTCGTGAACGGGCGCGATCTAGGCGATTTCGGTTCGCGTGGTCAATCGCGAACAGGCGTGCTGGCGCTGAAATTGGCGGAACTGGAGTGGATGCATAGGACGCTCGGTGAGTGGCCCGTGCTATTGTTAGATGAGGTCGTTGCCGAACTGGATTCCAGCCGGCGTCGCTATCTGCTATCGCGCATCCAGCATGCGCGGCAGGTGCTACTCACCACCACGGAACTCGGCACATTGACGGAGGAATTCACCGCGAAGGCCGTCCTGTGGCATGTTGAAACCGGGCAAATTATGCCTCTTCATGAATCGGACGTTTTGTAGGGATCCCCGCGCGGCGCGGAAACGCCGAAGGTGTCATCCGTACCTTCTCAATGATCACCAGCATATGAGGTTCATCCACATTCGGTAACGATACACTATGCATCCGGGCAAAATGTCCCCCCAGCGTTTCAATCGCCGGGTTAGCATCGTTGACTTCGGCCAGCGCGCTCGATCCTTTCATCGCACAGCAGATCCCATCAACCCGGGACAAGGGGAGCATATACTCCACCAGGACCGGCAATTTGGCAACTGCCCGCGCAACAACAAGATCAAAACTCTCTCGATAATCATAGTCCTGGCCAAGGGTTTCCGCCCGGGTTTGCAACACATCGACATCTGCCAGCTCCAAGGCAGCAACCACATGTTTCAGGAAGGCCGTCTTCTTGCCGACAGATTCGATCAACGTCACGTGCAAATCAGGGCGCGCGATTTTGAGGACCAGCCCCGGGAAACCGGCCCCAGCACCAACATCAGCAACCCGAGCGCCGGATGGGATGTCCAGCAGTAATACCGACAGTGAATCCAGGAAGTGGCGGATTTCCACCGCTTCAGGCTCAGTAATCCCCGTGAGATTAGCACGGTTAGTGTGCCAATCCAGCATCTCCCGGGCGTAGAAAGCCATGTGATCTAGCTGTGAGTCATCAAGAGTGACATCGAAAAGAGCCTGTGTGTGGTTCGCCAGTCGTTGTGGTTGTATCATCAGCGCCTCAATCTGTGCAGATACGGACTCTCGCCCAACACTTCGATAATTCTAGATTACACCTTGATCAACTATATTGCTAGAGTCCGTAAGAAATGCAACCTGCCCACCCGAAGCTTCAGTCTACTGAAAACAAAACCCTCCGCCACAACTTGCTAGCAGAGGGTTTATCCGGGCGAATATTGCAGCCTGGAACTAGGATTTCTTGCCGAACTTGGCTTCGAGCAGTTCTAGCAGGGTTGGCCGGCCGACTTCCTGTAGCTCATAGCGCACCCGGAGCATCGGTTTGTCCGTCTTGATGATACGGCTTAAGTCTATTGGCGTTGCGACGATCACCAAGTCGACATCGGCGTTATTGATAGTAGCCTCGAGATCAGCGCGCTGCTTGTCGCCATAGCCCATCGCCGGTAGCAGAGGACCGATCTCAGGGTATTTGGCAAACGTCTCCGTGATGCTGCCCACGGTATACGGACGAGGATCGACGATCTTGCTGGCGCCAAAGCGCTCGGCGGCGACGATTCCTGCGCCATATTTCATCTCGCCATGCGTCAGCGTCGGTCCATCTTCCACAACCAGCACCCGCTTGCCACGGATAAGGCCCGGATCGTCCACAAAGATGGGTGAGGCCGCTTCGATCATGATAGCCTCCGGGTTGACCTCGCGCACGGACTCCCGCACCTGGGCAATCCCTTCTGGCGAGGCCGTCAGCATCTTGTTCATGATCACTACATCCGCCATACGCAAATTGGCTTCGCCGGGATGGTACCGAACCTCGTGGCCAGGCCGGTGGGGATCAACCAGCACAATATGCATATCGGATTTGAAGAACGGCAGGTCATTGTTGCCCCCGTCCCATAGGATGATATCCGCCTCTTCCTCCGCCGCACGCAGAATCTTTTCATAATCGACACCGGCAAAGACGACCACGCCATTGTTGATATGGGGCTCGTACTCTTCGCGCTCTTCGATGGTGACATCATGCTTGTCCAGATCGTCATAATCGCCAAATCGCTGGACTGCCTGCTTGACGAGATCACCGTACGGCATAGGATGACGAATGGCCACGACTTTGTAGCCCAATTCGATCAACGCCCGGCTGACTGCGCGTGTGGTCTGGCTCTTGCCAACGCCAGTCCGGACAGCGCCGATGCTCACCACTGGCTTGGTGCTGTTGATCTGGGTATCCTTAGCCCCAATCAGCGTGAAGCTAGCACCGGCCGCCAGAACGGTACTGGCTTTGTGCATGACATACTCGTGCGGCACATCCGAATAGGCAAAGACTACTTCATCAACACTGCGCATCTGGATGGTTTCGACCAGCTTCTCCTCTGGCAGAATGGGAATACCCTGCGGATAGAGTGAGCCAGCCAATTCTGGAGGATAGACTCGCCCTTCAATATCAGGGATCTGAGTAGCAGTGAAGGCAACAACCTCGTAGAGATTGTTTTCACGGAAACAGGTGTTGAAATTATGGAAATCGCGGCCCGCCGCGCCCATAATGAGAAGCTTACGTCTGTTCACGAAGTACTCCTAGAAGATTGTAAAGATCAGGTGTCTTGAGAGTCTAACGCTCGCCGGAGCCGGTTTTCCGCAATGCCGACGAGCACAATACTGATCATATACAGGATCAGCAGTGGTGCCATCACAAGTAACATATTGAAAGGGTCAACCGTGGGCGTCACCAACGCCGCCACTACCGACATGGCGACAACAGCAAACCGCCAGTTGTTGATGAGCGCCTGGCGCCCGACCAAGCCCATCCGCGCCAAAACATACAGCACAACCGGCATCTCGAATGAGACACCTACCCAGAAGATAATCGAGGTCAGGAAGGCAAAATAGCGTTGCGCCGTCCATTCATTGGCCAGCACGTCATTTTGAAAGCCGATCAAGAACTCAAAAGCTGCTGGGATCATGATAAACCACGAAAAGGCCACGCCCAGGAGAAAGAAGCCAGTAGTAAAGGGCAACGCCGACAGGATCCAGCGGCGCTCGCGCCTGGTTAGCCCTGGCGAGACAAACATGAAGAGCTGGTATGTAATATAGGGGATGACGACGATCCCAGCTCCCAACAGCGCGACCCGAAAGTAGATCACGATATTGCCGGTCGGTTCCAGCTGCTGTAAGGGCCTACCTGTAATGTCAGTATAGGGATCAGAGAGATACTCGATAATGTCCGAGGTGAAAAACAACATCACGACAAAGGCCACCAGAACAGCGATCACAGCACGCAGCAGACGAGCGCGAAGCTCCTCAAGGTGTTCCCATATCGTCATGACAGCCTCATCGGCGTCTGAGGGTGCTAGGGGTGAGGTTACTGTTTCTGTTGAATGGGTTGTCGGTGTGTGATCGGCCACAGGACGCTGCTATACTGACGGTTCAGTCAAAGTCTGGGAACCAAGATCGGTCAAAATCTCGTCGTAGTGCTCGGCCACTGCCCCCAGCACGCCATTGATGAAGCGCGGTGAGCTATCAGCACCAAATGCTCGGGCGGCTTCAATGGCCTCGTTGATAACGACCTTAATCGGAAGCTTCTGATACAACAGTTCATAGATCGCGAGCCGCAGGACGTTGCGGTCCACGACTGCGATCTGGTCGGGAGGCCATTCGGGCGCATACTGGGCGATCAACCCGTCCAGTATTTGCAAGCCCTCCATTACCCCGATCACCAGGCGCCGCAACATCTGGTAGTCCTCGCCAAGCAGCCTGAATTCGCGATCGGTTGGATCGACATGGTTATCGGCAGCAGTCAGGTAAGCACACAAGGCGAGATAAGCCAGCACCCGGGCATTGTCGTCAGTTAGCTCCATATTGGCGTAACTTGACAGGACCTTAGCTGGCACATGCTCACTGCTGTCGATCTCGTAGAGCACCTGGACCGCCAGGTTTCTGATCAGCCGTCGTCGATCCATTCCACTGGCCATGTTTAGCAAACTTACGCTTTTTCGAACAGGATGTCTTCAATGTGGACGTTCACGCCGCGCACTTTCATTCCGGCGTATTCTTCGATCGTCATTGCAACCTCAGCTTGCACCCGCCGGCTGGTCTCATAGAGGTTCCGTCTTGCCTTGACAACAAGGTAGACATCAACGCGTACCCCGGCATCCTCGTCGACTTCGATGCGGATACCTTCTTCGGTGAATACGCGACGAAACCAGCGATCAACACCGCCGGCTGAACCACTCGTGCGCTCAACCCCATCCACTGACAGGGCCGCCATGCGGACAATCGTATGCAAAACTGTTGGGGCAATCGTTACGGTATCGTTGGGATTATGCACAGTCGCCATAGATTCTCTGGACTTATGCCATGATGACAATCAATTCACTCTAAGTCTATCCCATGACCAGCCCGCCGTCTACCGTCAGTACATGCCCCGTGATATAGCCTGCCTCATCAGAGGCCAAAAACGCTACAGCGTGGGCGACATCCTCGATCGTTCCCAGGCGTTTCATAGGTATTGCCCCCAGCAATTGCTCTTTGAGGTCCTCCGGCAGGTCAGCAGTCATGTCGGTAGGAATAAAGCCCGGTGCCACCGCATTGGCAGTGATATTTCGCTCGGCGACTTCGCGGGCAAGTGAACGTGTCAGGCCGATTAAGCCCGCCTTGCTAGCACTGTAGTTGCTCTGGCCAGCCTGCCCAGCTAGCCCGCTCACGCTGGTGATGTTGATGATCCGGCCGTAGCGCTTGCGCACCATCCCGCGGATCGCAGCCTTACAGCAATTCCAGGCACTTTTGAGGTTGGTGGTGATGACGGTGTCCCAGTCATCCTCTTTCATCATCATGATAAGCTGGTCACGGGTTGTTCCTGCGTTGTTCACCAGAATATCAACCTGTCCATAGGCTTCGGTAGCAACCTTCATTAGCGCAGTCGCGGCCGCCAGATCGGAAACATTCGCTTGCGCCGCCAGCGCTGTGCCACCCGCCGCTTCGATATCCGCCACAACAGCATTCGCTGCCTCAGCGCTGGTATTATAGTTCACGACGACGCGGGCCCCGCGGCGCGCCAGCTCTTGCGCAATGCCACGGCCGATCCCACGGCCCGCCCCGGTCACAACTGCCACACGCCCATCAAGGTGCCCCATGTGCCTCACTCCTCATGAAGGTGGTATCTTGTATTGCATTGTACGATAATAGCGGATAGGTTTGTTGTGTCAAGCTGTGGCACACGCAAGAAAGATCGATGTAGTTTGAGGTATGATGTAGTAAGCATCCCCACGCCTGAAGGCGGGGGCTTTTAGAAGCCCTGATGCTTACCAGCCTCAGTCTTTCGAGACTACGTTACGGGCGAATGCATAGGCACTCCGGGGTGACGCCACCAGCCCCCGACCCTGCGGTGAGTGGTTAAACAGGACGGTTGGGGTTAACG
>JAADYW010000076.1 GCA_010092845.1 Chloroflexota bacterium
GATCTGGCCGGCACAAACGAGATCCAGATCACACTGGCCGGATCAACCACAATTGACGAGCTACGGATAGAAAATGACAGCCAGATTCCCGCGTTGGCCACGGCGCTGCCCAAGCCCATAGCCGCAGTCAATCAAGAATATGCACTGGCAGACCACCCCATCAATGAACAAGACGAAATCGCCTTCTTTCCCCCCGTCTCCGGAGGGGCAGAACAAGTCTGGCCTGAGGTTTTTCTCTTGAGCCAGGCGCCCATAAGCCTCGATGAACTCACCAGCAAGATCGTGGTTCCCCAAACGGGCGCGCTGGCAGTATTCAGCGGCTACGTTCGTGGCCAGACCCAGCACGCTGATCAACTACAGCAGACCAGCTACCTCGAATACGAAGCCTACGAAGACATGGCGTTTGCAAAACTGCGCCAGGTCGCCTCCGAAATTCGTCAGCAGTGGCCTCTCGTTCAGGGGATTGCCATTGTTCAGCGCCTTGGCCGGCTTGATGTTGGCACTCCCACTGTGTTTATCGCATGTGGCGGTGGTCATCGCGACCAGGGATGCTTTGAAGCAGCGCGATACGGCATTGATCGGCTAAAGGAGATTGTTCCCGTCTGGAAAAAAGAAGTCAGCCCAGAGGGATCTTATTGGGTAGAAGGCGCCTATTATCCCAGTTCAGAAGATCGCTCTAGTGACCACCACCGAAGTCATCTTAATGATCGAGACTAGGCTGTCAAGTATCTGCAACCCGCAACCGTCAACCGCTCAGTACCACTCGTGACCACGCCTTGGAAGACACCTCGCCTAGCTACCGTGTACACCAGATCAGGAATTCTACTGGCTTGCGTCCGTGGACAATAGGGTGTTCTACACGCTAAATTCAGGTATACTACACAAGCGTCATATGGGGGCATCTCGATATAGGCTCGGGATAACCATTAAAGGGAAGTCGTGTGACAAGGAAAACGCTTGGCAAGTATGAGATTATTGAACGGATCGGGCGCGGCGGTATGGCCGAAGTCTACCGTGGGTATCATGCCGCCCTTGATCGCTATGTTGCGATTAAGTTGCTGCACCCCTTTCTTGCGGACGATCCTGAGTTCAAGGACCGCTTCGAAAAGGAAGCCAAGAATGTAGCCAGATTGCGCCATCCAAACATCGTCCAGGTCTTCGATTTCGACTTCGACGAACAGGGCGAGAGCTACTATATGGTGATGGAGCTGGTAAACGGTTCGACTCTCAAGGATCGGCTCTTTGACCAAGCCACCAGCACCCAACGGTTTCCCCTGGCTGAGACGACGCGCATAATTGCCGACACCGCAAATGCCCTGGCTTATGCCCACAAGAGGAAGATGATTCACCGCGACGTCAAACCCGCAAACCTGATGCTCGATGAAGACGAACGGGTCGTACTGACCGATTTTGGTATCGCGAAAATCGTCACCGGTGGACAATTTACCGCAAGCGGCGGCATGGTCGGGACTCCCGCTTATATGGCCCCAGAACAGGGATTAGGCGAGGCCGGCGACGAACGTTCCGACATTTACTCGCTGGGGGTTATTCTCTACCAAATGCTCACCGGCCGTCTGCCCTTTGACGCAGATACGCCGCTAGCGATCATTCTCAAACATGTCAACGAGCCACTACCTGATCCGCGCACCTTCGAGGCCTCCCTGCCGGACTGGATCGTCAATGTGGTGAACCATGCGCTCAAGAAAGAGCCGGATGAGCGCTTTCAGACAGCCGATGAAATGCTGGAAGCCCTATCCCAGCGTCAGTCTAAGCACGCCAACAAAGCACCCAGAGTACCGACCAAGCAGGAAACCCTCCTTTCGCAGGTGGACAAAGAAACAGAAAAGAGCACTGTAGCCCGCAAGCCAAGCACAGTCCTGGACCCATCGCGGCGCCAGGCTACCACGACAACTGCCACAGAACGTATACCAGGCGTGGTCAACACCGCGCCTTCCCGCCCTACTCCGCCAGGAAGCCAACCGCCACGTCCAAGTTCGCCGCCAGGGCCGGCACAGTCAGCGCCACGCAAGCCACAAGCTCAGGCCAAACGCGGGCAAGGCGGGCGCCTTCTGGCTGGAATTGCCGGTATTATCTTTCTGGCGTCGATTGTTCTGCTGGGGCTTATCGTAGCAGGACAAGGAGGCGATGGTCCGTTGGCGAGTTTGTTTGACGATGATGATGGAAACGGGGAAAGCGGGAACCCAATCACAAGGGTGCAGGAAACGGAGACGGCGGTTGCCGCTCTTGCCACGCTGGCAACAGCAAAAACCCAAGTCCCCGAAGTCACGGAATCACCGACGGCGACAGGTACGCCCACCGCAACCACATCGCCCAGCCCATCACCCTCGCCGACCACGACCCCAACGGCAACCAATACCCGTACCTCGACACCTACTCAAAGCCCATCACCAACAAACACGCCCTCCCCTACCCCGAACCTCGCCCAGACTGAACGCGCCAATCTGCAAGCCACTCAGACGGCCGCCGCAATCGCGACTGCCGCGGCAGTGACACCAACGCTTACTCAGCAGCAGATCATCGAGAACTGTGACCTGGGTTATGCGATCCTGACGCCAGATCAGCTCAACATCGCCCCTGCCTTTGCGGATGCTGCCAATCCGCGCATTGTTCGAGTCCGCAACAACTTCACAATCACACTGACGATTGAGAACGCAAGCAACTGCAATTGGCCAGAGGAAGGTGGTCTGCAGTTGGTATTTGTCGAGGAAGTTGAGGATCTGGAAGTTGACTATGAGCCGCTGACACGCAACTGTACCACACCCATTAACGAGGGCTCGCGTAATCTGACGCGCGAAAACCGACCACGCATTTTCATCGAGGGCGATGGCGATATCGCGCGCGGCGAGACCACAGAGATTCAATTCGAGGGTCGGGCACCTGATGTACGCGGCTGCTACTTCAGCTTTTGGCAACTCGAATTCGCCGACTATGGAGGGATCAAGGTAGGGGATCCCTTCATCATCGCGATCCAGTCGTTTGGATCGTAGACATCGGCTTACCAAGCCAAATCGGGGGCCACTGCGGCCCCCGATTCAAGCTCCTAGACTTGCCGTGCCAGAGTTTACTGAACGCTGGTCACTGGCTCGGCGCGCACAATGAAGCGGTCGGCATAGACCCCGCGCGCCATATCCCAATTCGTACAGGTGAGCAGGGTGAGGATAGGATCCCGTGTTGGGTGGGTCACCTCGATGGCGGTTGCTGATACCGTCTCAGTGGTAACAACGCGATAGGCGTAGCGTTCCTCGCCTTCCAGCACATAGATCATATCGCCCGGCTCCAGGTCTGGCAGGTTGTAGAAGGGACCAGGATCTTGACGTTCGATCTGGACGTGCGCGACAAGCACTGTATTGCCCCAATCTGGATTGAGCCAGGTCGTCTTCTCTAACCACCCCACGTTATGTCCCAGGGTGCTCACATCCCAGGAATCATCGATCAGCGGCAGCTCAACGATGGGTATCGGGCGGGTGAAATTCAGTTTAGGGATATCCAGCCGACGCGGGCCTGAGGCCGTCGGCAGGATATACGGTGTTGGCGAGGGTAACTGAGTAGCAACGAAGGGCAGCCCGGTGGGGGTCGCGACAATTTCAGTCGCTTCAGGGCTGGGTTCAAGCGTCATATCCGGGCGCCGCGCCAGGGTGGCACGCGGCGTCTCGGTGGGTGTTGGATCGCCTTCTTCAGCCACCGTGTCACCCCCGTCGTCGGAAGCATCATCATCGCCGCCACCCAGGAGCAGCACGCCACCGATGACAAAGGCGACAACGAGAACGGCAGCCCCGCCGGCGATGATCCACCGCCGGCGATTGGCCTCAGGCGTGCTGGCGCTCAGCAACAGCAGCATACTTAGCATCAGTAGCGGGAACAGCTTCGAACCACCAGCGAAGCCTTGCGGCAGGGGCTGCGCGCCGGATGATTCCGCAGATGAGGTCTCGCCATCAAGAGCACCAATACCTGTCGTCGGCAGTAGACCTTCACCCGGGCCGAACGCACCGACCGCAACTTCAGCTTCGGCGCAGACCGGATCGCGGCCTTCGACGCCCGCACAGGCGACATTGGTCCAGAGCGAGGGTACATCAACTTCGGCACCAACTTCCACCACAATCGTGATGGTCACGCGTTCACCCGGGCCGAGGCGGCCTGTTGTCACCGTTACAAGCTGACCACTGACAATCGACGCGCCGCGCGTTGTACTGGCGGATACCACGGGGAACGCATCCGGCACGGCGTCTATCATGGTCACATTCGGCATGTCGTTGGTGCTACCGTTGGTGACATCAATCGTGAACGTCATCTGCTGATTAGGGAAAGCCGATTCAGGCTCTACGGTCTTGGTAATCTGTGGATCCAGGGCATCTGGGTCAAGGGGGTTACCCTCGGGATCAGTTGTCGGGGCCTCGGGATCGGTGATGACGCTGAATTGCGCCTCCGCCGAATCCTGAACTGAGGTCATGTTCTCATCTGTGGTCGCCGCTTGCACCACGACGCGGGCTCTGAAAGTGGCTGGAGCTTCGATGTCGGCGGTCCAGCTCCCGGTAGCGCGCGTCTGATCACCATTGGCGGGTAGCGTTGTGGAATCCAGCGTCAGTGTGATCGTCGCCACGGGTTCCTGCCGGCGCGCGCTGGTCAAGACAACGCCGCCCGGCTCATGCACAAAGACTTGCTCGAGGAAGACCGTGGCCTGAATATCATTTAGACGGGTGAACCCAGTGTTCTGGATGATCGCTGAGAACTGCACCGTGTCGCCGATAATCACCTGAGCAGGCGAAATATCGAAGGTTGTGATCTGGATGGCGGGACGGCGGACCTCAATGGCCCATGAGCTCTCCTGATTGATCGTCACCGCACCGGATGCTTCGTCGGTCAAAGTGAGCATCACAGTCGCCTGCATCAGATCGGGATGGCTGGGGAGGATTGTGAATTCCAAGGGGTTCGGCTCGCCATCTGGAACGGTGATGGTGTTGTAGGCAACGATGCATTCTTCGCCAGGCAACAGTGGCCAGGTGCACTCGTCGAGCAGGTTCTGGTAGAGTGCATCCGTGAAATTATACTGGACAACGGAGGTATCATTCGGGTCGTAGATCAAAGCGCTGACTGGCTCGTCCTCAACCGGCGGCAGCACTAGCGACGATTGCCCGGTATTGGTCAGCCTCAGCGTGAACGAGACCGTCGCACCCTCAACAACCTGCGACAAAGAACCACTGCTGGGCACGGCAGTAAGCTCGAGATCAAGGCCCAGATCAATGGTGTCGAAGACCGCTGAAGCCTCCGCGAAAATGTCCGCCCCGCTCACCTTGCCCGCTACGCTCACGTCAACGGTGACACTACCATCATCGAAGAACTCAGGGCTAACGGGATCGAAGATGCAGTGGACGTACACTTCCTCCGATGGCGACAATTCCGAGTCAAACGTGATCGGTGTGGTAAAGGTGTCATCAGCATAGTACTCAACCAGATCGCATCCGGCTGACGGATTCACCAGCACGGGACCGACTTCGGTAATCGTGAGGTCCGTAGAGTTGTTGAAGATACGGTAGATAAGCGTCGCCGTGTCGTCGACAATCCAGGTCTCGGGCTCAGAGCCTATGATCTCAATGCCGAGCGGGATCTCGACTGGCGTCTCGATGACAATCGCATCCTGAGCGCTGCCTGGCGTCGCTGTATCGAAGACCTGAACGGTGTGCGCCACGTTTGGCTCGGTGTACGTCGGGTCAACCTCGCAGGTTGCGGTCGCCTGGGCAGTAGCACCCGGGCTAATCTCTACGCCTGCCGGCTGCCAGAGATCCTCGGTGCCGGGCAAGTATGTCGAACAATCGTTATTGATCGTCGCCAGTGTTGCAGTAATCGGGACGTCAGAGATATTGAGCACAGTGTACGTGTAGTTGACAGTACCGCCGGGCGCTGTCGTCGTCGGGTTGGCAAAATAACTCAGGGTCAAGGTATCACCGATCTCGGCGACTGGCAGCGAGAGCGAAACCTGATGATTGTAGGATGTTGTACCTGCATCTTCGGCGACCACAGTCCAGGCACCGGTGAATGGATCCGGTGTCGATGCCGTGATCGGGATCGCGCCCGAGCCGCCGGCTGCCAACTGATCCCCAAAAATCGTGATGGTTTGCCCCGGCACCAAAGTCAGACCAACAGGCGAAGGATTAAACGTGTCGTACCAGGGCGTCGCGTCCAGGAAGTCGGTAATGGTGAGTGTTTCATCGCCCACATTGGAGATCTCAAAGGCCAGCTCAAGATCGGTACCGATGTAGGCCACGGGCACCCCCGGCTCGACTTCAAGGCGGATGTCGCCCGTACCGAATGGTACGACCGACACGGAGGCCGGCACGGACCGAGTTAGAACCTCACTTGCCGCGGTTTCAGCACGCCCCGTGACCGTTCGCGTAAGAACAGGCACGTGGACATCAGCGACCACAACATCTTCGACAACGGTGAAGCACTGACCAGGCGTTAGTGTTGTGTCTGGCAATACCAATGGACCTTGATCGTCTTCAAGGGTCACGTTGGTAAGATCATCAGTCGGGCTGCTACCGGTGCTGATATTGCAGATACGATAGGTGAAGCTCACGGTATCGCCAACCGTTGCATCTGTCGTATTGGCTTCGTTGGTTACCAACAGGTCGCCATCAACGATGTAGACCCGCTGCGTCTCCTCAACCGTATATTGGCGCCCGCCAACACTACCGATTGCTGTCACCGTGTTCTCGATAGGATTGCCTTCGGTACCCGTCACGGTGTAAGTATACTGGCGTGTTTCGCTCTGACCTGGGTCGAGCTGGAAGGGGAACGCCGGCGTAAATGTCTCATGCAGCGTATCCTGCACGATCAAGCCAGAAATGACCAGTCCTGTTGCGTTCTCATTGCGCACAGTCACCGTATAGGTAATCGTGTCACCCACGGCTGCGTAGCTGACATCTGCACTCTTCTCAACGACCAGGCCGCCTGGCGAGATGCGCCGAACCGTCCAGCTTGCCGTATCTGACACAAGACGGCCACTGAACAGGCCTTCGGCTGTAACGGCAAAGATGAGTTCGCTATCGGCATTATCGATAGTGTAGGTTGCGCTGAGGACCCGGCTATCGCCCGCCGGGAGATCAAAAGCCGGGACCAGGAGATTGCCACCACTAATCAGTGGCAATCGAACCTCGATATTGGTGATCGGCTGTGCACCTGAATTGCTGACCTCTATCGTGAAGTTCAGTTCAGTCCCGGCAGGTCCCTCGGTGATCCCGGCGTCTTCAACAATGCTGACACCCAGCTCGCCACTGAAGACCAGGACAGTCACACTATCCTCGGCTGATATCTCAGCCGAGCCGGCCAGGGCACGGGCAATCGCGGTATTGACGATGTCGCCACTAACGGCTGAAACCGGGTTAGAACCGCGGTACGTATACGTTACGGTGGGGCAGTTCGGTGGCGTCGTACAACCTGGTAAGGTGCCTTCTGCGTAGGGTGAATCGACCCACTGGAAGTCGTTGGCATCGTCCAGCACGCCTTCAAGCGTGTCGGTTACTGTCAGATTATTGACCGAGCCCGCCGAGGGGTTGGTCACCTGAACCTGATACCATACATATTCACCGGGGGTGGCTACCACTGGGGATGTGACACAGGTCCCGAAGTCAGGTTCAGTGGTCTCATCGCTAACGCAAGCCACCTTGGACATCTCGAGGCTGGTCGGGCGGAAGATCACAGTATAGAAAGCTGTGCGCGGCGTGGTCACGTCACCCGGGACGCCACCATCGTCCTCAACACCGACAACGGTTACCTGGTTCGTGAAGCCACTATCACCGCCCTCAAGGTCGGCCAGATCAACCGTGTAGTTATACGCGAAGGTGTAGGCTTCGGCCGGGTCAAGGAGATTATCGCCGTCCCCTATACCGCTGAAATCGGTGACAATCTGAAGCTCACCATCCAGATAAGCGGCGTCGGAAATACGTAGCTCGCGCAACGGGGTGAGACCTGTGTTGCGAATTGTGATGATGTACTGGTAATCGGAGCCTTCCTGAGCCTCATTGATCAGTTCGGGCGTGATACAGGTAACGCCATCGACGATGCAGTAGGCGCCCTTGGACACTGCGAGAGACTCGGCGCGGACATCGACCACGGCACTGGCCCCGTCGACTACTGGCTCATTCAAGCCACCGGGGTCAATCGTGGCCCGGACACGCACCGTATTGACGTATTCATTCGAACCCTGCGGCGGTACACCAACGACAACCTCGATCGTAGCACAGACGAATTCGCCTGGCGCCAGTGAATCCGTCCCCACGGTGAAGTCAGGCCCGGTATCCTCACAGGTATTGAGCTTCATTGTGTCCAGTGGTGTCCAGACGCTATCGCCCGGCACCACATCCGTGACCTCTTCGAGCCGGACAGGGGTGTCGCCAGTGTTGAAGACCTGGATGGTGTATTCCACCGGGTCACCGATTGCAGCGGCACCCACTGAAGCCGACTTGGACACGGAGATCCCAGGGACGATCAGGTCCACGACGGCCGTGTCGGTACCAGGCGGTATCCATTGCTTATCGCCTGAGCCCCCAACCGAGACCTGACCGCGTGCATAAACGGTATTAATGAAGGGATCCAATGTTGGATCGGCATTCACCGCGTCACGGTCTGGCATCGTGAGGAGGTAGTTGGGGATAACGGCTGTCTGGAACGGATCCAAGCGCGAGAGGGGGCCAGGGAAGACGAGTTGACCAGTCAAGTCCTGGCCACCGAAACCAGGTGCAAATGGCTCAACCGAATCTGAGCATGGGGTATAGCGGTTACAGTCCACCACCTGGATGTTGGTCACCGGACGATCACCGATATTGGTGATCGCAATCTGATATGTCACATCGGTACCCACCAACGCTGAGCCTGGCGTGGCAATCTTGCGGACCAGCAATTGCGAGTCAGTGACGGCAATCGAGGCCATCGTCTCATCAAGCGGACGCAACGGGTCCGGCGGACTATCGGGGTCTTCTACCGGCTGCCAGGCCGTTGGATTGGAGGCGTCATACAGATAGGTGACAACGCCCGCGATATTCTCAAGCGGGTCAGGATCGGTATCCTGAACGACATACTCATACTGGAACTGGGCTTGTTCGCCGGGCGGGATCACACCCACATCGCCAGGCCATACCCAGCGCGGATCATCGAGTGGGATTGACGTAACGGAGGGGTCGCAGCCCGTGAAATCGGGCGGGGTTCCTGTACAGGTGTCGAAGTAACTAGCCCCTGGCAACCGTCCGCTGATTAAGCTGTCCCACACGTCGTCGACGATGAGGTAGTAATTGGAGTCAGGGAGGTTGCGGTTCTGGATGGTGAGCGTATAGATCACCGTCGAACCGGGGAAAGCCAGGTTCGTGCTACCGCTGGACTTACTGATACCAACGTACTGGTCGAACACCTCCAGCTCGACGGCATCCTCGACGGCGAAGTTTGTATCACCCGAGACTGCTGTAACAGTGACTGTGTTAACGAACAACGGCACTGCCTGGGCCGAGGCCTGGACGCGATAGGGAACACATATTTCGACAGACGACTCGGGCAGCATCACATCGCTACCGCCTGTTTGCGTCAGAAATGCGCTTGTTACATCTGCGGAGAGATCACCGCCGTCGTTGGTGACATCGGTGAATTCGATTTCGCTGTAGGTCGCACTCGAGCTATTGTTGGTCAATACGATCTTGTAGTAGACGAAGTCGCCCACGGTCACTTCTTTGTAACCGCTGTCATCTTCGTCCAGAGTCTCGATCGTGCAGGCGGCATCCTGGAAAGCGTCTTTGGTGACTTCCAGTTCAGGGGGCAGCACGATAATCGTCGTACACGCCTCAACCTGGGGCAATTCAAGATCAGGCATACCTGCAATCTCGGCCGAACCCTGAACACATAGCCTCAACTCATCCTCAGTGTAATCACCGGGAATAACATAATACGGATCCGTGATGTTGTAGGCCACACTCTGGGTCGGAGCAAGCGATGGGATGCTGCCGGGATAACCGGCTTCGGTGAGACCCGCCGCAAGTTGCGCATCCCCTGTCGTTAGGTCGATATTGACCAGGCTGAATTCCGTTGAGATATTGGTTACCTGGACGTCAATATCGAAGCGTCCGCCCGCTGGCACCTCCTCAACACTGGGAATCAGCGTAATCTGTAACGGATTCTTGGTGGTTACCGTTGCCTCAGCGACATTTGTCATCAAGGCACTGGGGCCTTGCTGGCTGGCTGGAATGTCCGGATAGCCGTTAACAGGAACAATGCTACCCGAGGGCATATAGAAGACCACCGTGGCGATATTGACAAGGCTCGCAGGATCGTCGAAGCGCACGGTATAACCATCCTGCAACCCGTTTTGCAGCATTGTGGCGCCCTCAACCCCAGAGCCCTCAACACCCAGCGTGCCCGTGGCGTTTTGTGTACCGTCGTCGAAGTCAATCACCAAGGGGTCGGTGGCCAGAATCGAGTCGTAGAGGCGCTGGATGAACATCGGGGCATAGGAGCTCCGGTTCAACATCGAGATATCATAGAAAACCTGGTTGCCCGGTGAAACCAGCCCCGTGCCGGGCTGCAAGCCTTTGGTGATCGCGACCGGGTTCAGGATATCATAGAACCACGTCACTTCGAAATTGTTGCAGTCAGGCGGACCGTCGGATAACTGGATTTGGGCGTCCCAGGTGAAAGTGCGCTCGTCAATCGGGTCCGGAAAATCAGGCGGTCGCAAGAACACCGGCGAGTAGTAGTAGTAGAACTCACCCGGCAGCAGATAGCCTTCCTGGGCCGGGTTCGGCCACACAACATCCGCCCCCGGGTTGAAGAGCTCCAAGGGCCGCCCGATCTCACGCTGGAACAATTCATCCTGCGTGCCACTAACGGTGAGCGGCTCACTACCGATATTGCCATAGACAAGCAGGACGACACGGGCCTCGCCAACTGTCTGCCCGGTATTTGGATCTGGGTCCAAGTAGGTGAACCATTCCGGCGGCAGGCTACCATCGTTCTCCCAGATAAAGAAGCCCACCAGAGTTATCGGACAGACGAATCGGACCTCAATCGATGCGGACCCAGTCACGGAGAGACCAACGACATTTTCGCCCGTTCCGTTTGGCGCAGTCTCACCAACAAACGTCGCGGTATTGGTAAAGCCGTCTTCGAGGAATCCGTCACCGGGCGGCGGGTCCAGCTTCACCTGGACCGAGGCACTGCCAAGTTCAGGCAGGCGATACTTCCCGTCGACGAAGGTGAAGCCGACGAAATTGGGATCAGGTAAGCCGGCAAAGACCGTGCCATCCATGTTCAGCAAGGAGCCTGGCGGTTCAGGAGCGATCTCATCGACGAAACCGGCCGGGTGTTCAAAGTCAACGGGTTGGTACTCGGAGTTGTTCTTGACGCTGATCGTCCAATTAATCGGTGAATTACGCGCAGCGGTCGTTGAACCGGTCTTGGTGACCTCCAGGTGCTCAAGCTCCTCAATTTCCCAGATGCCCAACCCAATGACACGGCGGCCATCATCGGCGCGATCGCCGACGGCGAGCACTTGCATCTGGAAGCCGCCACCGGGCAACCCGGTATGATAGGTCAAGTTGCAGGTGCCGCTCAACGTGCCATCACGTACGACATCGCCATGGACCGTGCACACTTCATAATACGTGTCTGCTGGGAACCCGGGGACACCCACAGGCTCATAGACGCCTTCCTGGAACTCACCAGTTTCCATCAGGTTGAGAACCCGGACATCTTTCAGCAGGGACTCAGTGTTGTTAGTGAAACGGTAGTTGTAAGGCGCGGGCCCGTCACCACGCACCAATTCCTCTGGCCCGGAGGTAATCTCGCCGGGCAGGTCATCCGTAAGCAACGGGAAGGTGTAGAGGGTACGTACCAGCACCCGCTTGCCCTGTTCTTCACCTTCTAACAGCACCAGAATGCGCAAGGGCGTTGGCTCATCGCCATCAAGGCCATCCGGGCCGTCAATGATCGCTGACAACTCTTCGCGTGTCTGGAAAGGCAAGAAGGTATTCCCATCTGTGAAGAAATCCGGGTTGTCCAAGGGGAAAGCCTGCAGCCCACAGGCGCCGGAGGCATCGAAGACACAATACTGTAAACCAGTGATGGTAAAAGTGGTGCCAACATTGGTGGCGAAATACCGGAACTGGTATTTCAGACCCGGTTGGCGGAAACCATAGGACAACGGTTCGTCGGGATTGGCCTCAGCAAAAACCGAGACGATGGAGTTGACCTGAACATCGGAGATATCGGTGATGATGGCTGTGCGGTCAATAAAGGGTTCTGCCAGCGTGCCGGAGTCGCAGTCGCTTGGCGCATACACCTCGAAAATACGATACAGGGGATCAGGTGTATCGCCGCTTACCTGATAGGTAATCCTCAAGCCACCCGTATCGGCACTAACCGCAGTATCCTCGCCACTACCATCCGCATTAATGCGTCCCGGTACCGCTGTCGGCCACTCGATATACTCATCAGGAATGACCAGGGGGTTTCCAGGTACAACACTGCCAACAGAATTCCGTATGTACTGGCGAACCTCGATATTACACAGGTTGCGAGCTGACTTGTTGGCAAGGTCCAGGTGATAGTAGACGGTTTCACCACGTAGAGCGGCAGTATCTTCATCCAGCCGAGCACCTGTGTCGATACTGTAGCGATAGCCACTGATCTCGACGTTGTCGCTGAAAATATTGGTGACAAGAGTGCTGTCGGCATATTTGAAGCCGCCACTCACATCAACTGCCCGGACGCGCACCGAGTTAACCACTGGATCAGTGAAATCGGGATCGGTGACGAGTGGTACAGTATAGGTGAACTGCGTCGCCAGGGGCGCGGGGGGATTTGACAAGCCAGGATTGTAACATCCCGGGCTGAAGACGCCATTTGCGCGATCTGAGTCGACGTATGTCGGCCGTGCACCATCAATCAGCTTTGGATTACCCGACACATACTGCAGGTCACGGAAGATATCTGAGCTGTTGTTGCAATACTGCACCAGATAGGTCAGGACGCTGCCAGGACGCGGGAATGTATCCGGATCGCCCTCATCATAATCAACGCCGTCAACCTGGTAGAGGATCAGATTTGCAGCCAGCTCCGAACTCTGGACATTGATACTGGCCGCAGTGGTATCACTCACTGTGAAACCTGTTGGTGAACCTACAGGGTGCGCCTCCACGCTTACGGTATTGATGAGCGGCGAGGGATCGCTAAGACCAACGGTATAGGTATATGTCTGGGAGTAAGTGTTGTTTGGTGGATCCGGCGTCAGCGTCACACTGGGAATCACCACCGGGCCGATAAGACTATCAACGATTGCGAAGTCTTCGAGATCAACCTCACCGGTGTTGGTGATCTGGATCCGATAGGTCACCTGTTCACCAATAGCAACCCCATCTGCCGGATCAGGATCAATGACCGTTTTCTCAATGGTAACAGCGGCCTCGGAGATCACTACCGGGGGCGCCTCAACTTCGAGGATGGCGTCCTGGCCGGTCGCATTTGCGACGACAATCTCACCGCTCAGGACAAAGCTACTATCCGTCGGATCGTTGATGATCGCGGGGTCCATAGTAACGGTGAAATAGCAGTAGAGCTTCTCATCGTTATCAAGCGGGCCCTGTGCGCCACCAGCAGGACCACTGAGGTCAGTGGTATTGACCTTGCTCACGCCATCAGGATTTTCGAACCAACCTGGGGGGTTCAGGGGATCGTTAGGATAGGTTATGTCTCGGCACTGTGGCAGGGGCGCCTCCGGATCATTGTCGGTGATGCGCGTAATGGCATCCGAGCCACTCGCCTGGCTGGTCAGCTCGATGACATAGACCACTTCCTGGAACGGCGTTGCGACGACACCCGGCGCAGGCTCAAGTACCTGGACGGCAGCCCGGGGACCCACCACGGTGATTTTCGGATCGGCACCATAGATGCTCTCGAACGTATCGCCGGCGGGGGTCTCGGTTAGGCGGGTAGGATACTCCTGCGTGTCGTAGAAGGTTGGGCCGCCGGTTGGACAGCTCCCGCCGGTGCATTCGAACTCTATATTGACCCGGACATCGAACTCGTTGTCGCTAGGTAGCACCTCAAATGGGAAGACACCATAGGCCATGCCACCACCCGACGCCATGAGCCTCGGATTGCCGCCATCAGGCCAGGTAATATCGCCTAGCATCGAGCCAACGAGGTCGACATCATTCTTATAGACATTGATGTCCGTGACCTCAAAGTCAAAAGCCCCTCCCGGACAGTCCGATGACTTGTTTTCGAAAACAATGTAGGCATAGAGCGTATCACCAACGGCTACCTCACCGCCCTGCCCGCCATAAACAACCGGCTGATTCACGTCCGGATAACCCTGGTTGGTAAACAGGGTTACATCCGACGGCAACGCCGAGTCGGGAAAGCCGGTATCCTCATGCAATACCGCCATAACAAAGCCTACAGCGCAGTCCAGCTCGTCCTGACCCTGCGGCCGCTGTGGTGCTGGTGGCGCCACAGGAGAGGTTTCTTCTGCCAGCTCACCGTGCGGTGCATCTACCATATCGTCTGCACTGGCCGGCTGCGATCCATCGATAAATGACTGTGAATCAGTAAGAGCCGGCACCAAAGCCGCGACAAGAGCGGAAATAAGAACAAGGACTTGAAGGAACTTCAAGGTTCGCCGTTTTATCATTGCGGTCCCCCAGTTTGCGATTGCCGGCAAAGACAACCGCAAGGTTGCTTGAACACTCCGTTCGGATTCTATCCATCATTATACTAGATAAATATAACATTAAGACACAGCGCAGCGTAATCGCATGGTACGGAAACGTTATTTTTTTGCTCGGTTTTGTTACTGCCTAAAAACAACTGTTTGGCGTCTGTACCCTTTCACTACTCCGGCAGCGATGCCTCGCTAAAACATGAAATATGTAAGGAACCGGCGGCGTTGTCCGTCAAGGGATAGATAGTGCCACAGAGTAAAACATGTCTAATGATGCCTTGTCAGTGAGAATCATCTGAAAACCGTTTGTTAATTCAAGATTCGATGGTATGCTTAAGACCTATCACATCATCAATCGGTGCTCCCGCACCCTAGCCACAAAGGACTAGCACATGTTTAAGAAACACAACAAGCGGATTAGCAAACCCAACCACGTTTCACGCCGGGATTTCCTGCGTTTTTCTGGCCTCACTCTCGCCTCAAGCATGGTTCCGCTTCATCTCTCACATACCGCCTCCCGACACCTCAACAATCCCTCAAAATCTAGAATCCTCAGGCAGACAAACGATCTACTGCGCGTCGCCTGGGAGCCGCCAGTAACCCTCGACCCGGCGAATCTGTCGAGCGATAGCGAGGTGGCGCTCGTCAATGCCATATATGACTACCTCCTTGATACTGACGACCAATCGCAACTTGTACCGCGTCTGGCCCAGACCTGGGAGATGAGCGAAGATGGCACGCAATACACACTCGCTCTGGTTCAAAACGCTACCTTCCATGACGGCAGTGAGTTCACGGCTGATGATGTGATCTGGACGTTCAATCGTCTACGCGATCCAGGTATTTCTGGCGCGGCCGACTTGCTCGGCAACATCGCGAGTATCGAGGCCCCGGATCCGTATACGATCGTCTTCACGCTGAACAATACCGAACCAGATTTCCTCTATAACCTGACGGACAACCGGACTGTTATTCAGAAGGCCAATACTGAGAACCCTGATACAGCCTTCAACGGCACGGGACCGTTCAAGATGGTTGAATTCGATGCCGAAGACCGGGCCGTTATGGAGCGCAACGAAAACTATTGGATGGACGGTGCGCCCACGACCCAGCAACTGGAGTTCATTTACTTCGGCGACACTAATGCGAGCATCAACGCTTTACGTGATGGCGCCATTGACGTCGTCCTGCGCATGCCGACACGTGTCTACCAGACACTCCAGGGCGATTTCAAGACGATCGAAATCCCCACCAATGGCTACAATCTGGCGCGGCTACGCCACGACCAAGGCCCTGGGACCGATCCGCGTGTCTGGAAGGCCTTCAAGCTTGCCACTGATCGGCAGCGCATTTTCGACATCATCAGCGCCGGCTATGGGGCTCTGGGCAACGATACGCCTATCGGCCCGCTATATGCCCAGTACTTCAATCCGGATGCCGTTCCAGCCGAACGGGACCCCAATGAGGCACGCCAGCTTCTTGATGCGGCCGGCTATGAGGACGGTCTCGATCTGACACTCCATGTCCCCAATTCGGGTGACCGCCCCGATCTGGCGCAGGCCCTGCGTTCCTTCTGGCAGGATGCCAATATCCGGGTTGACATTCGTCTACGGGACGAAGGCATTTACTACAGCGATGTGGAAGACAACTGGCTGTCTGTCGATCTCGGGATCACTGGCTGGGGATCGCGCCCTATCCCCCAACTCTATCTCGACCTGCAGCTCAAGTCCGGCGCACGTTGGAACGAGGCTCACTATTCGAATGCCGAACTGGACCAGCTCATCGAGACGGCTGGTACTTCCCTTGACCAGGAGGTACGTGTCCAGGCCTATATGCAAATCCAGGAGCTTCTGGTAGAAGAAGGGCCGATTATCGTGCCGTACTTCTTCCCGCAGTTCACCGCTTTCCAGACGCAGTTCGACAACATCCGTCTGCACCCCTTCGCTGGGCGGACTGATTTCCGCTTTGTAACCACTGAAGAATAGTCAATGCATCACAATACCACCGAGAAGACCGGAGGCCGCTTCGGTCTTCTCGTCACCCGCAGTTTGGCTGGGCTTTCCCGCCGTTTTAAGTGGATCGGCCAGTTATTGCGATCGCCATTTGTGGCCATCGGGACCTTGATCGTCCTCGCGTTTCTCCTGCTGGCAATATTTGGCGAGCGCGTCGCGCCCTACGATTATGACGAAGACGCCTTCAGTAACTACGATCTGGCACCGTATGAGGAACCAGACTGCTTTGCCGAGGATCCATTGAGCGTGCCAGTCCTGGGCAACATTCAGATCTTCGACCCCATAAACGCAGAATGCAACTACGTTTTCGGCACAGATGACCTTGGCCGCGATGTCTTCAGTCGGGTGATATTGGGTACCCGAGAGATCTTCCGGCTAGCCGGCCTGGGAACGCTAATCGCGGTGATTATTGGCGCCGCTATCGGCCTCGTTATTGGCTATCAGGGCGGCTGGCTGGATGAAATCACCAGCCGCTTTCTGGATAGTCTGCTTTCGATTCCGGCGCTCCTGCTAGCCCTTATCCTGATCGGCTCTCTGCCCGCAAGCGTTACCCTTCCCTTTCCCGATATCGCGGTCGACGTCGGGCCGATTAATTTCGAACTCGGCGAGTACGATTTCAGCCTGCTGGACAATAGCCTGGTCGTGGTTCTAGTCATCGTATATTCTCCGATTGTAGCCCGTGTCGTCCGCAGTAACGTACTCTCGATTAAGACACGTGAGTTCGTCGAAGCGGCACAGCTTCGCGGTGAATCGCAGTTCTACATCCTAACGCGCGAGATTCTCCCGTCTGTGATTCCGGCGCTGGTAGTAGAAGCGTCGCTGCGCTTCTCGTACGGCATATTTCTGGTCGCCTCGCTGGGGTTTTTAAGCCTGGGGACGGACCCACCTACCCCCAACTGGGGACTGATGGTCAATGAAGCCTATGTCAAACAGGACTACGTCTGCAATGAGTTCCAATGCCGTGCGTGGACGATCACCTATCCGGCCATGGCAATCGTGCTCCTCGTTGTCAGCGTCAATCTAATGTCAGATGGAATCAAGCAATTGGTACAGCGCAATGACTGACAATACGGTTACCCCACAAGACCCTGTTCTCAACATTGAGGACCTCACCATCAGTTACAAAATCGGACGGCGCTGGTATGATGCGGTCCGCGATTTCCACCTCAAGGTATATCCAGACCAGATCTACGGAATTGTAGGCGAGTCGGGGTCAGGAAAATCGACGGTTATCAAGGCGATCATGCGCTATCTGGGCAAGAACGGACGTATTTCGCACGGGGAAATATTCCTGGGAGAGGATGCGCTAGCCGGGAAATCGCGGCGTCAGATGCAACCTGTATGGCAATCCAGGCTGCATATGGTGCCCCAGAACCCGTACTCGGCCATGAATCCATCTATCCGGATTGGCGAGCAGATTGCAGAGGTGATCCGGATGCATAGTGGCAATGGCAACGGAGGCAGCGTCCAGGAGCAGGTTCATGATGTGCTGCGCATGGTCCGTCTGGCCGATCCCGAGAAAATCAGCCGGCGTTATCCGCATGAACTCAGTGGCGGCATGCAGCAGCGCGTCGTGCTCGCGATGGCCTTCAGCACCACGCCCGATCTGTTGATGCTTGATGAGCCCACGACCAGCCTGGATGTCACCACGGAGGCGGTTATCTTGGACCTGGTACGTGAACTCGTAAGCGGCATCAATTCCGGGACAATCTATGTTACCCACAATCTAGGGGTCGTCGCTCAGCTGTGCGAGAGGGTTACCGTGATGTATGCCGGCGAGATCATGGAAGATGCCGCCGTGTCAGAGCTCTATCAGCGCCCCCTGCATCCCTACACCATTGGGCTACTGGCATGTGTGCCGCGTTTTGGCCAAACGAAACATGATGCTGCCCTGCGAACCATCCCAGGCCGGCCGCCAGCGATCACAAACATCCCCCAGGGCTGTGTATATGCAGATCGCTGCCCCGTCGCTCTGGAGCATTGTTTCACCACCCACCCTCCACTCGAGAAGACGAGCGAAGGACACACTGTACGCTGCCATCGCTGGCAAGAAATCGCCAGCGGCGAGCTAATCGTCGAACAGGCTTATGAATCAGGCCTGGAGGAACCGCCCGATTTTGATCGGGAGTCGCTGGTCAAGGTGGAGAATCTGACCAAGCACTTTCCCGTCCCTCGTTCCCTCCTTGAGCTCATCCAGGGCAAAGCCCAGGAAACGGTCAAGGCAGTTGATGGTATCAACATCTCGATCCAGAAAAGTCGCACCTTGGGCCTGGTGGGAGAGAGCGGCAGCGGAAAAACGACCTTCTCACGGGTCATCATCGGCCTCACGGACCGAACCGACGGAACCGTCCAGATGTTGGGTGTTGATATCACCGGCACTGCACGCCAGCGGCCCAAGGAAATCCTTAGCCAGCTTCAGATGGTTTTCCAGAATCCGCAAGCATCACTGAACCC
>JAADYW010000009.1 GCA_010092845.1 Chloroflexota bacterium
GCACCTGCACCGCGCCGATGTAGAAGGTAGTGTCGTACTCCACAGCGCTCAGCGGGATCTTTAACTCGATCACCGAGCCTTCGGCTACCTGAGCCCCTTCGACAGCTCGGTGAGCACCGGGGTCAGTCTGGTCGGCAATGCCGATGAAGCCAAGACGCGGATTAAAGCCAAGCCAGTATTCGGGATCGCCGCCCCGCTCCATGTCAATCGGAATATTCAGGATTTCGTAAGGCCCCGTGATATCGTAGGCCTCGATCATGACATACCAGTAACGGTCGTTGGTGAAGGTTTTGACCGTCTTCAGATCAAGCGCTCCGTGCGAATCGTGCTGAAGGTCATGTGCCCAGGTGGGATAGTCTTCCCAGTCGCCGGGTTCACCATCAATGACGATCCGAGTGACGGGTTGTGTCTCATCCACCACCGGCACACCCAGCGGACCCATTACGTCGGCCTGGTCGGCGGTTGCGATGCTGGTTAGGCTGAAGTTCGTGGCATTGTTTAGAGCGGTCAGTGGGGTCTTGAACTCCAGAGCATCGTCCTGAGCGATTTGGGCCCGCAACGGCACGACCGGGGTGGCGTCAGGGCGAGCCAGGTCAATCACATCCATCTGGCCGATGGCGTCGTTGAGGTCCAGCCGGTAATCGGGGGTCTGGTCGCCGTTCACGTCGACCAGCACCTCGATGGCAGCCTCATCCGAGGGCGGTGTATGGAAGGCGATCATCAGGTAGAAGCTGTCGCCCTGCGTGAAAGCACGGGCGCTCTTCAGGTCGAGGTCGCTCTGGCTGTCACCCTGGGGGTCGTCGATGCCTGGCGGGGCCGCCTGCCAGTCGTTGATCTGGCCATCAATGACGATTTGCAGGCTGTCGTCCTGGGCGTTGAGGGGCGTGGTGAACGAGGATGCAACCAGAACTAACGTCAATATGAAGAATGCCAATACAGATAGACGAGAAAACATGTAGCCTCCTGTGAACAAACATTCTGAGACGCTTAGTGAAACCACAGTGGATTGGAGTAGCAGCAGTGGGTGTATCTTCATTGTATCACAATTTTAAGCAAAGGATAATCTGGCGGTGTTTCTGGACCTTAGCTTTTCAGGGAGATGGATTCGGCACTGCTGGCGCCTTTGACAACGTGATGCAAACCACCAGCCGCGCGCAATTGTGCATCGATTGCCTTGACTGCACTATTCCTCATAATTGAAGCAGTGTTTTCAGAAGTACGGCTACAGGACCAGGCAAATGCTCAGGAGTTTTTCAGCAATAGCACTGCTGCAGCTAAATATCATCGCACATACTGAAGCAATTACATAGCTTGGCAAGCCGCCCTGCCAACTGCGAAGGAGACTTGATGCCTGAACCTCACATATTCGAGCACCGCTCCACAATTCCCACCACACTCGACGCTATACAGGCCTTTCACGAACACCCGAAAGCCTTTCAGCGGCTAACACCGCCACCAGTCTTCATCCAAGTCCATCGCAATGAGCTCGACACGCTGACCAATGGCGAGGTCGAATTCACGATGTGGATGGGACTCATCCCTATTCGCTGGATCGCACGCCATGAGCCAGGGCCAATCGACACATCGTTTATCGACCGCCAGATCAAGGGACCACTTGAGTCCTGGGAGCATCAGCACATTTTTGAGCCGGTCGAGGATGGCGTCATATTGATTGACCGCATCACTTTGGCTCACCAACCAGGATGGAAAGGCTGGTTGACCCGTCTCTGCTTCGATGGTATCCCGTTACGGCTACTATTTGTGTATCGTCACCTGCGTACCCGTCGCGCGCTCCGCCAGCGAAGAACCGAACCCTAGCAGATGCCTTTTCGATAGCCCGCATGGTAGCGCTATACTGGTAGATGCCATTGCCAGTGGCACTGACATCACCATACCCGAAGGGAATCGATACCCATGCCAGAGGTGACAATCCGCCAACTACACGGCGACGAGCTGCTAGATATCTGGGTCCCAATGAGCGACTACGCTTTTGGCGAGACTCCGCCGTTCCGGGACCGCGAAGAAATGAAGAAAGGGGTGCCGGATCAGATAGACAAACATATCCTGGCCCTTTTTGAAGACGACCAGCCAGTATCGACCGCCACCTCAATTCACATGACCCAGAGCCTGCGGGGTAAGGTCTTTCGTATGGGCGGTGTGGCCAGTGTCTCGACTCATCCCGCCGCTCGCCGCAAGGGATATGTCCGCCGGTTGATGCGACAACTTTTCGAGAATATGCACGCTGAGGGTGAGACACTCTCCAGCCTGCTGCCCTTCCGCGAATCCTTTTATGGACGCATGGGCTATGTGGGCTTTCCCGAAATGCGTGTGATGGAATTCTCACCTCTCAATCTGAGCCCGCTGGTGCGGCAAACGTTGCCGGGGACAGTGGAGCGGATGGACATCAAAGAAGGATTCGCCCCCTACCAGGGCTTTCTGAAGCAAATCCAACCCCAGATCCATGGTATGGCACTTCATCCCGACAGTGCCGCAGCAGGATTGCGCGATTTCGGCAAAGTCTGGCTGGCGATTGCTCGCGATCCTGATGGAGAGGTTGTTGGTGTCATGACCTATCGCCTGACCGGATTCGCCCGCGAAATGAAAGTCGAGCGCCTCTTCCACCGCAATGGCCTGGGGAAACATCTCCTCTTGCAGTGGATCGGACGCCATGCTGACCAGGTTACGACTGTGTGGATGAAGGGCGGGCCGGATAGCCTGCTGGAAACCTGGGCCTTCGATCTGCAGATCAAGCTCCATGTCCAACGCGCAACCGATCTCGTACCTACCCCCATGGGCCGTATTGCCATTGTCGAAGCTATGGACGGTATGCACACCGGTCCGGGGCGCTTCACTGCCCGCATCCATGACGCGTATTGCCCCTGGAACAATAAAGCCTACACGTTCGAAACCGTTGATGGGTTGTTGACTGTTACCCCGACAGATCAGGCCGCAACAGAACTTAGCATCCAGGCGCTCGCCGCGCTCGCATACATTGGCGCTGACCCTGGTGATTTCGCTTATCGGGGCTGGGGCGAACCTGATCAGGATATGCAGGCCGCAATGCGCCAGATGTTCCCGCCAGCACTCCCCTTCTTGCATCAAGGTTTCTAAATGCTGCGCGTCTCACGATAAGCAAGCGGTGAGCGAATCGCTAGGAACTGATGAAAACCAGCACCGGTACGTTGACGCTAGCGGGGCTTTTGGCTAGGCTAATAGTCGACACACGAGTTTCACTACATTTCAAACGTTTAGTTGCGATAAAAAGCTAGTGCCTTCAATGACAAAAGACTCACCCCATGTTGTGGTTATTGGCGCCGGGATTGGCGGCCTATCCGCCGCCGCTCTGCTGGCAAAATCCGGATATCGCGTAACCGTACTGGAAGCACAGACTTATCCTGGGGGGTGCGCGTCAACGTTCTACCATCAAGGCTATCGCTTTGATAGTGGCGCAACCCTGGCGGGGGGCTTTCAGCCTGGTGGCCCACACCAGATCATCGGCAACCAGCTCGGCATTGAGTGGCCGGTGCGCCCAACTGAGGTCGCCTGGCAGGTGCATTTGCCGGGCCAAACGGTAACCCTGACATCCGACTATGGGGATCTGCTGCATCAGTTTCCGCATACCAGGGCTTTTTGGGAGCAACAAGCCACAATTGCTGACATCGCCTGGCAGCTATCTGCCAGGGGGCTTCCCTGGCCGCCCACTGGTCCTGCAGAACTACTGCAACTGGCGAAAGTGGGCCTGGCGGGCTTCCCGCGCGATCTCAACGTACTACCCTATACCTGGCGCTCTGTGCAGGGATGGCTCAAGCAACACAAGCTCGACAGTGATCCCGTCTTCAAGCGCTTTGTTGATGCGCAGCTACTCATTTCGGCACAGACAACGTCCGAAGATGCCAATGCGCTCTATGGCGCCACCGCGCTGGACCTCGCCCGGCAAGGAGTCCAGCATGTTGAGGGAGGAATAGGCAGGCTGGCTGAGACCCTCGTGAAAGCCATACGCGCCTTGGGGGGTGAGGTCCACTATCGCCATCGGGTGAAACAGATCGTCGTTGAACAGGGACGGGCCACCGGCGTGCTGGCGTTCCGTGGACGCCACGACAATACCGGAACGTTGATCCCGGCCGACTTCATCGTGGCGAACATGACGCCGTGGTCGCTGGAGGAAGTACTGGGTGAAGCCAGTCCGTGGCGGCTCCAACGCGAGACTGCGCAGCGTGCCGCAGGCTGGGGAGCTTTCGTACTGCACCTTGGCATCGCGGCGGCGGCCCTACCCCAGGCTATCCCTGACCATCACCAGATCATTACGGCACTCGAAGGGCCGCTTGGTGAAGGCCGGAGCATCTTTGTCTCGATGTCGCCAGAATGGGACTCGAGCCGAGCCCCTGCCGGTAAGCGTGCGGCTACGATCACCACTCACACCCGGGTTCAGCCCTGGTGGGATTTGCTAGCGACGGACGAAGCCGCCTATCACGCGCACAAATCGGCCTATGCGGAGCAGATACTCACTGCTATTGACCAGGCTGTGCCGGGATTCAGGGAAAGCGTCGATCTTTGCCTGCCTGGCAGCCCGGTGACCTATGCTTTCTACACCGACCGCCACCAGGGCATGGTGGGTGGTTTCCCGCAGATATCGTTGTTTAAGGCACGAGGGCCACGCACAGGTATCCCCAATCTCCGGCTGGTTGGTGATTCGATCTTTCCGGGGCAATCCACCGCCGGAGTGACCATCGGCGCTATGCGCGTGGCAAGGGACGTGGAACGTGCCCTATCCCGGCGTCGCGAACGCCCTTCTGGACGCCAATTGCTAACGGAGATACCCTCCTCATGAGCAATCATGCCCTGATGTGGTTCCGGCGCGACCTGCGCCTAAACGACAACCTGGCCCTTCAGGCCGTGGCTGAGAGCGGTGCGACGATAGTCCCCATATTTGTCCTCGATCCCGCGATTCTGAAAAGCCCCAACACCGGCGCTTCCCGACTGAGCTTTCTGCTCAAGGCGTTGCGCGCGTTGGATGAAGCTTTGCAAAGGCATGGCAGTCGCTTGTGGGTCGCACACGGCGACCCGGCGTTGGTACTGGCTCACCTTGTCGAGCGCTTTGATGCCACGGCTCTGTACTTCAACCATGACTATTCGCCGTATGCCCGCCAAAGAGACAGGTCAATCACCGAAGCGCTTTCGATACCGGTCTACGGGTTCGACGACGGCACGCTGAATACCCCCGGCACGATTATGAAGGATGATGGTGAGCCCTACATCGTCTTTTCACCGTTCAAGCGTAAATGGCAAACACTAGAGCGCCGCCCCGTTGCCGCTGGTTATCTGGACACGGCCCGCTTCTATCACTTCGACACGGATGTCCCGCCGGTACCCGATCTAAGCGACCTTGGCTTCGCGCCAACGATGGCAACCCCACCGGCCGACGAAGCAACTGCGACAAACTATCTCAACACGTTCATGGCCGGTGCTGTCTACCACTACGGTGAGAGCCGCAACCGGCTGGTGGCTGAACCCTGGCACTATGAGCGGCCTGGCTCGTCCTATCTTTCGCCGTATCTGCGTCTGGGAATGCTGTCGCCACGCCAGGCGTATTGGGCAGCACGCAAAGCCTACGAGCAAGCCGATTCCAAAGACGCCCGCAAATCGGTGGAAAGCTACGTGAGCGAACTGGTCTGGCGCGAGTTCTACATGCACATCCTGTACCACTACCCCCGGGTACTCCACAGTAACTTCCGGGCTGAGTACAACCTGATGGCCTGGGTGCACCAGCCGGAGCAGCTCCAGGCCTGGAAAGACGGCCGGACCGGCTATCCGGTTGTGGATGCGGCCATGCGTCAACTCAAGGCCATCGGCTGGATGCCGAATCGCGCCCGCATGATCGTGGGGAGCTTCTTAACCAAAGACCTGCTTATCGACTGGCGCGAAGGCGAACGCCACTTTATGCAGTGGCTGATTGACGGTGATCCGGCAGCCAACAATGGTGGCTGGCAGTGGGTCGCGGGCACCGGGACCGATGCCCAGCCCTACTTTCGCATTTTCAACCCGGTCAGCCAGTCGCAACGCCATGACCCCGAGGGGGAGTATATTTGCCACTGGATTCCTGAATTGCGGGATGTACCCACTCAATTCATCCACACACCGTGGGAGATGGATCAGCCCCCGGTCGGGTATCCACAACCCATTATCGACCATCATTTTGCCCGGCAGCGGGCAATCGATGCTCACAAAGCCGTTAAGGACACGAAATAGCCAACCCATTGGGAGGGAAAATGACAGCTAACCAGCGATTACAACCAGGGGATGCTGCCCCGGACTCACAGGTTCTATCACATACCGGCCAACCACTTCATCTGGCCGAACTATGGCCAAACGGTCCCACCCTGCTGATTTTGCTACGCCATTTTGGCTGACTGTTTTGCCGTGAATGGCTAGCTCAGTTAGAGCTACACAGCGATGAACTGCATCAGGCCGGTTACAAGCAGCTTGTGAGCATCGGCATCGGCCAACCAAAGCATGCCGAACGCGTCTGCGTGGGCAAAGCCCCCAATCTAATCTGCCTCTCCGACGCCACTACGGGCACGCACGAGCGCTACGGGCTGCGCCAGGGCACGTTGGGCCAGCTGGCGGCACCCCGTGTGCTCGCCGCCGCCGGGCGGGCAATGGCACGCGGAAACTTCCAGACGCAAGTGACCGGCGATCCCAAAATGCTAGCCGGTGCCTTTGTGATCGATACGCAAAGCATTGTTCACCATGTGTTCTATAGTGCCCATGCCGGTGATCATCCCGCAGTAGCTGACCTGGTGAGCGCCGCTGGATCACTGCGCTGAGGCAAGCGGGCTCTGCCTCAGCCATCCTTGCGCAGCGCCGCATGCAAAGACACAGCGAGCGCCGTCAGCGCATCCAGGCCGGTGCCCGCAGCTTGAATCAAGGCACTGCCGA
>JAADYW010000077.1 GCA_010092845.1 Chloroflexota bacterium
ATGCATGCCGATTTTCGGAAACCACAAGTTGCTAGCGAGCACTTCGCCAGCGGCCAAAATGTTCCCGACCGCTAGCACTGCTCCAGTCACGGACTAAAGAGTCAGACCCTGTCCCAAGGGCTTCTGTGCTGGGCATACAGATGCATCCACATAGCTTACCGATCGACATCTGGGCAGATATTATCAGATGTCGCTTGGTAGTGCATTGGCTTATAGGTGCTTGCTAACTCCACAGGCGATGATTGTTGCTGTCAAAACCCCAAGAATCTAGAGCGGCGCGGGAAAACTACCCTGCTTCCAACCCAGGGGTAGCGCTGCCCTTGTTCCCCTAGTAGGATATACTCAAATAGTATTTGCTCATCTGCGCAGCACTGCGCCGTAGTGTTGCTTCGGGTCAAACTGACCACACAGACGGATACATACTGTATACCGAAGTCCTAAGCGTTATTGGGCTATATGGTGAGCTTACTAAGTGTGCAGCGCCACCAAAGCCAGGGATAGGCCTGAACATAATGATCCTCTCGGCCACTCACCACGACAAAAATCCGTGGCTCCCCGAAGGGACGATCAATCGGCCACGGCTCATCGCGAAACTAGGAAGTATCGCGCAGAAGCGCCTGACACTTGTCAGTGCGCCACCTGGCTATGGCAAGACGACGCTCTTGCAGCAATTCGCCATCCAATCCCCGCTCCATGTCGTCTGGCATACGCTCGAAGAGAAGGATCGAAACTTCCCGGACCTATACGAGAACAGTCTCCGGTCATTGGAGCCGATTGCCCCTGGTATACATCAGGCCCTTGCCGCCAAGAATTGGGTCCCGAGCGAAGCTGCTGTACTTACGGCCAATTACCTCAGCAACCAGATAGCGCGGAACTTTGTATATGTCCTGGACGACATTCAATCGATAGCTGGCTCACCCAGCGCCGAGCAATGGCTGCGCACCCTCGTGACAGCCCTCCCCAACCGATGCCATCTGGTGCTAAGCAGTCGGTTCATCCCGCACCTGCCCCTGGTGGATATGATCGCACGGCACGAGGTAATGGCGATCGGGCAGAATGAGCTTCGCTTCACTCGGGAAGAAGTACAGCAACTTGCGATCCAAGTGACCGGGAAGCGGTTGACCCAACCTGTACTCGATAACCTCGACACTCGTCTTGAAGGCTGGCCATCGGGTGTTGTCATGGCATTGCGGCCCCTTCCTGAAGAACTTGAACGTGTCTTGCCAGAGGCAAAGGAAGGGCCAGAAGCACTATTCAATGCGCTTGGCGCACCGCTACTCGAGACCCAATCACCCGACATCCGCCACTTCTTGATGGTATCATCGGTATTGGACCATCTCACCCCAGAAAGCTGCAAGCAGATTCTGGGCTTGCCGGATGCGGCTGTGAAACTGGCAGAGATTCACCGCAGAAATCTGTTCCTAACCCAGACCGTTCACGGATTCAGCTATCACTCGCTGTTCCGGGCCTTTCTGCAAAAGAGGCTGCAAAGCCAGAACCCCACACTCTTCAACCAGATGCATATTCAAGCGGCGCAATGGTTTGAAGCACAGGACGAGATCGAGTATGCCTTCCCGCACTATCTTGCGGCTGATCAACTAGATGATGCGATTTCTCTGGCCGAGCAGGCAGCCTTCTCGTATTTTGCTGCCGGCAAAATTGAGACCCTCTTGCGGTGGGAAGCGATTCTACATGAGCGCCAACAATTTACCCCGCAGCTCTCCTACGTTTGTGCGATGATATATACCGACCGCTACGAATATGACAGCGCATTTCAACGCCTGGATCGCTGTGCAGAAGCTTTTGCGGCCTACGAGAACTGGGACGGGCTGGCCAAAGTTCAGTATCAACGCGCAATGATCTTCCAGCAACGCGGCAACTATGATGAAGCTATCGCGATTGCGACCGAACTACTGGAGACAGCAACTGACCCTATTGGCTTCAGAAGCCTGAGATTGATTGGTGTCGCGCGACTCCAGCTCGGTGATGTCCAGGAAGGGATTTCAGCGCTAGAGCAGGCATTACCGGCCTACCGCAAGGATGGCGATGCCTATGCCCTATCGCTTGTATTACAAGACTTGAGCGTGGGCTATGCGCAAGCCGGCGATCTAGATCAAACGAATGCGTGCCTCCAGGAAATGGTTGCCTTGCGGCGAGATCTCGGAAGCTTTGGGGCTTTGGCACTCGCGATGAACAACCTCGGCTGGTCCTATCATATCGGTAGCGACTATCCACATGCTGAGAGTACCTTCCGTGAGGGGCTCAATATCGCCATTCAGGTCGCTGACCGCCGCGCAGAAAGTTATCTGCACTGTAGCCTGGCGGATCTACAGCGGGATCGTGGTGCCTATTCCGAAGCACAACAGCTTTACAGCAAAGCGATCGAACTGATGGGGAACAGCGAACCTCAACTACGGTGTATGGCACTCCTCAACTCCGCGCATCTGGAGCGCTGGCAAGGCAACTATCACGAAGCGTTGTTATGGGTCCAGGATGCAGCGCGCATCGCAGACCAGTTCAAACTCGGCTTACATAAGCGCCTCGCCACTGGAGCACACTGGATCGTCCAAGCACATCTTGGACACTCCGCCGATGCGATCCAGAATCTCCAGGCGGTAGCTGAGGCACTCGCGACGCAAGAGATGTACCTCGAAGCGATGAGCATGTGGGGTCTGTGTAGCCATGCGGCCCTTCTCGACGATGCTCCCGATTATGCGCTTGTGTGCCTTCAGCGAGCCGAAGCACTCGGCACCCAGATGGGTACCGCACAACCAGTCGCTGTGGAAATCGTTCATTCGTCCGTCATGAAGCCTCTGGTACTCGATCAACCGCACACCCTTGAGCTATTGGCCAGAGAAGTCCGCCAATTGGAAGAAGCCTTCATCTTCAATGATGATTCGACTCCCGAAATGGCCGCCACGCTGGAGCAGACATTTAGCCTTCGGGTGCTCACCCTGGGTAGCGAGAGAGTCGAGCGTGATGGTGAGGAGATCGCTGTCTCAGCCTGGCGCTCAACCACCGCCCGCGAACTTTTCCTGTACCTGCTCTTCAATGGTACGGCAAGCCGGGAGACACTGAGTCTAGTATTCTGGCCAGACAGCTCAGCCAGCCGCGTACGCTCGAATTTCCACACCACATTGCATCGCGCCAGGCGGGCGCTGGGAGAAAACGTCATCCAGTTCATCGAGGGAGACTACCAACTGAACCCCGCGGTACGGGTCTGGTGCGATGCTATCCAGCTCGAGCAGATCGTAAGCCGGGCCAGGGCACTATCCCCCCGTGATGCAAGGTCAGAAGATCTGTGGCAAAAGGCATTGCGCTTGTACCAGGGCGAATTCCTGCAATCGATGGATGCGGAATGGACGAGCCATCTGCGAGAACGCTACCAAGCGTGCTACCATGAGACCCTGGCAGGCCTGGGGCGCTGTGCCCAAGCGCGCAGCCACTACCGCGAAGCCATCCAGTATTTTCGCAAGGCACTGGAGCATAGTCCGTACCGTGAAGAACTGCATCGTCTGGTAATGCAGTGCTACGCAGACCTGGAAGAACGCCAGAAGATCATCAACTATTATGATGAGATGAAGGCCTATTTCGAGGAAACGCTAGCCATCGATCCTTCGCCAGAAACCACCGCTTTTTACTACCACTTACTGAGCTAGGCCCCCTGGTAAGCACTTTGTTGACCGCTCCGGTCTATCCTGAGAACAACTAAACAAACTAGAACTTTCTCAGGAGGACCACATGTTTAATCGCCTTTACGTTGCAGCCGCTAATCTGGCCCAGAAGCCTGGTCGCGTTCGTCTCTTAAGTTTTGGCCTGTCACTTGCTCTGGTTATCCTTCTGGGCGAGCAGTCTGTACTGGCCGACGATAACCCGCTCGCAACTGGCGGCAGCGGTGGATGATCTTAGCTAACTGGAAACGGAACACCATGTCACTACCAACTATCCAAGGGCCAGTAATGGATGTAATGCCATGGCCAAAAGGGCAAGGATTTAAGGGTGCGGATACCTGGTGGGATTATGTTCACAACCAGGACGAGGAGCACCGGCTCGAAAATCTACTCGGGTTGGCTCTGCTCGACCCCGAAATCTGTACCAGCTTGATCAATGGGCGCGACTTAGAACTCATGGAAGCCTTTGGTCTGTCGCCCGAAACCCAGCATTGGCTGTGTTCCATTCAAGCTGATGATCTAGCCCAATTTGCTCAGGCAATTATTGCCCAACGAAAAACGCATACTACCAGCGCATAAGCTAGTCTGTAGGAAGTTGTATCCGAAACTCTTGTGACGATACAACTTCCAGTCCTCTTCTGCTTTTGTCCCTAAGGAGATTTGCAATGCCGAAGACCGTTATGGTCATTGACGACGAACCAGGTATGACTGAACTGGTCAAAATCATGCTACGCCGCGCCAATCTGAATGTCCTGACCTCGACGAATCCCTTACAGGCTATCAACGAGATTGATCAGACACCTATTGACCTCTTCATTTTGGACGTAATGATGCCGGGCATGAACGGCTTTGAGCTATGCCAATATATTCGCACCAAACCCCATCAATCTGAAGCGCGTATCATCATCCTCACCGCGCTAGCGGACCTAGAAAGTCGCCAGAAGGGTCAAGAAGTCGGTGCCAATGTTTTTATGAACAAATCGCAGCTTAGCAAGAACCTGATTACGCAAGTTCAGGGACTACTCGGCGTTCAGCACAGCCACCAGTAACCGGATACCCCGTAGGCATTACCTCTCGCTTCTCACCCCCCGATGCACGCTATTCCAGAACACCCGCTCAGCGACCCCGCACACAGACAATCCCGTGTCCGGAAGAAACATCCTCAGCCCGCTACACGGGAAAAGCAACAAGGGCCTCGTTGATGTCAATACGTACTTCCGCACCGATTGCCAGTTCAACGTGAGCGCGTAGGCGAGCACGCAGCGGCCCGAAACCATCTCCTTGGATCGTCACTACCTTGTCAAAGCCGAGAAATTGCACGGCTTTAACCCGGTGCGCGCTGCCGATCTCAGGGGTAAGGTGTATCGATTCAGGCCGGACCAGAACATCAACGGCCCCGGAATGCGAGTGAGTAAGCCGGAGATTGCCAAGCGGCGAATCGGCCCGGGTTCCCGCAGCAACGGCCCGCACGAAGTTCGCCTCCCCAACAAAGGCTGCCACCTCTTTACTTGCTGGCTTATGGTAGAGGTCTTGAGGGCTACCTACTTGCAAGAGCCTACCTTCGCTGAGCATGGCGATATCATCAGCAATTGCCAGAGCTTCATCCTGATCGTGAGTCACAAAGACAGTTGTCGCGCCGGAGTGTTTCAGGATTCGGACGACCTCCTCGCGTGTACTGCGGCGCAGCGCTGCATCCAGATTCGAGAACGGCTCATCCAGCAGAATCACCTCTGGCTTTGGGGCCAGGGCCCGCGCGAGGGCGACCCGCTGTTGTTGCCCACCAGACAACTGGTGAGGGAAGCGGCCTCCCATCTCTGGAAGACCAACAAGTGCCAGGACTTCCTGTACCCGAGCCCTGCGCGCACGACGCGGGAAAGATTTCAGGGCAAAAGCGATATTGGCTTCAACGGACATATGCGGAAACAGCGCATAGTCCTGGAATACCATGCTGACATTACGCTTTTCCGGCTCTACCCAGACCCCATCGCCAGCGACGCATTGCCCGTTCAGCCAGACCTCGCCGCAGTCAGGACGTTCAAGGCCAGCAATCAAGCGCAGGGTAGATGTTTTGCCGCAGCCACTAGCGCCCAACAACACCATCAGCCGCCGATGTTGTACCGACAGCGAGATGTTGTCGACACCGGGAACGCCTCGGTCATAGTACTTGGTCGCGTGGGCGAGCCTTATCGCGGATGTATGCGACATCAGATCGTTTCAATCCGTCTATCACCAACACGCATCAGCAAAAAGATCGGTATCAGGCTGATGGCGAGAATGGTTACAGCCGGTACTGCCGCTGCCCGCCAGAACGCCTCCGAGGCCAGCCCATATACCCACAGCGCCAGTGTGTCGGTGCCAAATGGCGGACGCAAAATCAAAGTTGCCGGTATCTCCTTCATGACATCTACAAACACGAGAATAGCCCCGGCAGCAATACCAGTGCTCAATAGAGGTAGATAGATGCGGCGCAGCACGCGCAGCGGACCCGCCCCCATCGTCCGCGCTGCTTCTTCCATGCTCGGCTTGATCCTCTCAAGGCTGGAGTCCACGCTGTTAAAGCCAATCGCCATAAACCGGACAACATAGGCATACAGCATGGCGGTTGTTGTCCCGGTAAAGAACAGGTCCGGATTGGTGCGTCCCAGTTGGGTTTCAAGGAAATCGGTTACCTCATGATCAATCGGCATGACAATGAGCAAGATGCCAATTGCAATCACCGCACCGGGCACAGCATACCCAAGCGTTACCAGGCGCGCGAGAAAACGCGGAATACGTCGTTTGCCCCCTGTTGCTGTGACACGGACCCCATGCGCAACTATCACCGACAGGCCAATGACCAATCCAGCGGCAATGCCAGCAACACGCGCCGTATTCTTGATGTGTTGTGTGAACAAATCCATCGACAACACCCCAACCTGCGGGTCCTGGACCTCTTGATAGGCCCAGAGCACGAGCTGGGCCAGAGGTAGTACAAAGGCAAAGCCCACAACGGCAGCACACAACATCACTGGTGGAAGCTGGCGCCAGCCACGCAGACGGACGCGCTGCAGCCGGCGTGCGGCGCCGCCTTGCTGGTAGAATCTGGAACGTCCCCGCAGCAGCCGCTCCAGAACGACCATTCCCAGGGCGATAAACATCAACATTGACGCCAGTTGAGCGGCATTGTCCGCGGCTTCAAAGCCGAAAGTTCCTTTCCAGATGCGGACAACCCCTTCGCTCAGTGTAGGGTATCCGAAGAAGCTAACCGTCCCGTAGTCGGCCAGGGCTTCCATCATCGCCAGCACAACCCCGGCCGCGATTGACGGACGTGCCAGGGGCAATACCAGCCGAAAGAAGGCCTGCGTACGGCTATAGCCCATAACACGGGCCGCCTCAAAAGTATTGGCCGACTGCTCGCGGAAGGCCGCCCGTGCCAGAATATAAACGTAGGGATAGAGCACCGCCGCCATGACAATGATCAAGCCCCAACCCGAAATCACATCGGGGAACCAGGCTTCGTCCCCGAACCATGCGCGCCAGCGGGACTGGACTGGCCCGGCGAAGTCGAATGTCGCCACGAATACGAAACCGAGGATAAAGCTCGGAATCGCAAGCGGTAGGAGTAACAGCCGGTCGAAGATGACACGGCCCGGAAACTCATACGCGGTCACCAACCAGGCCATACCGGTGCCGACAACAAGTGTCCCCAAACCCACGCCAAGCACAAGCTGGAGCGTATTCTCCAGCATCGGGGGTAAGATTGTATCCCACCAACGCGCCCAGAGGGCCTGATTCGGGTCAACGATACTGCTGGCAAGATAGCCCAGCGGCAAAAGGATGATCGCTGTGATGGCCATCGGTATCAGCAGTGATAACCAGCGCCAATTTCCTCGCGACCAGGCGCGAATTCTCAGGCGAGAGGCACTGGCAATTGACCAGTGCCCTCGGGTCAAGGTGCGTTCGCTCATCAGGACTCCTCAAAGCCATAGCCGGCTTCTTCGAGCAAGCGCACTGCATCCTCCTGGTAATCTCCGTATTCCCAAAGCGGATATGTCAAGTCAAGTTCAAACGCGCTGAACTCACCGATAATCTCGTTCGGTTCAGCCTCGGGGTTCGTTGGGAATTCATAGTTACTGCCGGGGAAGCCTGCTTCATCACCTCCCTGGCCTTCGAGGGAGCTCATGTACTCTAAGAACTGGACGGCTTCATCGTAGTTACGTGCGCCGGCCGTCACGCCCGCAGCATTGACATTGTAGAAGGTCCCGGTTGTCTCCTGATTCGCCCAGAAAACCTCGACAGGATAGTCCGCGTCTTCGGCCAGCAGGCGCGCCAGGTAGTAATGGTTAGCTAACCCGATATCGCAGCCGCCAGCGGCCACGGTTTCAATTATCCGGGTGTCGCTGTTGATATAAGTGGGGTTGTTAGCGACCCACCCTTCCACAATCTCCAGGGCCTCATCATAGCCGTGATGATAGATCAGGCTGCTGACCAGGGACACTGTGTATATATGCGTTGCCGGACGCATACACAGGCGACCTTCCCATTTCTCGTCGGCCAGGGCTGCATAGGTCGAGAGCTCGCTCGCGTCTACAGCATCCGGGTTGTACATAATCGTTCGCACGCGCTGGCTGAGAGCAAACCAGCGATTGTCCGGGTCGCGCTGGCTTTCAGGGATGTTGTCCTGAAGCACTTCTGATTCAACAGGGCGCAGAAGCCCTTCCTGGGCCGCTAGCGACATCACGCCAGCATCTACTGCGAAAAAGATATCCGCCGGGGTACGATCGCCTTCAGCCCGCAGGCGCTCAAGCAGGGCCCGCGGGTCACCCTGTGAGACCCGGACCTCGATACCAGTCTCTTCTTGAAAAGCGACAAAAGGTTCTTCCAGCGCGCCGTAGTGGCGCGAAGAATAGATATTGAGCACGCGCCCACCGCGCGCTTCCGCGATGTCAGGTTCACGCTCCTGTTGGGGTATGCCCAGCAGGACAAAGAAGCTCGCTGCGAACAGGCCAATGATCAGTGGGATAAACCGTATCTTGCGCATATTCTTGATTGCCTCCAATAGCAGTGTTACTGTACAAGACGGTGTCAAAAGGCACATCAATTCATAACAATGGGAACACGGCTGGTCAATGGCAGTGGTTAAAGCAAGGTGCCTACAACGTTTATGGGATTGTTTACACTTGTTAACTGACCAGGCTTCTTCGTCGGCAGATGTCCGGAGAGCGGATAATCGTCCGATAGCTGGCGTCGAGCCATATACTGCGTTGCACGGTAAGGCAAACTCTCATGTAGATACGACCTACTTGCGTGTAGATCGCGTCTGAGTATGCTTGGGTTAGCCTGATTACGACTTCACCAAGAAAGTGCAAGGGCACCCTAGACAGGCTTGATCCGTCTTCCGCAAAACGACATCCCGAAGGCCTTATATCGGTATTCTCAACGCCGTTTCCACAAGATTAATGCCACCATAAAAGTTACCAACCTTTGTCAAGAAATGTTTGCAAGTCAATGCTTTGCGCCCGCTTCAATGCTATATTTATTGTTATAGGAAATGTGTAAACTAAGGAGGCACCCGCGTGTTTCTATCCAAACGCGTGACGCTAATCGCCGGCTGTGTATTGGTGATGGCCATCGCTCTGTCGGTTGCAATTCTGCCCACGGCAGAGTCGTTTGACCCACCGAACCAGACCGGGACTGGTACCCTGATCGAGTCCAATCAGACGTCGACCGTCGCCCAACAGGGCGAATGGCGCCTGGTCGAGGCTGGGGAGGCCAGCAGCGGTAGTTACCTGGTCAGCGCGGACGGCACTGAGAACGTGCTCAGCCTGATCTTTGAAGGAACAACCGTTGAGATCCAGTACGTCCAGGGCCCTGACCTGGGGACGCTGGCGATCGAAATCGACGGCACGGTGGTTCGCACCATCGATACGACCAGCGACACGGCCGTCTTCGGTGACCGCGCGACTATCGATTATCTGGACGATGATGTGCACATCCTGCGCGTCTATCCTGCTGAAGGCAAGGTCGCAGTCGATGCCTTCTGGGCAACCCCTAGCCAGTTCAGCACGCCAACGCCAACTGGTACCCCAGAAGTACCAGACTATTTCTACTATTACCAGGACCAGAAGATCCCCTTAGTCCTCTCTACCGAATGGATTGCAGTCCGTTTTGGCACCAACGACCCGGCGGCGCGACAGCAAGCCGTGGCGCAAACGAGTGCACTGATGGGGAACGTCACTGACGGACCAGAGTATGCCTCTTTCGAGATCACGCTGGTGCCGCTGGCTGAGGGTATTGACCAGCGCTCAGTTGAAGCGTTGCTGGCCGCAGGCCCGGCTGAAGATGTAACGGCTATTGAAGCCATCTTCCCGGTATTTGCCGCACCAGATTATGACGGCGGACTTCTCATCCTCACCGATGAGTTTATTGCCCGCTTTGCGGAAGACCGCGACGAAGACCAGATTGCCGCCTTCAACACCGCCAACGGTGTCGAAGCCATCGCAGCGCTTGAAGGTCTGGATAATACCTACGTCTTGCGCGTTACCGACGACTCGGCGCTGAACGCGCTGGACATGGCCAACTTCTATCATGATAGTAACATGACGGTTTACGCTGAGCCGAACTTCGTCATGCAGGTACAGCCCACCGCCGAGCCAACAGATATCAACTATGGCGACCAGTGGTATCTGAATAACACCGGCGGTAGCGGCGAAGGCGGCGGTGCTCAGGAAGCTGATGCCGACATCGACTGGCAGGAAGCCTGGGATGCACGCGTACCGGCTGATGAATCCGAGGTGGTTGTCGCGATCCTGGATGACAATTTCGATGTCTACCACCCCGATCTGGTCAACAAGTATGTGACGTCATCACTGTGGCGTAATTATCCCGATGGTACAAGTGGGGCGTCCGCGTTTGATGTGCCCGCCGTTGACGGGTTTGACAACCACGGTACGACTCTGGCCGGCATCGTTGCCGCTGAAACCGACAACAACGAGGGTATCGCCGGTGTCTGCTGGAACTGTAAGGTCCTGCCGATCCGGGTTCTGGACTGGTCCAGCACCAACACAGTCCTGGACAACCCCGCGACCAATCCCACCTACATCGTTTCGGGGATCAACCATGCCCAGGGCGCTGGCGGCGCGGATGTGATCTTGATCGGTTGGACGATGGCCTCCAGTACGACCGTGGACAATATCATCGAGACTGCGGTGGCGCTGGGCCGCGAGCAGAAGGGCACTGTGATCGTCGCGGCAGCCGGGCATAAGGTTGGCGGCGCCAACGCAGTTGCTTATCCGGCCAACCGTTCCGATGTCGTCTCTGTTGGCGCGACCAACTGGTGCGACTACTTCCACGTGAATGTCGCGCGCTACAATCAGAACAACAACTCAGCAGACTGCAATAACGATGGCCTGGACTGGGGAACCAATTATGGCAACAAGTTGCTCATCTCAGCCCCGGGGATGAACCTCTACACCACGGACCGCAGCGGTACAGATGGCTATGGCACCGGGAATTACACCAATATCAGTGGAACCTCGGGATCAGCCGCGATTGTCGCGGGCGTGGTGGGCCTGGTCTTATCCTACAACCCCGATCTGAATTACCAACAGACAGCCGACTTCCTCTATAATTCGGCGGATGATGTGAAACCAACCTACCACGGCATCGGCTGGGACCAGTACACCGGCTACGGACGGGTCAATGCTTATAATGCGCTGGAGTTCGCTAAAGGCACAACACCCGCCACCCTTGATCGTCCGTGGCAAGGCTACCCCACCTATGGCGGGGACCTCACCTACGAAATCAGCGATATCCCGAGTGAAGGCGAATGGGTCTACATCGAGGTTAAGACCGACGCTGATGTCGTTCAGATTGGCCAGTGGTACGAACTCAGTAGCACCTGCAGTACTCCGGGAGGTGCCTGCTATTGCGATACCCAGGCCGCAACCTGCGAAATCACACCCGGTGTCATGCTTGACGGCGGCACCTATCGTTGGCGGGTGAAGTTCTGGGAAAGCGGCGTCGGGGACTTACCCTGGAGCAACCTGGTTACCTTCCTGATTAACGCGCCAGAGGGCTACACTGACCCCGATGGTCCCCTGATCTTCTATCCAGACGGCGAGAGCGATAATCTCATCGCGAGCCATCATGAGGGCGATCCCTATTACATTTGGGATCACGTGAATGCTCCTTACTATGAGCTGTATATTGCCGACATTAATGGTAAAGCCGTCTGGGATGAGTGGTACGAAGTCCAAGCTTTCTGCCCCGAAAACAACGATGAGATCTGCGTGCAATGTAGCGACGATCCGGACGGTGATGGACCGCTTCGGGGGCAGTGCCAGGTCTACCCAACCGCCAAGAGCGCTAATGATGACTTTCTCTTGCCAGGGACCGGTTGGTACCGCTGGTGGGTCCGTGCCTGGGGCGAAAGTGAAGGCTATGGTCCCTGGAGCGTTGCTGAATGGTTTGAGCTTGATCCCGGCAGCATACCCAATCAGCCAACGATCCCGGGCACCAGCGGCAGTGAGGAAGAGGGGAATCCCACATCATTTGAGAATCCCTATGAAGTGATCTTCTGGGATCATGAAGATGGCAACTCCTGGTACGAGGTCTATCTTAAAAACACCACTACTGGTAAGCTCGTCTTCCGCAAGTGGTACAAGGCAGGACCCATTGGCTGCTA
>JAADYW010000078.1 GCA_010092845.1 Chloroflexota bacterium
CATACCGCCCAAGACAGTGCGCGGACAGTGGCAGCCCTTGTTAACAACCGAGGAGTTTGAGCTTGGTCTGGAGATTCTGGCGCGGCGCAATCGCCACCGAGTCGTCAAGCGCAGGCATGACTATCTCTTGAAAGGCTTGATCTATGTCGATTTGCCTGGTGACTCCGGCAGGACTCGAACCTGCAACCAATTGATTAAGAGTCAACTGCTCTGCCAATTGAGCTACGGAGCCTCATTTTCGTCGATTAGTATAGCAAAGAGTCTTCCAGAGTCAATGAGTTTTTCCCTGGCTCGAGGAGCCGGTTCCCGACGCCTGCTGACAAGCTACCACCATATTCGGTGCGACCAGTGCGGACCTATCGCGTATAGAATGGTAGATAACAATGTCTGGCCAGACAGAAGGAAAAATTCCGGTCATGGACACGAATACGACCACTGCCCGGCGTGATCTCGCGTTAGCCCTGGTTGCTTTTGCTATTGCCTTCGTATTGTGGCAATCCTCCCCCTTAGTGGCACTTGTTTACCCCTTCCGGCTATTTGTGACGTTTGTGCATGAACTCGGCCATGGTATGGCAACATTGGCAACCGGCGGTGAGTTCATCCGTTTTGAGTTGAAGTCTTCCGGTGCTGGGTTGGCCTATTCACGTGGCGGGATCCGCTCGCTGATCATTCCCGCAGGATACGTGGGTACCGCGATTTTCGGTGCAACATTGCTCTATGCCACAAACCGCACCCGACGCGCCGAATGGATTGCCATCGGCCTGGGAGGCTTTCTGGCGCTGCTGTCTATCCTCTACACCGGGATCAGTACGAGCAACCTCAACACACTCGAGCGGTTCACTGTCCTCATCCCGATGATCGCAGGCATTGGGTATTTCCTGATTGCTGAGGAAGATCGGGGGCGTCTGATTGGCGGGGGCACAGCATTTGTTGCCTTGCTCCTGGGCCTCTATCTGGCAGCCGGCGACAATACGCTGGCGCTCATGGTCGGCGTCATCAGTGGCGCCGTCCTGGTAGCGATTGGTATTGTCGGCATGCTGGGCTATCGTGATGTGACGCGCTTCACCCTGAACTTCCTGGCGTTCGTTGTCGGGCTGAACGCCATCACCGATGCATGGTTCCTGCTGCGTATCGTGAGCAATGACAACCTGATTATCCGCAATGACGCGACGGCGATGTCCGAGCAGGTGGGACTGCCCGCCAGCTTCTGGGCATTAATGTGGATACTAACAGCCGTGGTCCTCTTTGGTTCGTCGGTGTGGCTGACTTTCTTCAAGCCGATGCAGGACGCCAGAGAAGAGCCACTACCCTGGAAAGATTGAGCAGCCTGACTCACGAGTCGAATAACTGGAACTAACAGGGTTGACGGGTACCGTTGGGCTATCGTATAATACTTCCACACCCCCTCCCCCCGGGGGTGGGCCATCTGAGGAGAGTGCATGGACGACATAACACGTCAAAACACGATCAATCGTCTCAAGAGCGTACGCGGTCACCTCAATGGCATCATCAACATGCTGGAGGACGACCGTTACTGCATTGATATCATCAAGCAGATCCAGGCTACCCAGGCCGCCCTGGCCCGCACCAGCGAAGTCATCCTCGCCAATCATCTGGACACCTGCGTAACCACAGCCATGCAAGGTGACGATGCAGGTGAACGCCAGCGCGTCATGTCAGAGATCCTGGAAGTGTTTCGTACTGAAAATCGCAGCAAAGCCTAATATACATCGACGTTAAATCACGGAGGTAAACAACCATGCCCGCCAAGACCTTTACTGTACCTAACATCAGTTGTGAACATTGCGTCAAAGCGATTGAACGCGAAGTCAGCGAGATCATCGGCGTTCAGAAGGTGAACGCCCAAGAAGCCAGCAAGGAAGTAACTGTGCAGTGGGAAGATCCTGCCTCGTGGGAGCAGATCAAGGCACTTCTCGTCGAAATTGAATACCCGCCCCAGGAGTAGCCAATGCCCGAGCAGCGCTTGACCATACCGGTCACGGGGATGACCTGCGCCAACTGTGTCAAGACGATTGAGCGTAACGTCAAGAAACTCGATGGGATCCAGTTGGCAGAAGTAAACTATGCAACTGAGAAGCTCGACGTGACCTTCGACTCCTCAGAAATGGATACCAACCGCATCATTGAGCGTATTCGTGCTGTTGGCTATGATGTTCCGACTACCACGCTCGATCTCCCAATTACGGGCATGCATTGCGCCAATTGCGCCAAAGCCGTATCACGAGCACTCAAAAAAGTCGACGGTGTCCTAGGGGCTGAGGTCAACTACGCAACCGAGCGTGCCGCGGTAAGCCTGACCCCGGCTGTTGATCGTCGCGACCTGATCGCGGCCGTGGAGCGGGCTGGTTATGGCGTTGTTGAGACAGATGATGAGGACGAACTGAGCGACGCTGAAGCATCCGCCCGCGAAGCTGAGCTCCGGCACCAGATGCACCGCCTCGTCATCGGTGTGCTCTTCACGCTGCCCCTGTTCTTGATGAGCATGGCGCGTGATTTCGGGCTGTAGGGCGCCTGGGCGGAGGCGGCCTGGGTCAACTACTTCTTCTGGGGCCTGGCCACACCAGTCCACTTTTACGTCGGTTGGGACTACTACGTTGGGGCCTACAAGGCCATCCGCAATGGTGCTGCCAATATGGATGTCCTGGTGGCGATGGGGTCTTCAGCGGCGTACTTCTATAGCATTCCAATCACGCTGGGAGTCAGTGGCCTTGGCCACCATGTCTATTTCGAGACATCTGCCGTCATCATCACCCTGATTGTCACTGGAAAGGTGCTCGAGGCACGCGCCAAGGGACGCACCAGCGAAGCCATCAAGAAGCTGATCGGCTTGCAACCGCGCACCGCGCGCGTGATACGAGATGGCCAGGAAGAGGACATCCCCATCAGCCGGGTGCAGCATGGGGATATTGTCCTGGTGCGCCCCGGGGAGAAGATCCCTGTAGATGGCACGGTCATCGAAGGCGCGAGCGCGGTGGATGAAAGCATGCTGACGGGTGAATCGTTGCCGGTCAATAAGGCCAGCGGCGACACCATTACCGGAGGCACGCTCAATAAGAACGGACTCCTCAAGTTTAAGGCCACTCGCGTCGGGAAAGAGACCGCTCTAGCACAGATCATTCGCCTCGTCGAGCAAGCTCAGGGCAGCCGGGCACCCATCCAGGCTACTGTCGACAGAGTTGCCGCTGTTTTTGTGCCAGCCGTGATCACTGTGGCGGTGATAACCCTTGGAGTCTGGTGGGTCGGCAGCGGTGATTTCACCACCGCCTTAATCCGTACGATCGCCGTGCTCGTTATCGCCTGCCCCTGTGCGATGGGTTTAGCGACACCAACAGCTATCATGGTAGGGGTGGGCAAAGGCGCCGAAAACGGGATCCTGTTCCGCAACAGCCGCGCGCTGGAGCGCGCACACCGGCTCCAGGCGATCATCCTGGATAAAACGGGCACCATTACGCAAGGCAAGCCGAGCGTCACGATGATATCCGCTAGCGAGAAATCTCCTTTGAACGAGGCCGAAATCCTGGCGCTGGCAGCAGCGGCTGAGAGAGGCAGCGAGCACCCGCTTGGTGAAGCAGTGGTACGCGCTGTCCGTGAACGCGATCTCCCGCTGGCTGAGGTCCACGAATTTGAGGCCGTTACAGGACATGGCATCGCAGCGGTAGTTGATAAACACAATGTTCTGGTGGGAAGCCGCCGCTTTATGCAGGATCGGCAGGTGGCGCTCAATGGGCTGGATGCCAATGCCGCCGATCTACAAAATCATGGCCAAACCGCGATCTGGCTGGCAATTGACGACCAGGCAGTCGGCCTGATTGGCGTCGCCGACACGATCAAGGAAGGTTCGCGCGAGGCAATCGCTGCGCTGAAACGGATGGGCCTTGAAGTCATCATGCTTACTGGGGACAACCAGGCGACTGCCAGAGCGATCGGTCAGGAAGCTGGGGTCGATCGTATTGTGGCCGAGGTATTGCCCGGCGACAAAGCGGCCCAGGTCAAGGCGCTGCAGGATGAGGGCAAAACCGTGGCCATGGTCGGGGACGGCATCAATGACGCCCCAGCGCTCGCGCAGGCAGATGTCGGTATGGCCATTGGCACTGGTACCGATGTTGCGATGGAAACAGCCGATGTCACCTTGATGCATGGAGATCTACGGGCCGTGCCAAAGGCCATCCGGTTGTCACACGGCACGATGAATACCATCTGGCAGAATCTCTTCTGGGCTTTTGGCTATAACACGCTTCTGATCCCGATCGCCGCCGGTGTTCTCGTGCTGGTAGCATTCGCGCCCGAGTTTCTGCAGCAATTGCACCCCATTCTGGCTGCGCTCGCGATGTCATTCAGTAGCGTGAGCGTTGTCACCAACAGCTTGCGGCTGAAGGGGCGTAAGATCTAGTTATCGGCCTGATCGGTAATACAGTTGACGCAAAAGGGATAGCCATGCCACGGCCATCCCTTGTTTGTCGTTCAACCTGAACTCGCCAACTGAGCTAGTTCCCAGATTGCGGCGCTAGCGGCGGGGGCTTGACCACCGGTTGCTCATCGCCGTCCGACTCAGCTTGATCCTCGGCAGAGCGGGCGGCATGTGATAGATTGCCTCCTTGCGCGGCTGGTAATCGCGGCATGACAAGCCTGTCAGCCACATCCGGCGGGTTGGCGATGCGCGTCGCGGCGAGAAAAAGACCGATAAAGAGCCACACCGTCAGCGATGTCGCCTGGAATTCGATATTGAAGTAGAAATGGTCAAAGATACCCCCTGCCAGGGCCCCCACAATCCCCCCTAGCAGGCCAAACCAGATGTCATTGAGGGCATGGTCAGCGGTCACAGATCGGCGGTTCAGATAGCCGTACACGAACACACTGCCAATCGTAATCAAGTAGGCAATCAGGCCAATGATGCCAGCATTCGCTGCAATAGTGAGATATGTACTCGCGAAGCCAATATAGAGGTCAATATCCGGCGGTGCCGCGAAACCAACCCCCAACACGGGATAGCGCTGAATCAAGCGCAGCGCATCCTTATATTCGCCAAAACGCATCTGAGTTTCAAGGTCTGCGCCGGTGAATCCCGCGATCATCCGGTCGATGTAGGACTGCGTCACAGGCAGCACCAGAACCAAGACAACAACAGCGGCGAGCAACCAGATCAATTTGCGATAACGCAACAAGGCAACAATGCCCAGGCCAGTCGCCAGACCAAGCATTGAGCCACGCGAATCGGAGAGAAACAGGGCCACGCCAATTACACCGAGCAGCCCAAAAGCAAACCATGAATGCCCCAGAACAGGCCGCCGGGATAACAACTGTGGTGCTACAAGCGCCGCGGCCATCATCAGAAAGCCGCCGTAGGCATTGGGATCGACCCACGTGCCGATGGCACGCTCATTCAGAATCGTGACGCTATCTTCTCGATAGCGCAATACCCCGCCCGATGGATAGCCGATGCGGCCAAGCCGGCTGAGAATCGCATCAGCGGTGAAGTCATCCAGCGCCCAGAGCACGATCCCAATAAGGGCAGCGAAACCGGCCAGAACCATGAACACTCCGGTAACCCGCCGCAAGGAGGCACGGGAGCGGACCACATCGACAATAATCAACGCCAACGCGATATTCACCATTAAACCAACAAAACGCCGTAACACGCCGGGGGTTAACGGAGCATTGGGTATCCCCAGGATGAACGCCCCAGTCAACAGCATGATGAAGCCGAGAATCACCCATTGCACGGGTACCGTCAGCAATTCAATGCGGCGTCCCGTCATCCATTGGAACAAATACACAACCAGAAAACCGCCCAGCGCCACATCAATTAGCGATGGGGTGAAGGCAAAACTGAAGGGCATGGTTCCGAAAGGCAGCAGGGCCACCATCGCCAGCAAGCCGATCAAAGCGAAGTCGAGGTTGCTCAAGGCGAGCAGCGCAATCCCAAGGGCCAGAACCCCAACAAATGTGACAAGCGGACCAACTAGCACCAACACCAGCGCCAGAATGCCGCCCAGGAGCCCAACAGAAAGCCCGACTGTGGCAGCAAGCAAGGCCCGTTTCTCAAGGAGGTGGTTGACCATCCGCGATTCAAGCATTGTTCTCCTCGTCATGCATCCGTTGCCGTCTCGACAAGGCGACCCCAAGGGCAACCACCACCCCTAACAAGGTGATGAGACTAATGGCGGCGCCGACAAAAAATGTCATCGGTCGATATTGTAGTACAATCTTGTGCGATCCGCTGTCTAGCCAGACGGCACTAAGGCCGCCGTAGGCTTTGCGTATGGAAGCGTCGTTGCCATTGATGCTCGCCTGCCAGCCACGCTCAAATGGTAGGGCCAGGCTCAGAACGCCGGGGGCATCCGTCTCAACATAGATCTCGATGTACTCCGGTTCAAAGACGTCCAGATCGACACTGGCGTTGCCGGGCTGCTCAGGCAAGGCTCCGGGCGATTCCGCAAGGATAACAATTTCCCGCAAAGGGAAAGATGGGTCAGCAACAAGTTGCCGGGTATTGTCCTCATCCGCGATCCGTACCTCGTAGACCATGTGCGCAAAGGGGCGCGGGTCTAATAGACGGAAGATGTTAAAGGCCCCTTCATCGTCCACACCCTGACCAACTAGGTCATGGGCACCAGGTACTTCTGCCCACTCTGAATTCACAACCTCGACTGCCAGAAGCTCCCAACGGCGTTCAATCGGAATTTGCCACAGATAGTACTCTATTGCTTCCAGGCGCAGCGGGCTATTCCCCCAGATGTCCGGGACACGGTAGAGTGCACCATAGCTCTGACGTATCCCGCGTAAGCCTTCCACACGTTGACCTGCGGCTAGATTCTCCTGTATCACATCGATATACACGGGCTCAGGTAACCGCTCACTGGCGGCGATCGCTTCGTAGTTATTGTGCTGAGCGTTAAGCGTGAAGAGATCAAATGCAATGAAAGCAATCAGTGCTATGCCCCGCCAGTAATCACGGGGGCGCTGGACTAGCCAGGGAATGAACAGCAAGCTTCCGCCAAACACCAACAATGCGAAGATCGGAGGCTGCAAGAGATCGAAATAGCGCGGCGCATCCGGATGAACCAGATAGAGCACGAAGAAGGCAGCGCTCAACACCGCAACAGCGGCTAATCCAACGATTCCCAGACGCTGAAAACGGCGCAACGCCTGCGGGCTGAGCCCCCAGGTGAGAAGGTGGAGGGCACCCAGGGCAATCAGTACCGCAGCGGCAACGGTGAACAAGACAGCGGCCCGTTCCTGGCCGCGAAAAAGGTTGGCACCCGGTAGAAGTAGATAGATGGCGCTGTAGAGCGCCGTATGCTGTCCAAACGAGGCAATGAGGGCAACACCGGCGACCGCGATCCAGAAGCGGCTCGCTGTTCCCTGGCGCCACACGGCAATCACAACCAGCACAAGCCCGATCACACTAAGATATAACGGCGACCAGGTCCCCAACATCGCGGGAAAAATGATCTGGACCAGCTCATGAAACGCGAATCCTCCGCCTTTGTCAGCAAATCCGAGGTCATCGCGATAGGTCTGCCGCTGAAAATCATAGCCAGGTAGCCATTGGGCAGCCGATAGGCCGCCGGCAACAACGGCAAACAGCACAAGGGCCAGGATTAGCTGCTGCCAGCCAAACCGCGCACCGCGTACCACAAGATACGCAGCCGCAAGATAGCCAACCAAGAAGTAGGTCTGTGGATGCCCGGCAAGGACAGCCAACGCGAAACCGACACCAGACAGGACAATACACATCCAACCCAGGGACTCATTATCGGTTCGGGTTGCCTCATGGATTCCCAGAAGAACCAGCGGGGCCCAGATCGCCGTTTCGAGTATCGGCAGCTGAAGCTGAGGATAAGCTGTCATATATCCCCCAAACCCGAACACCAGCGCCCCCGCCAAACTCGCGAAGACAGACGGAAGGACGCTGGCGACCGCATGGCGGCGCAGGATGTCGCCCGTGACCCGACGCAGGAACGCATACATCAGAAACACACCGAGCAAAACGTGGACTGTCATCTCGGTTTGCAATGCGCGGAACACGGCACTGCCTGAAGTCTGGCCGCCAATAGCAAGAATGGCCACTGTCGCCAGCCGTGGCGGATACAACACAGCTGTCTGAGGATCGGCCAGAAACGGTGTCCCCGCATGCATATAGGGATTCCAGAGTGGGATTTCGCCATCACCAATACGCTCAACAGCGTAGGAAGTCCAGGATACGAACTGCCCCGAGAAATCGCCTTCCTCTAGCGAAAGCGCATCAATCTCAACCGGGGTAAACAGACGCCAGAAAAACAGGATCCATAACCCTACCAACGCCAGCCCGGCCCAGGCGTCAGGGGCATGGCGCAATCGGTTCAGCAACATTCCCTACTCCTCAACTTGGATGGCAGGTTCGAGTAAATACGCATCATCAAATGGAGTCTCCGCACTGTCCACGGGTAGCCGGCGACCCGACTCGGGGTCATAGAATCCTACCACCAGGCGATAGAAACCGGGTGGTGTTTCCGGCTCTACGGTCACGTTATAGGTGTCATGGAAGCACACACCCTCGACCCAGGCACTTGTTGGATACCATGATTGCAGCGGCACAGCATCGCCTGATCCGTAGAGTACCGATGGTGCCGCAAGATCAATCAGCTGGACAAAAATCACCCAGTTCTGATCTGTTTCGCCACGCACCTGCCAATGCAGGTGCAGGTCGACTGTACTGCCCGGCGCGACCGCGCTCCCGTCCACGCCATAGTCACGGAGTGTCGCCAGGTTCCCGAAGCGAACCCCAGATTCGTAGGGCAGCCGCTCGCAGGCCTGGGCTCGCCAGACAGAGCCGCCACGCACAGTGACAGCGCCGACAGGTGTGCCTTCGCGCGTCTGAGCGACAATACGTTCATCTCTTTCATGGTCTCGCCACCCAATATTGAAGCGTGGTTGGTACGGCCCGAGCTTATTATTCAGTAGGATCTGGTAGGTATCCTCGTAGATTAGGCCGGCTTCCCATTCGTCGGTACGTCGCAAACCACCATCCGGGTAGCTGTCGACCTTACCTACCAATGTCGGCTCAGCGTCAGCAATGGGGGGACCATACACTTCGATGAACAGGCTAAGCGGCACTTCAGAACGAGTCTCGGGCTGCCAATAGACAGTAATGGACACCGTATCCGAATCGTCGCCCTGGAGCCTCACCGGTGTCTCAGCCACGTCATAACCTAGAAGGCGAATCGTCCCATAGCGGGCATCAACGGGGTTGGCTTCGTCTGGTAAGCGGGAAAGCGGAGACGAAGGCTGATACACTGGGGCAATCGTTGTGGCGGGCATAAAAACGGCCCATGCTGCAAGCGGCGCAATAAGGACCACACCTGAGCCCGATGGCAACCGGATAGCGCCCTTCAAGTAAAACAACCCCGCAGCTAGAAGTGTGCTAATGGCCGCGATGACAGGAAACAGCAACCTACCCTGGCTGGCCGGTGTCTGCAACGTCCAGCGCAAGAAACTGATAAATGTGACCGCAACCTGGATCCCAAGGAGACCCAGCACAACCCAATTGCCCGACTCTCGCGCGGAACGCACGCCCACGGCTAGTCCGACAATCGCTATGACGCAGATCACCAGCATCGCATCCAAAAATAACTGGCTCCCAAGAATTGTCAAACCACCAAACCATCCCCAATAGGCGTAGAAGAAACTCTTGCGTTCGTCCCACAGGTCGCCCAGGCCAAAGCCCTCCGGCCGGTGCCCAGCAATATCGACCATAACTTTCAAGCCAGTGGGATCGTCATAAAGCACAAGATTCCGCCAATACCACCACCCCGCGATCAGTAGAATGCCAAGAGCGAGGGCCAAGCCTGCGACAATGACATCCCACCACGAGCGCCCCTCGCGCCAGGCAACCAGCACCACGATCAAGCCCACCAGAGGACCAAAGGTTAGCCCGCTGAGTTTTGTTAGCGCTGCGAGACCAAGCAGAATGGATAGCACGACAATATGCAACCAACGCCAGCCGTGACGCCAGAGCGCCAGAGCAACAACCAGGATGCTCGTCCCCAGCAGGATCACAAGGTTGTCATTATTGACACTCGCGGTGATGAAGATAAACATGGGGTTGAAAGCCGTCAGTGCCATCGCTAGCAGCGCCACCGGTGGATGAGCTGGCACTGCAAGGCGCGCAACGGCAAACACCAGCCAGATGCTCGCAGTTCCCATTGCAATGCTGAGCAAACGAATGAGCATAACCGCCAGGGTCGTTCCTGACCAGGGGAAGGCTTCCGCACTGCGATCATGGATCATCATGTTCTGGTTATCGGTGGCGGTACCGATGCCAGTTTTGGCGTGTGGATTCGGCGTATAGCGCTCCTCGAAGTCTGAGCGATCCAGCGGCGCTACCACCAACGCGGCCAAAACATAGTACAGGGGCGGCTGGCTGCCTTCTTGCCTCCAGCGCGTCTCGACAGCTGGATCCTGTTCCGGCAACTCGCCGGTACGGGCAATATGCTCAACCACCGGATAGTGTGCCGCCTCATCCGATGCTTCCCAGATCGGAGTCGCCAACATGTATGCCACAGCTACAAAAGCAAAGATCAACGCGAGCAGATTACGCCGCCGGCAAGCTGACCGAGGCGTATCAGGCAGGGCAAGGATTTCCTTCGCGCTAATGGCCATTTGAATAGCAATCTCTCCACGTTGAAGCAGCGGCCCAAATGCGCCCGGCGCAACAGTATTTGCAGCGCCGCTAGCGTATCATAACACCTATACCAGCGGCAATGCTAAGCTACGCGGCATCTTCACATCCAGGGTAGACACAGAACTGCAGTCTATGCTATTCCCCTAACCTGGTCTGGTGAGGATACGGAAAGCGTACTACACTGGACCACGTTGGTCCCTATTAAGCAAGTGGCAAATCGGGAGTACAAAGCATTGGCATATAAGCTCGATCAGATTGTGGTCATCGATATCGAAGCGACTTGTTGGAAACAAAGACCACCAGACGGGCAGGTGAATGAGATCATCGAGATTGGCATATGCACCCTGGACGTGGCAACTGGCGAGCGGGCCGAAAAAGAGAGCATTCTTGTCAAGCCTGAGCGTTCGACGATCAGCAAATTCTGCACGGAACTCACCACCCTGACGCCGGAACAGGTTGAACAGGATGGCATTTCCTTCAAGAAAGCGTGCCAGGTCTTGCGCAAAAAATACCATACCCGCCGCCGGACCTGGGCCAGTTATGGCAACTATGATCGCCAGATGTTCGAACGTCAATGCGCGGCACGCCGTGTCGAATACCCTTTTGGCGCCACGCATCTGAATATCAAGAATCTCTTCGCCATTATGATGGGCCTCAAACACGAGATTGGCCTTGTCCAGGCTATCGAGACGCTCCGACTTGAAATGGAGGGCACCCATCATCGCGGGCACGATGATGCCTGGAATACAGCCCTGCTCCTGGCACGTATCTTGCGCTGCGGGAAAGACTAGCTACTTGTGGTCGATGGTGCGCAGATGTGGCTCAGTCTTGTGTTTGTCCGTAAGCCACTCAAGAAAGTTCAGGGTCTTGTCCGCGATCGATTCCCATTCAAAATGATGCGCCACTTCAGCGGCGGCCTCTCCGAGCCGTGTGCGCTGAGCTGGATCACGCCAGAGTTCCTGCAGGACATCCGCCAGAAATTGTGGATTCTCCGGGTGAACCATACGCAGGTTGACCCGGTCCTTGAGTTCTGGCGGCCCCAATTCACCCGGAAAGGTAGTGACAATAGAACAGCCATGCGCCAAGGCAGCCATTAGCGTCCCCCGCCGCAGCGAAACACCATCTTTGAAAGGTAGCGCAACAACATCACACGCCATCAGGAAGGCACTGACCGCCGCGGGCTCAATGAAGCCTGTCCAGCGGACACGGCGATTTATCCCCAGTCCGCCGATTAATCGCTCGATTGCATCCGCCTGCTCGATATTGGTGCGATCGCTTGACCCCGCCTGTCCCCCAATAATCAGCAACTCGACATTGACTTCGCGCTCGACCAGAAGTCTTATCGCGTGAGCGAGCGTATCGATGCCCTTACTGGCATTGACAAACCCAAAATAGCCTACCAGGAGGACATCATCCGGAACGTGCATCTGCTGCCGCCACGATTGTTTGGTGTAGCCGGGTGGCGGTGCTACCGCGATATTGGAACCGATAGGGATGCGTGCGATGCGCGGCATATCCCCAGCGGCATGTAGTTCGTGTTCATCGGCCATATTTGTGACGATCACACCAGAGCTGTGGCGCGCCATCTGGTAGATCACGCGCTTGCGTAGCCCACCAGCCTTCGGAAAGAGATAGGGCACCAGCAGATCGTGAAACGTCGTCACCACGGGGACTCGTTGGCGCAAGCGGCGCGGCAGATTGTTCACTGCAACATGCATATCATAGGCCGCGGCCTGATACTGAACGTTGACAATGTCCAGACGGTTCTTGTCAATCCACGATAGCGCCTGGCGATCGCCTCGAACCGACTGGTCATCCTTGCCCCAACGGCCCCAGCGTGACACTGACGGTTGGACGTGGACCCGTAATGTGTGCTGGACCGGTTGCGCCGCCGTGCTGGTCAAGATGTATACCTCGTGACCTGCAGCGGCTATCGCCCGGGCCAAAGCCCGCGTATAGTCGCCAACCCCGCCCTGCATCGGCGGATATTCGCCTGAAATGATGCCAATCCGCATTGTCTGCTACGATTCCTCCATTACAATCCGCTCACCCGCACCTATCAAAGAACGCAACACAATCCAGTAAGCGGCGACACGCTCAGCGCGCATTTCCCGTTTGTGGCCGACAAGCCATTTTAAGGCTTCGAGCACAGCTTGCCACCCGTAATTGAAGACCAGCACGCCTCGCAGTAAGGCCGCAGCCATCGGGCCATGAAACTTTCGAAAGTAGCGCAGCTTGCTGTGCTGGAAATGCACGTGACTACGTGCTTTGACCTGTGCCGTGCTTTGCCCACTATGATGGATGATCCGCGCATCGCCAACGTAAACAGCCTGCCACCCGGCATCTTTCGCACGACGGCACCAGTCCATCTCTTCAGCATACATAATATAGCGCTCATCAAGCCCACCAACCTTTTCCCAAACAGCACGTCGGGTCAATAGCGCCGAGCCTTGCATCCAGTCTACAGGATAAACACCATCATCGGGCTTGTCCAGAACACGATAGTCATCCAAGACGCGGCGCGGCGCAAGCCCTTCTAGCCAGGTGCTCTCGAACATCCCGGTCAGCAGGGTGGGGAAGCGCCGCCGAGTTGATTGATGCGAGCCATCCGTATTCAGCGTATGGGGACCAACAACGCCCGTCGTCTCGTCAGATTCGATCACCTCAACCAGACGTCGCAGCGCACCATCCAGCAACTCTGTATCTGGATTGAGCAACATCACCAGGCGCCCGTGCGCATGCTCCAAACCGAGATTGTTGCCACGCACAAAGCCGATATTGTTTTCGCAGGCGATGAGATGCACCCAGGGATAGCGTTCACGTATCATCGCCACACTCGCGTCGCGGCTTGCTGAATCAACGACAATAACCTGAGTCGTCGGCCCTTCTCCGTGGCGGTGACCATCAACATCCACCAGACATACCCCGGAATGTCGAATGCTCTCCAGACAACGCGCCAACAGATCAGCGACATTCCAGCTAATGATGATAATCGAGAGGTCCAGTGAACCCGCTTGCATTTGCCATCACCTCCGCATCCACATAGCGTTACCCTGATTTTACACAATTCGTGGTAGCCGATAACACTTTGATTACAACTGAGACCCAGAATAGAGTTCGAAGGGAAACCAAAGCAAACCAGAAATGGAGGCATTCGAAATGTTTAAACACTCTATCGCTTTCGTACTCGTACTTGTCGTAGCCCTCTCGGCGGTTGGTGTTGCCGCAGCCCAAGACCCGGGTGACGGTCCTGCCGCCGGCCCGGGTGAAGGCCGCGGCAGAGCAGTTGTACGTCTGCACGTCATCGTACTTGAAACAGCGGCTGACGCCCTGAACATGACGACATTGGAGATGCTTCGCGCGGCGGAACCGGGAGTCTCGCTAGCCGAGGTCATCACCGCCAACGGTGGCGATGTCAACCAGGTCACCGCCGATGCCAAAGCCGCCGCAACCGAAGACGTCAACAACGCCCTGGCCGAGGGCAAGATCACCGAAGAAGAGTCTGAGCGACTGCTAGACGCCCTGGACGACTCAATTGCGCGAATCATGGAACGGGCAGTCCCCTCCTTCGATGATCGACGTGATGGGCGCGCCAATCCAACCGAGATGGTGCTCATCCAGCAGGCGGCCGAAGCCGTTGACGCATCCGTACACGATGTCCTCGAGGCCAATCGTAATGGCCAGAGTATCGCCGAGTTTGTTACCGCCAATGGCGGCGATCCCGACCAGGTCGTTGCCGATACCGTAGCTCTGGCGACCGATGAGATCAACGCAGCCGTTGAAGAAGGCCGGATCACCCAGGAACAGGCCGACACACTTCTTAGTGAGCTTGAGGCCAAAGTCAGCGACGAAATCACCAGCACGGAGCCTATCCGTAACCCACGGCGCGGCCACGATGGCCCCGGTCGCCGCGATGGCGACATCTTCCCGGTGCGGCCCAGCCTGGAGATCATTGCCGAAGAGCTTGGCGTGGACCCACAGGAAGTACGCGAGCAATTGCGCGACGGCGGCTCGATCAATGATGTGATTGTTGCCCTTGGCGGGGACCCCGCTGTGATCCAGCAAGCCCTGATCGATGCAGCCACCGAGGCGATCAATGAAGCCGTTGAGAACGACCGCATCTCGCAGGAACGCGCAGATGACCTGCTAGAGAATCTTGATCAGAAGATCGAAGAAGCGATGTCGCAGGAACGCCCGGCGCGTGAGTTCGATCGCCCTCAGCGCGGTGAAGGCCGCCGCTTCAGTGGTGAAGGCGAAGGTGTCCTGGAGTAGTCTCCTAACACAAAACCAGACTTCACATCCCCACCCGAAAGAAGCCCCAGATCATTGGGGCTTCCTTTGCTTTTCGAAAGAGGGGGCATCAGTACATGGTCATCCTTGTGGCGGATCAGTGTAGTCAACCCGCACGTACTGCACCTCCTTGATCTCGCCACTGAAATTAAAGACACGCATGCCGGTGATTGGGCGCGGATGGGTTATCGGCTGCTTGCTGCCTGGGTAACTATGATCTGCAACCCACAAGACGATCTCACTATCAGCCCGACGAAGCTCTTTCTCCAACTCCCCATCCGTTCGCTCAGCACTACGATCGACATTGAGCCGTCTAGCGGCTTCCTCGAGTGCATCCCGATACCTAAGATAGAAAGGCCTGACATTCCCTTCAGCATCCTGGGTCTCAGCGCCACCGAAACCAACGATCATAGCGACATGTTGCGCTGCCCAGAACACAAGATCACCGGGTCTCAATGTATTCAGCATTTCGGTACGGTCAAACGGTTGCGTCTTACGGCTGTTCCCTGTGAAGACGAATGTCTTCTCCTCGATGGGATGAAAGCTGATCACCTGATAGCGTTCATCAATGAACCAGGCGGCGTTTTCGAGGGCATTCTTCAGCGACCCCGCTGTGCGCCACTGCGGGTTTCCCAGCGGCACGCGACCACCCGTCATGATGAACCAGGGAATACGCCCCCGTTTGTTCTGCGGTAACCGTGCCCCAAAATGGAGGCTGGTCGAGACCGCGTTGGCGCAATTGGTGTGAAAGCCATCGCCTGGCTTCCCAAACGACAGCAAGCCAGTGATTGTCTGAAAAGACTGCCAACCAGCCTCCCCCTGCGCGGCGAGGATCGCAAGCATGTATAGCACGCCACGATAGGGATTGTAGCTTCCGGGAAAGCTCTCCGCACTCGAAATCAGGCGCTGGAGCGATTCCGGTTCAATCCTACCGGGCGTCCCTTGCAAGGCGACCAGGCGTGCTACGATGGTTGGATCATCAGGGAATAAGTCACCGAGCCGTTGGCCGAGATCCGGTTGTAGATCGGGAGATGTGACTTCAATGGGCATGCAGGCTCTCCTCCAGACATGCGTGGGCCCGGCTGGACCCGAAGTGCAGATAAAGATCCTGCCCCAGTATAGCATGCGGGCGCCGCCTGCATGCCCAATACCGGCCATCATCGGGTATTCGCCTCACGTTCCATACTGAACCATATCGATATTCCGCTCGAGACTGAACTCCGGCCAAGGCTTGTAGAAATGAGTATACTAGGAAGCGACATCAGGATGAGACATAGCGTAGCCTTTATCACAGCGGAGTGCAGGATTATGTGGCCCTGGTTTCTTCGATCTCTCAGCTTGATCGGTATCACGATGATACTCCTTGGATGTGGTAGCGACAACAGCCCCATTATCGTATCACCGGCGGCAACTTCGACTCCCGAAACACCCACACCGCCAACGCCGACAATCGTGGTCCTGGAGCCGACGACGACACGTGTTCCAACGGCGACCCAACCAGCGGCAGACTTAGCCCGCGGTGCGACACCAACCAGCCCGCTACGGCCCACCTTTACGCCTGCACCGCCGACACTAACGGCTACAGTTGAACCAACCCTAATTGGCCTGGACATCGCCTATTTTGCCAGCAATAATGACATTATTGCGCCAGGAGACAACGTGACCCTGTTCTGGCGAGTCATCGGCGCAGACCGAGTCACAATCTATCGGTTGAGCGCCGAGGCAGAACGGGAAAACCCACGGCCAGTCGACGCCGAAGGACAGATTACTGTTAGCACCGATCCAGACGCTACTGAGGCTGCCGAGTTTGTGTTAGTGGCCGAGCGGGGTGAAATCGAAATCGAAGAAATCCTGGTCATCGAGGTCAATTGTGACGAAGCATGGTTCTTCGCCCCGAGCCCGGGTGGCTGCCCGAATGAACCACCTACCCAGTCCAATTATGCCCAACAAGCCTTCGAGAATGGGTACATGATCTGGGTCGAGGCATTGGATAGCATCTTTGTCATCTATGAAAATGGGACCGAACTGGGATGGCAGCGCTTCGAAGACACTTTTGAGGAGGGGGGATCACAAATCCCGGCTGAGCGGAGCCCCCCCCCTAACCGCTACCGGCCGGTGCGTGGTTTCGGCAAAGTGTGGCAAGAGTTCCAGTCCGTGCAAGATAGGCTCGGGTGGGCAATTGCCCCGGAAGCTGGCTACAGCGGCCAGTACCAGATCAGTGGACTTGCACCAGAAGACGAAACGGTTTTCTTAGAGCGTCTTAATGGTGATGTTGTACAACTGTTGCCCGAAGGCAATAGCTGGCAAATCATTTTCCCCGAGGCAGAGCCGGGGACAACAGACGCTGAAGCAACGAATGAACCCTAATTGGATTGAGACGATCTTCTATGCTGAATGAACAGTCAACCCGCAACTACGAGTATGACTCCCAGGATACACCACAGAACACAGAGACATTGTCAACACCCGAGAGCCAACTCCCTGGGCTCCGCGATGCCATCGACACGGTAATGATGGTTACCCAGGTCGAAGCACCCAAAGCGCCCCAGGTTGCGATCCAGTACACGGGTCAGCTTACGGTTGATGCCGACGAGGCTTTTGACCGCATGCAGCCCGTATTCGAGAAACTCAATGTCCACGGCTATTTCACCGAAAAGCCAGAGACGCACGATCACCAGATCACGATCTTGCAGGGTCGCTACGAGCCCAAGCCCCGCCCGTGGTGGCCCAATGCCCTGCTATTGGCGTTGACGCTATTGAGCCTGCTATTCGTTGGCTCATCGATCCAGGCTGGTGCCGACAATCGCGAGGTAAGCAGTCTGGGTGATCTGCGCTTGTATGAGGGCTGGCCATATGCCCTAAGCTTGATCCTCATCCTGGGCGCACACGAGCTAGGGCACTATTTCGCGGCGCGCCGCCACAACGTCAGCGTGACATTGCCCTACTTCATCCCTATGCCATTTGGGATATTCGGCACGCTGGGAGCCTTCATCCAGCTCCGCGAGCCGATGCGCAACCGCAACGTGTTGTTCGACGTCGGGGTTGCCGGGCCACTCGCCGGCTTAGTGTTCGCGGTTCCCATTCTGCTGCTGGGTCTAGCAACATCAGAGGTCCAGAAGGTGCCAACGGACGAGGACATTCTACGTGAAGGGAATTCCATCTTCTACGCGGCATCCAAAGTGCTGGTCTTCGGACGCTTTCTGCCGGACGAGGAATCCAACGAGGACGTTATGATCAATCAGCTTGCCCAGGCAGGCTGGACCGGACTATTTGTCACCGCCCTGAACCTGATCCCGCTGGGCCAGCTTGACGGCGGTCACGTGCTCTATACCCTGCTAGGACCGAGAGCCGCGAAGCTCTACTGGCCTATTATCGGCACATTTGTGGTGCTGTCATTGATCAACAGCGCCTGGATACTATGGACGATTCTGCTCTTTATGCTAGGGCGGTACTACGCCAGACCAATGGAGGATATCACCCCGCTGAGCACTCGACGGCGATTAATCGGCTACGCCGCGATCGTCATACTGGTACTGATATTCATCCCCAATCCCCTGGAATTCATCCAGGCGGAGTAAGGGGCACATTAGAGGATTCCACGGATGACCAAGCGCAAGACCCGGCAAGCCAAAAACGGCACCAAGCGCAGCAAAAAGACTTCATCAAAGCGCCAAAAGGACACCCAGGCAGGCACCTGGATCAACCGCGCTTTGCGCTTTCTACCCGCCTGGCTCTTCCTCGGCTTCATTCTGATTCTGTTCACCGTAAACACAATGGGCGGAACGATCACAATACCAGGCATCAATTCCGGAGACGACGATGCAGGTATCGACAGCTCGGAGTATGGCGGGCTGTACAATCCAGAAGCCCCCCTTGCCCCCTTGTTCACCGAAAGCGTCGACTACTGGGCGCCCGCAATTTATCGTTGGGCCGCAGAACACGATCTCAACCCCAATCTCATCGCGACGGTAATCCAGATCGAGTCCTGCGGCCATCCCTACGTTCAATCCTTTGCCGGAGCACAGGGACCATTTCAGGTCATGCCACTCCATTTTGGAGAAGGCGAAAACCAACTCGATATCAACGCCAATGCTAAAGCTGGATTGAACCACTTAAAAGACTGCCTTTTCTGGTCTGGTGACACTGATCTGGATGGCGTCGCAGAACAACAACCGGACGTCGGCCTGGCGCTGGTATGTTACAACGGTGGCCCCGCCGTAATTTACCGGGATCGCAGTACTTGGGTACAGGAATCACGCCTGTACTATACCTGGGGGACTGGCATATGGGCAGACGCCTCCAAGGGGCGAAGCGAAAGCTCGACGCTGGATGCCTGGCTCAGAGCCAGTGAGTCGCAAAACCTCTGCAACCAAGCAGAAGCTGCTCAGACCCTCCTCGATCCTCTCACCAACGTGCAATAGTAGCTAGTGTAACTAGTTGTCTTCGGCGACCCCAACCTGGAATTCTTCCGGGAGTTCAATCGCGTCCACCGTAAATGGCAGTGAGGGGTCGATAATCCAACTAATAATTGGCGCCAGCGATACCGAGTCGAAGTTGGTGACATACACCACGCCGTCCAGATAGGCAACATCGCTTGGCTCGCGGAAGTCTTCCGCCAGGATCGTCAGCCCGAAGCCTTCCTGAAACAGCGCAACCTTATGGAGGTCAAAGAGTGTAACATAAATGCGCCCGGAAGGGTCAACGGTCAGACCATCCAGGTCGCGCGTACCCTGTTGATAGAGCGTTTCCGGCGTCGTCGCCTGGCGATTGGTATCAAAACCGACCCGGTAAATGGTGCCAGATTGAGTGTCCGCAACTAGCAAGGAATCGGTTCCAGAATCGTAGGCAAGGCCAGTAGGGCGGGCATCCTCGCCATCAACATCGGGTAGGGCCCACCATGTATCAAACTGCCCCCCCTCTGTTAAATAGCGAACATTACCATGCTGGGTATCGGTTAGGTACAGAACCCCTTCCGTATCGAAGGCAAGCGAATTGGGAATGTCCTCGCTGTCAATATCGCCAACCCGCTCGGCCGCAGAGGCATCGGGAAGAATACGTTTGATTGAGGCTGTACCAGAGCGCGGATCACAGTCGCCACGATCCGCCACATATAGCGAACCATCTGGCGCAAAAGCTAGCCCAGAAGCAGCCCCAATGCCATCATCACCGTCGAAGTAGAGGGTGCGCTCACCGGCTGGGGACACACGCCAGATATCGCCAGTGCAGAAACTCCCCACGTAGATGGCATCATCAGGGCCAATGGTCAATGCTTCAGGGTAAGCACGCTCGCCTGGCAATTCGGCCAGGGTGAAGACCCGTGCCCCCGTGAGTACAGCCACAGGTTCGCGGCGGTCGCCAAGGATCGCGTCGCGGACAAGCAGGACCGTTACAACGCAGATGGCACTGAATGTGACAACGAAGAAGGATATCAGGAAAAACAGCCGGCGGCGGCGTCCACGCTGCACCTGCTCCGGAGTGGGGTTATCGAACATCAAACTTCATCCAATTCCAATACATGCCGATGACTGTAACAACACAAACGGCAGGCGGACACTTTCGCCAGCCTGCCGTTATGAGGAGGCGGAGAGGGTGGGATTCGAACCCACGACCAGGAGGCTATCCCGGTACACGCTCTCCAGGCGTGCGCATTAGGCCGGACTATGCTACCTCTCCGTGATGTGGTATCGATTATAGCAAAGGCAAACTTGTGGTCAATAAGCAGTCTGTCCCCAAGCGCTCACAGATCAGACTACTGCTGCATCTCATAGGCGCTCTGGGCGTAGACCTGAAGGTCGCGGATTGGTTCCGCCAACGGATACCCCGTTTCTTGAAGGCGATCCAGCCGCGTGCGAAGCCTGTTCAGCAAGCGGATCGCCTCGTCTTCAGGCGCCAAATGCACAGATTCTTCGAGCAGCAACACGGCCTGGGGAAGCTGGGCTGCGTTGTTCATCAGCAAGCGCCCGAGGTTCAGCGTCAGATTGGCCACCATCGCATCATCACCCGCGACCAGCCCCAGATAGAGCGCCTGGCGATTGTAATGAACGGCCCATTCGTGGTGGCCTTCCGCCTCAGCCACATAAGCCAGATTACTGAGCTGGTAGCGTTCCTCCTCAACGTCTTCGGTTTCGCGCGCGATCTGAAGTGCCAGCATGTGACGCTGACCTGCCTCTTTCCAGCGCCCCATATGACCTGTCTCTTATACACATCT
>JAADYW010000079.1 GCA_010092845.1 Chloroflexota bacterium
CGCTCCCGCCGAGGATCCCCAATAATCACATGCCAGTCCAACCTGGTAACTAGGTGAATGACCCCGGGGCGCCGCGTGCGGCCCGGGGTCTCCGCTTTTTTCGCGAAAACAAACATTACGTATCTTGCCTGCCGGTGGTATTATTGATGCCAATCGTCAGAATTGCATGATTAGCCTTTAGACAAGATGCAATCCAAGCCGCCGATGCAGGACAACGAGTCTGTACTCACGCTTCTAGGCAAATCTATTGAAGACTGGCTTATCTCGCTGCTTGTTCTGGCGATACTGCTAGGGGGCATGGTTCTAGGAACCCTGTTGCTGACAGACTGGCTTATCCGCGATCAACCGCATAATACGGCACGCTGGGGCTGGTTTCAGATGTGGTCACCTCAAGAAGATATCAATCATTTTGACCCTCTGGTATGCGATGGCTCACAGGCCGAATCGCTCACGCAAGAATATCTGGCCTTGCATATACGCTATGACTTCGACTTCGAAAACATCCAGATCGAGACGATCGATAGTCACCGCGCACAAGCTAAGGCTACAGTGATCTGCCATTTTGAAGCTGAAACTACCGAGTCGGTATGGGAAGCGGAATTTGTCACCCAGACCGAACTCCCGATCAAGACCTGCATCAAGACAATCGATGTGAGAACGTACAATGATCCATGCCCCGCTTCACGGCAGGCGGAAGCAGAATCATCGCCATGATACATCTGAGACTCTTCGGTTTTTCCATCCAGACACTTCTTAGCCTGGTCATGGTGTTGACCCTAGCTCTCATCGCTCTGGCTATCGATCTGAGCAATGATGGCCCGACCGATGAGCTCCTCTGGCATCTGACCGGAGAAACTGAACCCCTCGAGCAACTCCTTGGCGGCACCCAATATCTGGCCAATGGTACCCGCCAGATGCCGGATACTGCGCCGAACACTTCCATCCAACACATTCCCAACAATCGTTTTGGCATCAATGCCTTCCTGGAGCTTGAAGCCGAAGCCACCAAACGGCGCCAATCAATGGCGCTCATTGCGGACGCTGGATTTGGCTGGCTGCGACAGCATTTCCCGTGGGAAGACATCGAGATCTATGGCAAAGGAGTCTTCTGGGATGAGCGCAATCGCGACATCAACCGGGTTGGCGGCGGACATATCCGGCTCGACACCTATTCCACCTGGGAAAAATATGACAACATCGTCAATCTGGCTGAAGAATATGGTGTCAATATCCTTGCCCGCGTAAGCAGCCCGACCCCGGTGTGGGCGCTGCCAGCGGGGACCACTAACACCCACGGCCCTCCTTCCAACTACCAGGATTTTGTTGACTATGCCGTTACCGTAGCAACACGCTATAAGGGCCGCATCCAACACTACCAGATCTGGAACGAGCCCAATCTCTATCCTGAGTGGGGCGATCAGCTTATTGACCCAGCCGGCTATACCCAACTACTGTGTGCGACCTATGCAGCGCTCAAGGCCGTTGACCCAAATATTGTCGTGCATACCGGCGCCATCGGGCCTACGGTCGATATGACTGGACGCGATGCATTTGATCTACTCTACTTACAACGCCTCTATGATCTAGGCGCTGGCGATTGCTTCGACGTACTGAGCGTCCAGGGCTATGGCCTGTTCAGCGGCCCTACCGATCGTCGCTTGCGGCCCTATACCATGAACTTCGCCCGGCACCAATGGTTACGCGATATTATGGTTGCGAACGGAGATGCCGAAAAGCCCATCTGGATCAGCGAAGCCGGCTGGAACCCGGTACCCACCAACCCCGATATCGAAGGCATTGAGACCTATGGCCAGGTGACGCCTGATCAAGCGGCAGAATGGGCACCCCTTGCTTATGAGCGGGCGTTTGAGGAATGGCCCTGGATCGGCGTCATCAATTACTGGTTTTTAAAGCGCCCCAGTGAGGCTGAGCGGAACCAGGCCTTCTACTATTTCCGGCTGGTTGAGCCGACCTGGGAGCCAACCGCCGTCTACTACAGCTTGCAGGACTACATTCAGTCTGGTGACTGGCAGCACCCAGAAGATGGCTGGGAACGACGTGCCCGTGAACTTGTTCCACAAGTTCTCATTGGGGCATTGGCCATCCTCTTCGCGGGTTTCATCCTTAGCCGGGCGATCATCCTGCGCGTCCTGCCTCTCAAAGAAAGAAGCAGCGACTGATATGCGATTGCCGCTACGCCTGGGCATGATAATCGTGATCCTGTTGCTGGCCAGCTTCTGGCGATTCCATGAGCTCGGCGCTCAGTCTCTATGGCATGACGAAGGCAATAGCTTGCGCCTGGCGGAACGCAATATTACCGACCTGATCGAAGCCACCAGCCTTGACATTCACCCCCCGGGCTACTATCTCGCGCTGAAAGTCTGGATTGCCGGCGTGGGGAAAAGCGAATTCGGGTTGCGCTCCCTGTCCGCATTATGGGGAATCATCAGCGTAGCTGCGACGTTCGCGCTGGGCAAGCGCCTGTTTGGCCCGCTTGCCGCGCTTATCGCCGCCTTTCTTGTTGCGGCTAGCCCTTTCGCCATCTACTACAGCCAGGAGGCCCGGATGTATGCGCAGCTAAGCGCCATGAGCATCCTGAGTCTGTGGATTCTGTTACGCTTTTTGAACGCCGCCAAGCGATCCACCAGGTACCAGGCACTTATACCCTGGGGAATTGGCCTAGCGATTGTCAATCTGTTGGGGCTATACACGCAATATACCTATCCCTTCACGATTCTCGTCCAGGGATTGGTTTTGGTCTGGTGGTGGCTCCGTTCAGGAGACAATCACAGCATGGTGGCCTACATCGGCTTCAATGCGCTCACCCTTTTGCTATTTCTGCCCTGGCTACCAACCGCGTACGATCAGGTTACCACGTGGCCCTCAACCGGGGATACGACAGACCTGTTGGATCGCCTTGACCGCATATTCACGATCCTCGTCTACGGGCAGACCGCAGGCGACCTCAGCCCACTGCAGGTTATCGTTCCGTTTGCTCTCGTGGTGACAAGTCTTCTGGTAATTCGCCGGCTTGCCTGGCACCAAGCGCTACTGAAGCTGGGATTACCGGCGGCGTTGATCACGTTCACGGTAGGGGCACTATTGGTATCGGGTGCCTATCGGGAAACGAACCTCAAGTTCTTGCTACCGGCCCAAAGTGCGCTCGCGCTGCTAATCGGCGCTGGCGCCAGCCAACTTGTGGGGCTAGACCTCGGCCAGAATCGCGGAATCCGCCTGGCCCAGATTGCGGCCGGAGCGGGTGCGATCCTGCTCATCATCGTCCCGGTTATCGGTGGTATTGTTCCGTTGTATTCTGATCCGGCCTATGCGCGCAGCGACTATCATGGCATTGCCAATACGATTGAAGCTAATCGACGTGCCAACGATGCCATCATCTTAACGGCCCCCAACCAGCAGGAGGTCTTCAGCTACTACTACAATGGCACTGCGCCAGTATTTCCCCTGCCGCGAGGGCTGGGTGGCGATGATGCCGCCACACGTCAAGCGACACAAGATGTGGTGGACCAGTACAGCTATATCTATCTTGTATTGTGGGGTCAACGTGAGCGAGATCCAAACAACGTCGTCCAGACCACCCTGGACCAAAGCGCGTATGTGGTTGAGCGCAGATGGTACAACGATGTCGAACTGGTTGAATACGCTGTCCTCGAATCGCCGCCCGACAGTCCCGATAAGATGACCAACGTCGCCTTCGGTGAGGTGATCCGCCTTGTAGGATTCGTACTCTCCAATGACACGTTTGCCACAGGACGGGGTGACGTACTGGGGGTGACGCTTTTCTGGGAAACGGATGCAACACTGGACAAGCGCTACAAAGTGTCCGTCCAACTACTCCAACCTGATGGCACGCTAGCGACCCAACATGACAGCGAACCCGCCAACGGCCGCGCCATCACCACTACCTGGCAGCCTGGCGAGACGATCGTTGATAACCACGGCCTGGTCGTGGACGAAGACCTTCAAGCTGGAACCTACACTTTGGTGGTCATTGTTTACAACCTTGCCAACCCGGATGAGCGCCTCCAACCAGCCACCAACGACCCTAACCAGGTTTATACTCTGGCGGCAATCACTCTGGAGCAACCTCAAAAGTGAGCGTTTCCTCGCGCTCCTCGTTCAAGAAGATATCAACCTTGTAGTTGCCGATGGGCAGTCCCTCGCTATTGGATAGCGAGAACCAGACCTCAGCCGAACTGGTCTCGATCTCCTCAGACTCCAGCAGGACTTCATTGACCTCCTCACCATTCACCTCGACGAGCGTCCAGATCGCCTGCATGGTCGTCTCCGGCGGAGCGTGCTCAAGATCGAACACGACATACACGGTATCCAAAGGATTAAAAGTCGTCGCGCGGTCTTCGCCCTCCTGATCACGGGCGAGATGAATATTCTCAATCGAAGCCGAACTGAAGCTGAAGCTGCATGCTAGGGCGGCACCGATGAGCATGAAGATCACCAGAAAGACAGGCCAGATACGTTTCACCACATATCCCTTTCGCAAAAGGTATATTTCTCTTAAGCTGTGTGGTATCTATTGTAGCACTCTACACCGGGTCATCCCATATGCGCTTGAGGATACAAGATGCACCACTGGTAACACCGAATGGAGTCGTCGATCAGACCCTGACGTTTGACGACCGGTCTGGCCGGATCCTTCCACCAGATGCGATCCGGCCAGACCGAAGGATCGGCCTGGCTGGCTATATGTTGCTGCCAGGGCTGGTCAATGCTCACGATCACCTGGAACTCAACCACTTCCCGCGAACCAAATTTCGCGAGGTATATCCCAATGCCCATATCTGGGGCGAAGAGGTCTCGGCCCAGCTAGGAAATCCACCCTTTGCCGCGCTGCGCAGTTACCCTCTCCGTGACCGGTGTTGGATTGGCGGCATCAAGAACCTCCTCGCCGGCGTGACGACTGTCGCCCATCATAATCCGCTGCACCGGCCACTCCGTAGCACGCAATTCCCGGTCCGGGTTATTAGACGCTATGGGTGGGCCCATTCGCTGCATTTTGAAACGCCCGGCCACCTGCTCAAGAGCTATCAACCTGGCCGCCCGTGGATCATCCATCTGGCTGAAGGCACCGATGAGATCGCCGCCAAAGAACTTCGACGTCTGGCGGCGATGAATCTGCTCACCGCGGATACGATCCTCGTGCATGGCGTCGGGCTGACACCGGAGGACGCTCACTATGCTATTGAGAAAGGGGCAGGTCTTGTATGGTGTCCGTCTACGAATGCCTACCTTCTGGGCCAGACCACCGACGTGCGGCCCTGGGTAAGGGCTGGCCGTGTCGCCCTGGGGAGTGATTCGCGCTTAACTGCGGATGGCGATCTTCTGGACGAACTGCGGGCCGCCCCAGAAATAGAGGGAGTTGACGTAACCACCCTGTTCCGCCTGGTCACGGATTACGCCGCCCGCGTGCTTTCGATTCCGGGAGCTGGAGCCCTGACACCGGGGAGCCATGCTGATATCGTCGTGCTGCGCTATCAAGATCATCCGCACAGTGCCTTGGTCAAGACACGCCGGCGGGATATCGGGCTGGTCATCCGTGGCGGCAAAGTCATGTTCGGGGATCCGGAAATCGTTCAGCGTTTCCCAGGTGAATTTCGTCCTATTCTGCTGGATGGGCAGCGCAAGTTGATGGCGCGCCAACTGGTGCGGGGATTGCAGAAGAGCAGGCTGTCTGAGCCCGGCTTGGTATTGTGATGATCGGTTTACCCGGCGTGGGCGAACTCAATCCAGAAGTGGTCGGCCCAGGTACGAAAAGGCCACGAGGATGCTAACCGGCGTTCCAGGCTGATCAGCCGTCGGGCCAGCGCAGGATGGCGCTCGATCACCGGGAAAACATCACTGGGCGGGATAAATACCCCCAGCCCCATGATCGCTGTACGCCGAAAATGCGGCAGAAATGCGCGCGCCAGTTTCCCCGGCGTCGGATAGTACACGGTCAGCGATCTGTCACCCGGCAACTGCGCTGAAGCACGACGGTTGAAGCGGCGAAACGCGGTCGCGAAATCGAGATGGAGGCCATGCCATAGTGTCTCCCACAGGCAGAACGGTGACATCACCCCCAGGCCTATACGCCCCTGGGGCCGGACGATCTGCTCGAGAAACGTGGCGAGAGCCGGCCAGTTGTCCGTGCAGTTGATCGCGCCAAAGTTGCTGAAAACGCCGTCGAAGCGTAAGCCATCGAGATGCTCGGGCAGGGCATTGAGATCAAGCTGGCGCGTCTCGATTCTCCCGGCAACTCCGGCGGTCTGAGCCTTGGCTGCAGTCTGCCGGAGCATCGCGAGGCTGGCATCCGTGGCCAGGACCGAAACGCCTCGCCTGGCCAGCCAGACCGCATCTTCGCCCGTGCCGCAGCCGATCTCAAGCACAGACGCGCCTGGCTGAAACAAATCAGCCAGACGCGCCCAGGCTCGTTCTCTCAGCCAGTGCCCCAGATCAGTGCGCGTGAAATCCTCATCATAGCGCTGCGCAACAGGATCAAAGGCAGCCGGTGCCATGACTCAGCTATTCCTCAAAACCAAGGCTGGGATAGCCACCGGCCAGAATGATATCCCCCACATAGCCGGTGAAGGCAAAGCCAAAGTTCCCCATAATGGCGGGGATTCGCTCGTCCGGCACCGCCCCTTCGCTGACAATCACGTCTATTGTCAGGGTATAGCGCCCCCGGTTCCAGATATAGCGCGCATAGACAGCCGAGGTATCACAATAGTCCTCAACCGTTTGGGTGAACAACAGATCCGTCGTGAAGCCGACGCTCTGCAACAACCCATCAGTATCTTCCAGGGCTTCAAAACCCAGGGCCTGCTGGAGCTCGATCAATTCCGGATCAGCGACTGCCGCGGCGGCATTGGCCTCGCTCCCCCAATCGGTCACTGCATAGCCGAAGCCAATCAGGTCCGGTTGCTGCGGGCACTCACTGACCTGCCATAGACCTGTCGCGCGCGACTCGAAGCCGTGGGTCTCGTAAAAGGTCTGGGCCTGCTCCTGAGTATCGTCGTCAAATTGAGCAACGACTGCCTCCAGGTCGCGGGTCTCAACTGCCAGGGGATCCACTGCGGGGCCCTGAATGAACAGGCCTTCAACCGCCGCTTCAATCGCGGCGAGTGTCTCATCGGCTGTCGCGACGGCTGGTGCCTCGTATGTCGTCTCGACCGAGGCAGGATCGGTGATAATCAACACGGTGTGGAGCGTATCGCCTTCAAAATCGGGCTGCTGCTGGGGATCGCGATCCGTGAGATTGTCCACCACCGCTTGGCCTTCCAGGGTACGCCCGAAAACGGTATGCCGGCCGTGGAGATGGTTGGTCGGCGCGCGCGTGATGAAGAACTGGCTGCCGTTGGTACCGGGGCCCGCATTGGCCATCGCCAGCCAACCCGAATCATTGAACCCCAGGAACGGCAAAACCTCGTCCTCAAACTGGTAGCCAGGACCACCCGTTCCAGCAGGCTCACCTACCGGATCACCCCCCTGGACCATGAAGTCCGGCAAGACCCGGTGGAAGTTCGAGTTGTTGTAATAGTTCTGTTCGGCCAGAAACACAAAGCTGTTGACGGTAACAGGTGTATATTGCTCAAACAGATCAACGTAGATTGCGCCTTGCTCGGTGCAGAAGATCGCCCGATAGTCTACGCCTGGCTCCAGAACCTGCTCTGGGGCATCAAATTGGCGCGTATCAGGCTCGGTGATATCCTCTTGAGCGGCTTCACACAGCGCATCGGGGGTTTGAGCATCCTCTTGAGCGTGAACGGTGGGCGTTGCCGGTGTCGAACGGATGCCGATCGCCGCGACAACCAGACTGGCGACAGCGAAGACGAAAACAAGACGAAGGAAGGTGCGCATGCATTACTCCTGAATACTTTGTCATCGATGGCCTACGTGAAATAGGCAACGCCCCCCAGTGTACCACAAACTTCCACTTAGCCAGGGCTAAGCTAGTTCAATGGAGGGTTATAGCGCATAGCCATAGGCCAATCGCCGGGCACAGGGTCACACGATATGCCGTAGGAGAGGAAACAAAGGCTAAACCAATCCTAACCACTACCTAGCCCGTGCTTCATCTAGGCACACTATCCTCCATTTCGTATCGCGATGTATATCGGTACGCTATTTTACTGTAAGCACCATTGCACAATCGCACAACGAAGGAGAGTTGATATGCGTAGACTTGTCGTAATGCTTACCGCACTAACCATGCTGGCCCTACTGGCCGTCCCCACGTTGGCCCAGGACGGCGAGGAACAGACTATTGCCGAAATCGCCGCCACCAACGAGGACTTTTCAACCCTGTTCACTGCTGTGGGACTGGCTGATCCAGCTATCGCCGAACTCCTGAGTGGTGAGGGAGAGTATACTGTATTCGCCCCGAACAATGCTGCCTTTGAGAGCCTACCCGAGGAAACCCTCAACGCTGTCCTGGCGGATCAAGCGCTGCTTAGCACGATCCTCCAGTATCATGTTGTCGAGGGCGAGTTCTTCGCTGAGGATGTCGTGACCCTGGATGGTCAGGAGATCGAAACCCTGGCTGGGGAAACGGTAACCGTTCGCGTCGAGGGCGAGAACGTCTTTGTCAACGACGCCCAGGTGATCCAGCCTGATGTGGATGCCTCAAACGGTGTTATTCATGTGATTGACAGCGTTCTGCTGCCACCAACTGGCGAAGAGACCGAGGAAGATCTGGTTAGCCTCCGGGTTGGTCACTTCTCGCCGGATGCGCCCCCGGTTGACATTTATGTCGATGGCCTGGTGGCGATTGAAGACCTGGCTTTCCCCAGCGTCAGCGAATGGACTCAGCTCCCCAGCGGCACTTATGACATCGCCGTGGCACCAGCTGACACCACCGTTGACGATGCTGTCCTGAGCTTTGAGGACTTGGAGATCGCTGTTGAGATCCCGACCGATCGTATTACCATCGCCGCCATTGGCTCCGTCGAAGCCGGTACGCTAACCGCTCAGGTCCTGGTTGAGAACTATGCTCCGGTCGAGCAAGGCCAGGCCCGCGTTGAAGTCTTCCACGCGATTGAGGGCGCGCCGGCTGTTGACGTTCTGGCCAACGGTAACCGCATTGTCGAGTTGCTGGGATATCCCGGTACGTTTGGTAATAACGATGGCAAGTTCATCGTTGATGTCCCGGCTGGCACATACGACATCAGTGTTGTGCCCAACGCCGGTGGCGATGCCCTGCTGGAACTGCCCGGCGCCGAGCTCGAAGCTGGCACCAATTACTTCATCGCCGCAGTAGGCACGCTGGAAACGGCTGACCTGTTCATCGCGACCACCCCGCTGGAGATCGAGTTGATGACTATCGCCGAAATCGTCACGGAGAGCGAGGACTTCTCGACGCTCTTGACGGCTGTTCAGACGGCTGACCCGGCCATCCTCGAGGCACTGAGCGGTGAGGGCAACTTCACGGTCTTTGCGCCCAACAACGATGCCTTCGCGGCCCTGCCGGAAGAGACGTTGAATGCCGCGCTGGGCGATCAGGCGCTGTTGACCAGCATCCTTCAGTACCATGTTGTGGGCGAAGCCTACACCTCAGAGGACGTCCTGATGGCACTTGAAGGCAGCGACAGCCTGGCTGTTGAGACTCTGCTGGAGGGCGAGTCACTGACGATTACGACCAACGAGGCTGGCGATGTCTTCGTCAACGACATTCAGGTCATCACTTTCGATGTCCAGGCCTCAAATGGCGTTATCCACGTCATCAATGGTGTACTCCTGCCCCCGAGTGCCAGTGAGTAGCATGCAAATTACGACAGACTAGCATGTAGAACCGAGAGGCCGGCTATGATACGCCGGCCTCTTTTACAGACTTCGAGAACAGGTTTCCCTTGCGGCAGCTAATCCTCGGTGGGCAAATCCCCTGCACCGTATATCTGCCCCGGCTGGATGACGACCGGCCCGCCTACATCAACCGTACCCACCAGATCATATAGCATCGCTCCGGTAATCCGCACCGGCACAATCTCACCGGCTGGCGCTTCGCCCTCGATCATGACATACCCATCAATCTCGGGCGCATCCCGATACGAGCGTCCCAGCGAGATGACCTCATCAATAGCGGTGCCTGCTTCATTCTCAACTTCAGCATGCCCCTCGACCAGGACATCGAGCACCTTGCCCACTTGCGCTTGATTGCGCCGCAAGCTGATGGCCTGCTGCGTTTCCATTAAACGGTCGCGGCGGGTCGCTTTGACAGCATCGTCAACTTGATCGGGCAAGGTCGCACTGGGCGTACCGATCTCATAGCTGTAGGTGAAAGCACCAACCCGATCGAATTGGATATCCTGCACGAAATTCACGAGCGTTTCGAATTCTTCTTCCGTCTCGCCAGGATAGCCCACGATAAACGTGGTACGAATCGCTAGATCCGGCATCGCACCCCGCATTTTCTCTAGTGTGCGATAGACCCATTCGGTATTGGCGGGGCGCCGCATACGCAGAAGAGTTTGCCGGTGCGCGTGTTGGAGCGGGATATCCAGATAGTTGGTAATCTGATCATGGCTGGCCATCGTCTCGATGAGGTCGTCCGTCACGTAACCGGGATAAGCATACATAACCCGGAGCCAGGGCACATCCGGCACCGCCTTTACCAGGGATCGCAGGAGATGGGCGAGGCCGTTTTTCATCCCAAGATCATGACCATAGTCAGTAGAATCCTGTGCGATGAGGATGATCTCCTGAACACCTTTGTCACGCAGCAATCGAGCCTCGTCGAGGATCGAGGCGACCGGGCGACTAACCGCCGTGCCCTTGATCGCAGGAATCGCGCAGAAGGCGCATGGACGGCGGCAACCATCCGCGATCTTCAGATAGGCACTGGCTCCCTGAACACTCACCCGTGCCGCGCCCTGCTCATCGCGGCCAACCGTGGCCGCCTCTGTAGGCAGATGATAGAGCGGCTCCGGGTGTTTGCGCGCCCGCAGACGCTGCACCAGATCGACAATATCCATCCAGCGCCGGGTACCAATAATGCCATCCAGCCCTGCTACTTCCTGCGCCAGGGCCTCACCATAGCGCTGCGAGAGGCAACCCGCTGCTATAAGATATTGATCACGGGATTTGCCAGCGGCCAGGCCCCGCAAGGCCTCAATGCTCTCTGTCTTAGCCGGACCAATGAAGCCGCAGGTGTTGACAATAAGCACTTCCGCCTGCCCGGGGTCACCCACACTCGCCATACCCGACTGGTCGAGCAACTGTGCCATCGATTCCGAATCGACGGTATTCTTGGAACACCCCAAGCTGAGCAGAAAATACTGATCTTTGCGGCCTTGATTCATCATAACACGCTTCCCAACTACCCATTATGCAAAAGCTACGATGTGTGGAGGCCCATCATACCTGATGCAGCGCGCAAAATCGACGGCGAATACGCTTCTGTACGCTTGGCTGACGCTGTCATCAGCGTTATTGTTTACCCGGAAGTACTATGTTAGACTTCGGCTAGACTAAACAAGGATAGAAACCAGATCTGCAAGTTCCGTCGCAAAAAATTAGTGGTTGAGGTGTATTCTATGGTCGAAAAATCCACCCGTTTGATCGTGGTTATTCTCGTCGCAGCATTGTTGTTCAGCTTCATCGGGCCAGCAACAACTTCAAAGCCCGCCCAAGCCCAGGATTCTGTTGAAGCCAGGGTAATCACAGATAACCTGAATGTCCGCAGCAATCCGGGTATTGGCTTCCCGGTCCGGGGTCAGTATATGTTCAATATGATGGTCCGGGTCGAAGCACGTGAAGATGTGGAAGGCAATGGCGGGCTTTGGGTCTATACCAGAGCAGTTGACGGTAGCCTCGAAGGCTGGGTGTTTTCTGAATACCTCGATTTCCCACCTACTTTCATCTATACATCCCTACCCATTGTCGAAGTCGAAACGGTTCCACCAGCCGGTAGTGGCGACACATCTGGCGTCGCTGGCTTTTCCCTCCCGGCGGTAACGAACGCCAATGTTAACTTCCGGAGCGGGCCGGGAACGCAATATGCCATATTGGATGGGCTAACTGAAGGAGTCCGCGGAACAGCGACCGGGCGCAACGGGTCCAGCACCTGGATCCAGGTGACGATCAACGGCCAACAGGGCTGGCTCTACCATACATTGGTTGATGTCGATGGCGACGTAACCGCCCTGCCGGTTACCGAAGATACCACGTCACCTGCCAGCCCGGGCCAGGGGAGCACCGGCTCGGTCAACACGCCGGCGCCTGCCTACAGCGCCGCTAACCTGGGCGTTTTCAGTTATGGTGCGCACGTACGCAGCTTCAATCACATCGGCCTGATGCAAGCCACCGGCATGACGTGGATCAAGATGCAGGTCCGCTACCATCCTGGGCAAGATCCGGCGTCGGTCGCCTGGATGATTCAAAATGCCCACGCCAACGGCATGCGTATTCTGCTCGGCGTTGTGGGCGAACCTCGTGATGTCGCCAATGGTGGTGAGAACTACTTCCAGCAATATGCCGGTTTTGTGGGTGGTGTCGCCGCCCTGGGGGCCGATGCGATCGAGGTGTGGAACGAACCCAACCTGGACCGCGAATGGCCAAATGGCCAGATCAACCCGGCAACATATACACGCCTGCTGGCCCTTTCCTACAACGCGATCAAGGCCAATAATCCTGCCACGATTGTGATCAGTGGTGCCCCGGCGCCCACTGGCGCCGAAGGACTCTTTGGCCGGGCAGCCGTCTGGAACGATAACAACTTCCTAGCCGGGATGGCGGGGGCAGGCGCAGCGCGCTACATGGATTGCCTGGGAGCACACTACAACGAGGGTATTGTCAGCCCCTCGTGGACAAGCGGCGATCCCCGTGGCGGTTACTACACTCGCTACTTCTGGGGCATGGTGAATACCTATCGCAGTATCTTCCCCGGGACGCCCATCTGTTTCACCGAACTTGGCTACCTCTCACCAGAAGGTTACGGTCAACTCCCTGGTGCATTTGGCTGGGCCCAGGACACCAGCGTCGCTGAGCATGCTGCCTGGCTGGCCGAAGCCATTCGCCTGGCACGGAGTAGCGGTAGCGTCCGGCTCGTGATCATCTGGAATCTCGACTTCACCGGGACCTATGGGGCTGACCCGATGGGCGGCTACGCCATCATCCGGCCGGACGGCTCATGCCCGGCCTGTAATCTACTCTCGCGCTAATAGCACCTAACGGCCTTCCCGACGCCACTGGCTCCAGATTGTCTTCTGGCCAGGCCAGCGGCGTCTTTTGTTGCACGCCCGGCGGTTCGGGCTTAGGAACGAGGTTCCCACAAACCACTTGCTCACCAATGATTGACTACCAGCTTATCGATGACTACGCAACGATTATCTGTCAGCTATAGCTAAAACGCCAGGGTAGCGCTATATTTGCACTAGTAGGATCGCACGTGTCCATAATTGGGATGTCTGAGAAAGCGATTAAAAACTTGATAATTAGCTGTTTACTCTGTAATCTTGTTGCCCGAAAAAACTTAGCAAGGAGTAACGTGTGACCACACAAATTCAGAGAACACAACGCCAGCAACGACAATTACGCGGTTTCATTGTCGTCTGGATTGGCATTACATTTCTGATTGCTATCGCGACCTTTGTGGGTATCTATGTAGGTACCGGCGAACTTGAAACCGGCACGGCTACCGCCAGCGAAAACGCAGCCCAGGAAGTTCCGCTGTCGCAGAATCAAGAAATCGAGCGCGACTATAGTGCGTCGGCTGAAAATTCCACCAGGAGCAATGCGCCTGAGTCCAGCGTAGCGGACCCGGCTAGCGATAATTCCTTCCAGGCGGAAGCTAATGATACCGAAGAAACAGGTGACGAGCAGTCAGAGCCAGCAGCGCTGGACCAGCAGAGTAGTACAGAGCCGGAAGATGAGGCCAATAATCCACTTGCAGCCGGTAGCGGCGGGGCCGCCGGGCCAGCTCTGCAAGAGGATCCAACACCCACCCCTCAGCCAGAACCCACGTTGCCCCCTATTGATGACCGGGAATTTGACCTGGGCATTCAGATTACGCCGAATTTCCAGAACGACCCTCAGATTATGGATGGCTACATGGATGCAGCTGCCAACCAGCTTAACCTCAACTGGGTCAAGCTCCAGGTGCGCTGGGAATTCGCTGAGCCTGAACCCGGAGTATATGACTGGGATCGGCTGGGATATGATCTTTTCTTCCAGAAAGCGTCTGAGAAGAATCTCAAGGTCCTGATTAGCGTCGTCTCTGCACCAGATTGGGCCCGCCAACCAGGTGTCAACCTGGAGCAGCATGGTCCCCCCGCCAATAACCAGGACCTCGCCACCTTCATCGGCAACATGATCAGCCGTTATCCAGGCCAGATCCATGCCGTTGAGGTTTGGAATGAGATGAATCTGGCCCGTGAATGGACGAGCACGGGCGGGCTAAGTGCTGCCGACTACGTCGAGATGGTATCAACCGTTGCTGGCACTATCCGCTTTATCGACCCCAACGTCATCATTGTCAGTGGTGCCCTGGCCCCCACGGGTGTCAACAACGAAATCGCTATCGATGATTTCATCTACACTGATCAGTTGATTGCCGCGGGTTTGCTGGATCACGTTGACTGCTTCGGCGCCCACCATAATGGCTATAACATCGGCCCGAATGTGCCGTGGGACCAGGTACCCAATGACCCCACTGCTGTCTTCCGGGGCCCATTTGACAATCCAAATCATTCGTGGTCGTTCTACTCAACACTGAACACCTACGCCAACAAGATCCAGGCGGCTGGCAGCGATGTGCCCCTCTGTGTGACCGAATTTGGTTGGGCAGTTACCGAGGACCTGACCCCACGCGAACTGCTGCCGATCCAGAACTTCGAGTTCGCTGAAGACAACACGCTGATCGAACAACGTGAATACCTTGTTGAAGCCATCCAACTGATGGAAGAGTGGGACTTTGTGTGGTTAGCGTTCATCTGGAACCTGAACTTCGGTCCAGAATCGAACTGGGACATCTCGAGAGAATATCGGGACAACATCCCTTATTCCCTCATTCGCCCCAATTACGTGCCAGCGCCTGTGTGGTCGGCAATCACGGATATGAACTTCCGGGGTCGGCCACGCTAGCATCCTCTGCGAGTACAGCGTGAGAATCTGGGGGTATGGTTGACATGCCCCCGTTTTGTTATATCAAGACCAAGGAACGGGACAGTGAAGCCAACGCCCCAACTCCGAAGACATCATCTGCGGTGGGCAGCAGTCGGTATTGTGCTTATCGCGATAGCCGGATCGGTAATCGGCTGGATCGTCTTCGCAACGGAGGAAGACTCCGAAGAAACGCCCGGTGGTCGCAGCTTACCTTACGGACCGCCTTCTCCCTATCCCGATGTCACGGATCTTGCGCCGGACGCTATCAACCTGGAAAGCGATAAGACGTTCCCCTCATTGACCTACGGCATTCAAACATCACTCTGGTGGAACCCGGAATACCGGAAAATCGGCCTGGATCACATCAACATGATGCAATTTACTCATATCCGCCAGAAATTCGCCTGGGCAGACATCGAACCTGTATACTTGGAGGAAGATGATCCAGCACGCTACCAGTGGTTCTACTCCGATCTCGTCGTTAACGAGGTCGAGGGCAAGGGGATCAAGATTGTTGCGCGTCTGAGCACCCCCCCGCCCTGGGCCCTGAAACCTGATGTAGCCTATGGGGATCCTCCCTTTGATATGGGCAGGTTGACCGACTATTGTAGCGCGCTCGCTACCCGCTACCGGGGCCGGTTTGCCGCCTACCAGCTCTGGAATGAACCCAATCTCGCCCGCGAATGGGCAGGCCTCACGCCAAGCCCAGAAGGCTACGTCAAGCTACTGGCAGCGTGTGCCACGGCCATTCGAGAGGCCGATCCGGAGGCGGTGATTATCTCGGCGGGCTTGTCACCAACCGGCAGCCGGGATTGGACCGCCATCCCAGACGAGGAGTTTCTCTGGCGGATGTACGACGCTGGTGCAGCCGCGCACTTCGATATCCTGGCCGTTCATGCCCCTGGCTTTAAATTTGCCCCAGAGCGCGATCCAGATGAATCCGACCCGGAAGGCTGCCTACGCTGGCGCTGTTTCCGGCATGTGGAGCATATGCGTGCCATCATGGTCGCCAATGGGGATGCCGACAAGCAAATTGCCGTCACCGAATTCGGTTGGACAATCGACCCACGCCCTGAGTCGATTTACAACTGGTTTGCCGTTACCCCAGAGGAGCAAGCGGACTATCTGGTGCGTGCTTACCAGTATGCCGCGGAAAACTGGCGTCCCTGGGTAGGCCTTATGATCGCGCTGAACTATCCATCCCCTGATTGGACAGAAGAAGACGAAGAATACTGGTGGGCCATTGGTACAGTCGCCCCGATGCCCTATGGCATGGACGGGCGCCCCGCCTGGCCCGCATTGGTCCAGATGAGGAAGATATCGACCAATCCTGATTACAGCCATCCGCCAAGAGATCAATACTTGAACCCGATAGAATGAGCTGATAACAAAACGCCATGCAAGAAACAATCCTGTCAATCAGTTACTTTGTACACCTGCTTGCCACCGTCACATGGATTGGCGGTCTGCTTATCCTGACCCTATTTGTATGGCCGCTCGCCCATCGCTTCCTCCGGAATCCGGATGAAAGACGCCAATTTGTGCTGGGGCTGCAACGACGATTCCGGCCAATGGCCAATCTGAGCCTGGTCCTTCTGGTAGGCACCGGCATGATTCAAACCGGGGCCGATCCCAATTACGAAGGACTGCTGACCTTCGATAACGGTTGGACGATCGCCATGTTATTCAAGCATCTGGCATATGTGGGTATGGTTGCCCTGGTCGGGATCGTTCAATTCGGGATAGTGCCAGCTATTGAACGCGCGACCCTGCTCGCTGCCCGCGACCAGCCCAACGATCTCGCCCAGCTCATCAAGCGTGAAGCTAACCTGACCCGTGGCTTGCTTGGTCTTGGCATAATCGTGCTCCTATTCACGGCAATTGCCACCGCGATCTAGGCAGATGCAGTATAATGAACGGCGCTTGAATTGCACCGGCTACCATTTGTGCGGGGACATTATTCCTACTGAGGAGAAGTCGTTTGAAATCTCGAGGTGTAGAGCTGCTGGTCGTTACCCTGCTATTGCTAGCCGGGTTCGGTGTACGCCTACATGAGGTGACAACCAATCCGGCCGGGTTCTCCAGCAACGAAATCACCAGCCTCCGCATTGTCGAGATAGTCAAAGATGGCACGATTCGGGTCTTTTATGACAGCGGCCGGGGCGGGGGCGTCGAGGGGCTATATCAACTACTCCAGGTACCGATAACGTGGTTTATCGGGGATGGCCTGTTAGGCTACCGGATGCTGGGCATCTGGGGCGGGTTGGTGTCACTCGCCTTGATTTACGCGGTCGGGCGACGCCTTTTCGGGAGTGCGGTGGGCGTGGTGGCGTTGGTCACAATGAGCTTTGGCCTGTGGCCGGTTATCGCAGCCCGCACGGCAGCTCCTGTTTCACTGATCAGCCCGTCAGTAATGGCCACCATATGGATCGCATCTCAGGCCTACTATCTGCGACAGGATATTCGCCCTTATTACCCCAGGACTGTTCCCTATACCCTGTTGGCGCTGGCCATTGTAGTAACAACCTACATATACTATACCGGGATCTTGATCGGCGTAGGGATCATCCTCTACATTCTCTATCTACGCTATAGTCGCCAGCCCGTATCGCGCAACATCTGGTGGCACAACAGTTATGCCCTGACACTGGCGATAATCCTCGGCCTACCCTACCTTATCTCGGTCCTGCGCAGTAGCACGGTCAGTGGGTTATACGTCTTCTGGATGGAACGGCCGGGGAACATCCTCGAACTATTCGAATCGGCGGGCAAGACACTCCTGGCATTTTTCTGGCGGGGTGATTCTAACCCCACGCACAATCTTCCCAGTTTGCCAACTGTCTCAACATTTGAGGGCATACTGATACCGGTGGGGATTGTGATCAGTTTGATACGTTGGCGTCAGCCAAACTACGGCCTCATCCTGATCGTCTTCTTCCTGGGGCTACTACCAGACATCTGGTTAAGATCGGGACCAGATTTCACAGCCCTCGCCTTCGCCAACCCGCTGATCTATCTTCTCATTGGCATCGGAGTGGTCGAAACGTGGCGAATTCTTAATGAGAATCGGGATCTCCCCCAGCGCCTGCGTTGGCTGCAACAGCAATCCTGGCTGGCGCCATGGCCACGTCCACTGCTCATTCTATTCGCGACACTGGTTGTGCTGGCGCTATCGTACAATATCTGGCGCTTCCAGCACCATCTCTATACGGAGTGGCCGGAACGTCCCGATACGCAACAAGCCTACCATACCAATGTGGGGCACATCGCGCTTCACCTCGATCACCGGGCCACTGATACCCCTGTTTTGGTATGTTCCCCTCAAATCCAGGAGGTCGATGTGGCGGCAATGGACCAACCGGTCTCAGACCAGCGGCTTCTGGAGTGGATGCTACATGGCGAGGATATCGGCTTTCGGATTGCGAATTGCCGCTTTGCGCTGGTGCTTCTGAATGGGGGTGAACTGATGCACATTATCTTCACCGACTCATCCGATGTTGCAACAGTGCCAGCGCCTCTCCAGGCCTGGCTCACGCTTGCCGAGCCGTTTTCGGGCGAGCACCTGGAATCTGGTACCGCGTATGCATTGGACGCGGAGCAAGCCCTCGCTGACAAAGGCGGCCAGCTACCGCTTATGTCGACAGTGTTCTATCCACGCGAAACAACCCAGGCCGAACCCGTCTCAGCACCGTATCCCGTTCGCTTCGGCGGCAACATGACATTACTGGGATATGAACCATTTGGCACCGACCGTTCGCTAAATCCGGGGGCGTCGATTCCACTGGTCACTTACTGGCGAGTAGATGGACCAGCGCCGTCGAATCTGGGGGTTTTTGTCCGTTTGCATGATACGCCCCAGGCAAGCCCATATGCTGAGACCAACCAACTCTACGTCGATAGCGACCGCCTGCACAAGCGCGACGTTATCGTACAGCTTGGGTATGTGACTTTGCCCGAGACACTGCGTCAGCAACCATACCAGCTTACGCTTGGTGTCTACGATGGCAATCCAGAGAACCAACTTCCTGTGTATGATACGCAAACCGGTGAGGTACGCGGCTACTACCTGTTAATGGGGGCACCTTTTATGGTAGTATCACCCTGATACCGGTGCCAATCGTCAGCACGCTTTGTATACAGCCAACTTCCGGAAACCGCCTATGTTTGAAATCGTATTCCTGGGAACATCAGCGGCTGCCCCAAGCATTCATCGTGGCCTCCCCGCCCAAATCGTCATCGCCCGAGAACACCGGTTTCTGGTTGACTGTGGAGAAGGTACCCAACGTCAGATCTTGAAAAGTGGCATCGGCTTCCGCAAGCTTAACCGGGTGTTGCTGACCCATGCCCATCTGGACCACATTCTTGGCCTGGGCGGTTTGATCTCGACCTTTGTCAATTGGGAGGAAGGGATCGAGTTCCTGGAAATCTATGGCGGGTATCATACTCTGCAACGCGTCTCCGATCTCGTCTTTGGCGTCGCCATTCGTGGCATTGATCCGCCTATGCCGATCAAGCTCATCCAACTGAAGGCCAATAGCATCGTTTTTGAAGACAAGCATATGACTGTGACTGCGTTCCCGGTAGTGCATCGGGGGAGTGGCAATTTCGGCTTCATTTTTCAACAGAAAGCGCACCGCCCCTTCCTGGAAGCTCAGGCTCAGGAGCTAGGTGTCCCGGCGGGCCCGGAACGTGCAGTTCTGGTGAAGGGGGAGGCCGTTACCCTGGAAGATGGTCGTCGGATTGAACCAGATGATGTACTTGGGGAGTCGTTACCTGGCGCCAAACTCGTCATCATCGGTGACCTCGCCGAGACGCGCGATTTAGGGAAATATGTTCAAGACGCCGATTGCCTCGTGATGGAAGCCACATATCTAGATGAAGAAGCGGATGTGGCCCGTGCTGTGGGCCATATCACCGCTGGCGAAGCTGCCCGTTTTGCCCATGCCCATGGCGTGAAATCTCTGATTCTAACACATGTGTCGCGGCGCAATAGTGAACGTGACGTGCGCCACGAAGTGGAAACGTTTTTCCCGAATGCGTTCGTCGCCCGCGACTTTGACCACTTCACCATAACCCGCGGACAACCCGCCAGGAAGCACTCCCCCTCTCCTCCGCAGAAGTAACCTCGATCTTGCCCCATTTGAAAGGCACAAGCCTACGGCACAGCGTCGTCTTCGATCCGCTCTGTGTTAGGCGGTGCAGGCATAAACTGACCATCGGCATAGTAGACCACCTGATAATCTGGAAACCTGGCCAGAATCTGGGGCAAGAGCACCCGGTCCGGGTCCCGTGCCAGGATATACTCACTATCAAGGTAGGGGCTGGTCAACGCCATAATCGCGCCGAGATTACGCCACGATCCATCACCACCATACTCAACCACCACAACCGGCCTTTCGGGATCGGTCCGCCAGTGATCCACCCCCTCAATCTGATGTCGGCCAATACCATTGTAGCGATACAATCCCTCCAGGCGGTCCGGGGTATACCCCAGGAGTGACATGGACACCAGAATCCCTAGCAGGGCATAGACCCCGATATGCAAACCAAACGGCTTGAGCAAGTCCGCCAGACCCACCGCGCCAGCTGCTGAGAGGATGATCAGGACGGTAGATGCTTCATAGTAGTAACGGGCACTGTAAACGCCAGCGTTGATCCAGAACCATAGCGTCCCGCCAATAACTGCCACGGCCACCAATAAGAGCAGATATGTCCAGCGCCGGCGCCAGCCTAACACCAGTCCCAACGGTAACAACAGCCAGCTTAGCCCATCACTACCTCGCATACAGGAATTGCCACGTCCTGGCTGCGGGGGAGGATCATCAGGCTGCTCAACCCACCCGAGGAGATCGCGGCTATAGCAGTGGGTATCCCACCCGAGATTGAGGCGCGCTTTCTCCCAGGTATGTCCACTGCGGCCATACTCCGGGCCGAAACCCGGCTTGTCATAGTCCCAGATCAGCTCATAAAGGTTCTTGAAAGGCTCCCCTACCGTAACGAGATTATAGGCAGGCCACAACGCACCGATAACGAGAGTGAACAGAGCAACTGCCAACAGTGGTGCCAGCGTTAGCCAGGGGCGTGAAGGCCAGCGTGGGTTCTGCCTTCTGGGCAATGGAGCGCTAGTCTTTTTGAGAGCAGTGTACAACGCCAGAACCCCGATCGCGGCTCCCATCGCCAGAACGGGCCATTCCGGCCAGAACGTGATCTCAGAAGCGACCCAATAGGCTACGGCCGTCCCCGCTGCGATCGGTATACCGAGAACTGCCACACGCCATCCCAACGACAACAGCGACCACTGACGCTGGCCATCCATGCGCGCTATAGCCCAATTCGACAGGGCTGCGCCAAGCCGCAGGCCACTATATGCTACCAGAGGCGCTGCCACACTGGTGCCGGTGAACGGCCGAATGGCGATCACCATGCCCAACGACATACCCGCCAGGACGCCCCAACGGATCGCCCGCGGCCCCTGCTCGAGGCGCCACATCCCATATAGAAAGAGAGTCGCGAAGAAGAGCGCAGCGGGATGAGCCATCAGAGAACCGCTCTGTAGCAGCGCGATCGGGCTTATGGCCAGCAACAAGGCAGCGATTATCCCGACACGCTCATCGTAGATTTCTCGGCCCAGGCGATAGGTTACCAGGATTGTCAGCAAGAAAAGCAGCGGATTAACGGCCCATTCGAGACTAGCGGCCGTCCCCGGAGCCAGCAGCAGCGACCATCCTGGGGGGTATTTGCTGAACCGTTTGCCATCACAATCAAGGCCTTGAAAGCGCGCGCGTGTATCATTTTCACGACAGTCAATCACAAATGGTTGCCAGAACGCGCGCGCCGGTTGTGGCGTTTCGACATAGATCTGGCCACCGGCGAATATCCGGGCCTGGTAGAGATAGGCGATTTCGTCCTCGAGATGTGGCAAGCGCTCAAAAACGTTTTCGGAAACGCGTAAAGCACCCAAAAGGGCCAGGTAGCCGATTACAAGTGCAAGGAGAGCTGAGCGGCGCATTGGTCTACGTCTGTAACCCAAGAATCTGGCGATACACTCCCAGCGCAATCCTGGCTGTACGCCCCCACGAGTACCCCCGCGCGTGTGAAAGGCCATCCTGGGTCAACTGCTGGTACAGCGCGCTGTCGTCCAGCAAGCGCTCGATTCCGGAAGTGATGCTGTCTGGCTGGTCGGGTTCGACGAAAACCCCGTAAGAACCAACTACTTCGGGGAGAGAACCACGCGCTGAAACCACTACCGGTGTTCCACACGCCATTGCCTCGATAGCTGGCATGCCAAACCCCTCGTGAAACGATGGCAACACGAAGACAGTCGCTCCGCAATACAGGGCCGGCAACGCCTCGAAGGGAACGTCGTCGATCCAGTGAATACTTGCCCTCGCAGATGAATTCTGGATCGCCGACAGCGCTTCATCCGCGTGCCAACCGCGCTGTCCCCCCAAAACAAGATGGGGCACATCAGGGCGCTGGGATTTGAGTATTTCATAGGCCCTGACCAAACCGGGGATATTCTTACGCGGCTCAATGGTGCCGACAAAGAGGATATAG
>JAADYW010000080.1 GCA_010092845.1 Chloroflexota bacterium
GCACAGTTTATTCCAGCCGTTGATTACTCGTCGATTGATGTCCTGATTGAAACTCTCAAACTGCCAAGTTGGGACGCAGAAACAGCCGCAGTGCAATGATGTTCCCTTGCTCTACGTAGTAGAAAGTAATTAGGTGATGGCAGTAGACAGCACAACTACACCCCGTAGATTTGTCCAGAGTGTCGCCTTTCGCTATCTGGCGGTGGCGCTCACCGGTTTCTTTGCCATTCAGCTGGTATTTGGGCTGTATTTGCTTTACGAGCAGCTCGTCGATGAAACCGATGAGCTCGAAACCAAAACTGAAGACAATGCTGAACTGCTCAGTACGGTCGTACCGGAACCAATCCTGAGCCTCGATTTTGCCTTTGTCGAAACTTTGATGCGCCAGACGACAGACCAGGACGATATTGTCTATACCATTATTGTCGACGGCGAAGGCCAGGCGCTGACCCGCTATCTTGATCGGGATAACAAATACATTGCCGCGGCGATCGATGATGGTCAGACTGATATTGTCGCTATTGTAGACCACGCGCTTGATGAGCCGGGGGTAGATGAGGTTCGTAAGCCGATTGTCTCTCAGGATCGTGTTCTGGGCGAGGTACGGATTGGCTACTCCCGTGATAACGTTCAATCTGAGTTGGTATCCTATGGGCTCTCAACCTTGGTCGCTGTTGCTGCCGCTGGTGTTTTGCTGGCGTTCATCACCATATTTCTGTTCAATCGCATCATTCGGCGGCCGTTGAGAAACCTCAATGACACAACTGCGGCCTTCGCAGCGGGTGAGTTCTCGCTACGTGCCAAGGTAACTAATCCCGACGAAATCGGCGAGCTGGCTGGTGCATTCAATGCAATGGCGGCGCGTCTTGAGAACCTTGTGACCAATCTGGAAAAGAACGTCGAGACGCGAACCCGTGATCTTCAGGCTGTGGTCGAAGTGAGTAGCCGTATTGTAACTATCCTTGATGTTGACCGTCTTTTGCAAGATGTGAGTGACCTGGTCAAAGAGCGTTTTGATCTCTACCAAGCGCAGGTCTACCTACTCAATGACAAAGGCGATGCGCTCGTCCTGAAGGCGGGGGCCGGGTATATCGGCGAGTTGATGGTCGCCGAAGGCCGAACCATTGCGCTCAACGACCTGAATAGTGTTGTGGCCAATGCGGCACGATCCTATAAAGGACTTGTTGTCAACGATGTTACGAAATCGGCCGATTTCTTGCCGCATCCGCTTTTGCCCGATACACGTTCAGAGACGGCGGTCGCGTTGGTGGCCCGTGGCCAACTCCTGGGTGTAATCGACGTTCAGAGTGACCAGCAGAACTACTTCACCGAGGATCTGTACACGATCCTGACGGTGCTAGCATCCCAGATTGCTACCGCAATCAGTAACGCCCGATTGTTTGAAACAGCAGATCAGATCAGCCGTCATGAGCGTGCCCTGGGTAACATCAGCCGCAGTATTCAGGGAGCCACCGATGTGGAGGATGTTCTCCAGGCGACAGTGCGCGAACTAGGCAAAGCACTGCGAGTTCCCTATACAGCGATCGAACTCCAGCTAACTGATGGCGATGGGCGCGAATAGGAATGGGTGAATAATCATGAGAGCTTTACTACGACCGTTTCAGACCAGACTACAGTGGCGTTTGACCGCCCTGATTGCTCTTCTGATCATCATCGTTGTGGCCTTCACGGTTTCCCAGACACTTCCTGGCTGGCGCGACGAGATCGGAGACCGCATCCATCAGGAAGAGGAAGCGCATATCGAGGCACAAGCAAGAGAACTGAACGCGTTTCTGGACGGCGTACACGAAGATATTGTTCTTCTGAGCGATCTGCAAAGTGTTCAGAGCCTTGGCCTCGCCCTGGTGGAAACCGGTAGCCCGCTCCAACTTGAGGACGCACGGCGCGCGGTAGAGCATGATTTCCTGGCGTTGGTTGAAGCACGTCAGGTCTATCAACAGGTCCGAATGTTTGATGTGGATGGCAATGAGGTCGTGCGTATTGATGCCCACAATGGTTCTGTCGAGGTTTCGCAGGAAGATCAACTGCAAAACCGCAGCAACCGGAGCTATTTCAGCGAGAGCGCTATATTGCCTGAAGGCGGGTTATATGTCTCACGTTTGGACCTGAGCCGGACCGGCGATCCGCCGGCGATCCAGGGCACCCTGGCCGATGGAACGATCATACCCGTGTTGCGCTATGGGACACCGATCTATGTCAACAACCCCGCAACCCGCGAACGGGTGCTGGCCGGGGTTGTTGTGACCAACATCATGGCTGACAACATGCTGGACCTGATCGAACCGAGCACCGGCGATGCTGAGACTTTTCTGGTTGATGCCAGTGAGGCTGAGAATGGTTATGCCTACTATTTGCAGAACTCAGCCGCGCCAGACCACACTTTTGGATTTGAGCCGGGCATCGATTCGATTGGCGGCGTTGCCGGTGCCAATCTGAGCGATGCCTTCACCAGCGCAGAGTTTGAGCGCATGCTGATTGAAGATGAAACGGGTGATTTGACGACTGAGGATGGGTTCCTCGTTCATTTTGAGCGTATTCAACCCCCGGGGGCAGACTACTATTGGGTTCTGGGCAATATGCGTGATGAGGGCGAAGCGCTGGCCAAGATCGACGACATCACCACTGGGGCGTTGGTGGGGGCTGTGGTGCTTGTCATCTTCAGTGCAGGGCTTGCGCTACTCGTTTCCGGCCGTATCACCGGTCCGTTATCCAGCCTGGCCCAGACAGCCAATAGTATCGCTGGCGGCGATTTGTCGCTACGGACAACGCATGCAGATAGACCGGACGATATTGGGCGCCTTGGTCAGGCGTTCAACAAAATGGCCGACCGTCTTGATACCACCGTACACGGGCTGGAAAGCCGCGTTGAAGAAGCCACGCGTGATCTCCAGACCATTATTGAGGTGAACCAACAAATCTCGGTTTTATTGGACGTTGAACGGTTGTTGCAAGCGGTTACCAGCCTCACCAATGACCGCTTCGGGCTATATCACGTCCACGTGTTTCTGCTTTCCGAAGATCGTGAATCATTGGTCCTTGCTGCGGGGGCTGGTTTCGTTGGTCGCCAGATGGTTGCACGTAAGCAGGTGATACCTATTTCCAGCCCACGTAGCCTGGCCGCCAAGGCAGCTCGCTCGCGCGATTTCGTCATCGCGAATGATGTCGAGCAGGCCCCTGAATTCATGCCTAACCCGCTGCTACCAGACACGAAATCCGAGCTGGCGGTGCCACTGGTTGCGCGTGGCGAATTGCTGGGCGTGCTCGCCATGCAAAGTGATCGTACAGACTTCTTCACTGAGCACCTGTTGGCAATTATTGAAGTTATGGCCTCGCAGGTGGCAACGGCATTGGCCAATGCGCAATTGTTTGAGGAAGCCAGCCAGGCCAGCCGTCATGGTCAGGCTCTGAGCAGTATTTCGCAGACTATTCAGCGGGCTGCATCGATGGAAGAGGTACTACAAGTTACCGTGCGCGAGTTGGGGAAGGCGCTACGTGTTCCTCACACGGCTATCGAATTGCAGCTCGGCGATGAAGACGATGGCATTGTCAATATCAAGTCATAAGCATCGTTTCGTATACATACAACATAAAGGGCATATAGACGATTCATCATAGGGGGCTGAACAGATGCACTTGAAAATGGGCTTAATACTCGCCCCGAAACGCCAGTCGATTTCTGCGCGGAATATTTACGGGGAGACGTGTTGGAATGAGAAGTAATGGGATTGCCCTGGCTACATTCAAGGAGGCAGAAAGTCGATGAGTACAACACAGAACCCCTCGGGGGCAACACTGCCTTATTGGCGCCAGCTTCGCTGGAACCTGGTGTTCTACTTTGTGATTCTGGCAATTATCCCGGTAATTGCCGTTGCGGTGATCGCTTTTATCCAGACAAGTGATCAGGCGCGCGATCAAGCGATTGACCAGCTTGAATCCGTTGCCGAGCTGAAACATGATGAAATCCGTCGCTGGCTCGGCAATACAGACAATAGCTTGGATCTGCTGGCCCAATCGCAGGTCGTGGTTGACTTCGCCGCAACACCCGAGTTGTCGGCGGAGCAACAGATGTCGCTCAACAATCTCTTGGCCAATTCGACCCGGGCTGATCCAGATTTCGAAGAACTCTTCATCTATGATCTAGATGGCACCATTCTGGCTGCTTCAGATCAAAGCCAGATCGGCCAGCGGGTGGATCTGGCGCCCTATTTTGCGCCGAGTTTGCAATCGGGCGACGACTACATACAGACCCCGTACTTTGATGAAACCCGGGGCCAGATGGTTATGCTGCAAACACAGCAGCTATACAACCAGCAAGGCAACCCAGTCGGTATCCTGGCAACACGACTGAATCTTGCCGAGCTTGGTAAGATCATGAGTGAGCGTACCGGCCTCGGGGATAGTGGTGAAACGTACCTCGTTAGCGCGGTTCAGAACTATCTGCTGACTCCAAGCCGTTTCGAAGGGTATGAGCTGACGAGCGGGTACTCGAGTGAAGGTATTGAGAAAGCGCTCAAGGGGGAAAATGGCTCCGGGACATATGGTGACTATCGCGATCCGGCGCTCGACGTTGTTGGTGTCTACCGCTATATTCCTGAGCTGAATGCGGCACTGCTAGCTGAGCAGGACGAGCAAGAGGCCCTTCAAGGAGTCACTGATGCACGCAACACAGCCGGCATTGTCGGTCTGGTGGTTGCGGTCCTGGCCGCAGGCGCTGGTTTCTATGTGGCTAGTCGCGTGTCGAAGCCAATCACACAGCTTACGGCGACCGCCAGTCGTCTGGCCAGCGGCGATCTCAAGGAACGTGCGCAGTTGGCCCAGCGCAATGAGGTTGGTGTGCTCGGCCAGACGTTCAACACAATGGCTGAGCAGATCCAGGAGATGGTAACCAACCTGGAGTCCCGTGTTACGGAACGTACTGAAAACCTGTCTGCCACACTTGAAGTAAGCCGTCTGGCAACAGCCTTCACGGGGCAAGAGGACATGCTCCCGAGATTGGTGGATGCCATTCGCGAACGCTTTAACTTCTACTATGTTCAGATCTATCTGCTAGATGAAGCCCAACGTTACGCTCATCTGCGTGCCGGAACTGGGCAGGTAGGCCGACAGCTTCTGCGCCAGAAACACCGCCTTGACATGAATGAAACTTCAATTGTTTCGCGTGCCGTGCAAAGCGGTGAGCCTATTCTGGTAACCGATACACGCACCAGCAGTATTTTCGTGGCGAATCCGTTATTGCCTGATACGCAATCCGAGATTGCTATCCCTCTGGCAATTGCCGGCCAACCGCTCGGTATCCTCGATATGCAATCCAACGAACCCGGGGTTTTCAA
>JAADYW010000081.1 GCA_010092845.1 Chloroflexota bacterium
CGACAATACGTGCTGTTGGCAGGTCACGATTTCATGGAGAGTGAGTGCTTATGACACTGGACGATATTTCCAACGATATGCCCACCGAGAAAATGGATCCCTGGTTCGTGACCTGGGATTTCGGCGGTAAATCGATCGATGCGATTCGCAAACATGCTGAGGAGATGGAGCTTAAGGCCGGGAGCACCATCTTTGCCGAAGGTGACTCCTCGGATGCCATGTATTTTGTGCTGGAGGGGATGGTCCTGGTATTGACCAAAGACGAAAAAGGCAAAGAACAGACGGTCAGCATTATCACCGAAGGGCAGTCATTTGGTGAGATTGGGCTTCTTTGCCGACAGTCGCGTTTGGCGACAACCGCAGCCGGGCTGGATGTCAAGCTTCTGAAAGTTACCCTGGAGACCCTTGAGCGCCTTGAAAAAGAAGAGCCTAGTACGATCATTCAGATATACAAGGTTCTGGCCCAGACGCTGGCCGAACAGTGGATGACCGCCCGGCATTTGCATCAAGAAGATCAGTCAACATAGCGAACCGATAAACTGAAGGACAAAGGTGCCTATGACTGAAGCACAAGCCTTACCGCAAACAGCTCAAAGATACCAGGAATCCCACCCGCTGCATAAGGTTCTTGTGGCGCCCCAGGATGTCAATGAGCTCGATGTTCCATTGTCGATTGTCGTCGACCTGCTCATGCGGATTATTTTCAACGAGGGCGAGGTGAGTTTCAAGCGCCTTGTCGAGATTATCCGGCTTGAACCCCAGGTGCTGGATACCATCATCTCGCGCCTGCAACATGAGAAATTGCTCGAGGTCGCTAGCGCGGGCCAGATGGGCCGTTTTGCCTATACCTATGGCATTACCGACGAAGGCGCCAAACGTGCCCGTGACGCGATGGAGCGCAGCCAGTACATTGGCCCGGCCCCGGTCCCGATTGACAAGTATATTCAGGCGATCATGCTTCAGACTGAGGACAAATTGGATGTTACCCAGGACCAGGTACGCAAGGGGCTTTCCCATCTGGTATTGCCTGAGAACTTCCATCGCAGCATTGGCCCTGCGGTTAACTCTGGGACGTCGTTATTTCTCTACGGACCGCCGGGTAATGGTAAGACCACGATTGCGCAGGCCATCGCCGAGCTTATCGCAGGAACGAATCCTATCTGGATTCCGCATGCAGTGACGTTGGCTGGTTATGTCATTAGCATCTATGACCCGCTGATCTTCAATGCGGTCGAGCGCAACGCAGACGAAAACCGCTTCATCGATAAACGCTGGGGCAAGTGGGTCCGGCCTTCGGTAACAGTGGGTGGCGAATTGACGATGGATGCCCTGGAGCTGCGGTTTGATCCGGTTGCCAAGTTCTATGAAAGCCCCCTACAGATGAAGGCCAACGGCGGTATGCTGCTGATTGATGACTTTGGCCGTCAGATGATGCAGCCACAGGAGCTACTGAATCGCTGGATTGTACCGTTGGAGTCGGGCTACGATTTTATGCGGCTGCGCACGGGGCAGGCATTCCAGATTCCATTCCGGCAGCTGATCGTCTTCAGTACCAATCTTGACCCCAATGAGCTGGTTGATGGTGCATTCCTGCGTCGTATCCAGATGAAGGTTGAGGTCAAGAGCCCCGATGATCGCATGTTCTTTCAGATTTTTGGTATCATGTCCAAGCAGCTCGGGGTGCCAATGGAGAAAGAAGGATTTCTCCATCTGGTTCAGAAGTGGTACCGCGATGCCGGCCGCCGCATGGAGGCCGTTCATCCCCGCGACATTCTGAAGATCATCAAGTCGATCTGTACCTATACTGGCGAAGAACCGCGGTTGACCCCCAAGCTTGTTGACGAGGCCTGCAAGAACTACTTCGTCGATCCTGATGTAACGAAAGACTGGTAGCTGCACTTATCCGCGCTATTCAGACAAGGCGACTATTCATACCAGCAGGGCCGTGAGATGCGGCCCTGCGCATTTGCTACTCATTCCGCAAGACATTGAGCGGCTTCTCGCCACTCGCGCCCCAGGCAGTTAAAACAGCCGCGAGTAGCGAAATCGCTACACACAGTGCCATCAGGATCAACGCGGTATCAACAGGAATGCTACCCCGCAGATCCCCATTAAAGAGGAAAGCCCACAGTTGGATTAACAATAAGAGGGAGAATCCGACGCCGATAATCCCGGCCAACAAGCCCATCAGGCTGTTTTCCAGTAGAAGCATGCCCAGGACGCGTTCGCGCTGTACTCCCAGTGATTTCATTACCCCGATCTCGCGGCGCCGTTCTAGAGTGCTCAGCGCGACCGAGTTGGCAATTACCGCGCCACCTGTAACCAGGTTCAATACCGCGACGACGAAGGGCAGCGCGGTGAACTGGTCGATCAAACGGTTGACGATCTGGTTGAGAAAGCGCGTTTCCAGAACAACGGCGGTGGCAACATTTTGCCGAACATTGCCCCGGAATTCGCTGAGTTGATCTTCCTCGACATTGGCGACACTCCAGATCGCTTCGGGGCGTATGCCTTCGAACGAGTCGATGGGCGCGTAGATGAAGCTGCCGATATCGCTCCCGAGCTCGCCCCTGACCTCATCGGTGATGCCGACGACCTCGAAGCGCAACTGGCGTCGCTGGCCTGTGGTGGGATCCGGGAAGTTGAAGATCAGGAAGTCGCCCGTCTTGATCCCGGTGGCACGGATCGGTCGTGCGCCACGGATTACAATACGCTGCTGTCCAGCATCCTCTGGTTGGAGCTGGCGGCCACCCTCCAGGAATTCCTTAACAGGCAATGATCCATCGGTTTGTCGTCCATCAATACTGCCGAAGCTCACATCCAGGAAACTGGAGATATCTTCGTCAGTAGGGAGTTCCGCCTGCATGTTTTCGATGAGCTGAGTCCGTTTGAGACGGGAGCCGTCCTGGCGCTCGAGTGCGACAAACTCAACCTGATAAGTGGTCACCAGGCTGTAGTTTTCGACACCGTCAGTCTCATCCAGTACGTTATCCAGATTATCCAGAGTGGTTTCCCACTCACTACCACTGCCGCTAAAGGTCAGGACCACAACATTGCCGCCTAGATTATCCTCGAGGTTGAGCGCGAAGTACTGTTTGAGTGAGTCAGCGAACATCGTAACTAGGCTAAGGGTCAGTACACCAATAACCAGGGCCAGCAGCGTCATCGAGACGCGATTGCGATTGGTTACCAACGCGCGGAACGATATCTTGATGTCCGGGATATCAAAGGCTGGTACCCGCGCGGTCAATGTAACCAGGAACCACAACACGCCAACGACCGTGATAACGGCAACGAAGGCGAGCTCGACCAAGGCGATCCCCATCATGAGATCAACAGCCAGCTGCCACAGTTCTCCCGGTAGCAGAGCGCCTAGGGCTGCGCCAAGGGCGGTGCCGAGTATCATGCCGCCAGACAGCATCAGCAGAAAGCCGAGTAGCACGGCTCCCAGTATGACGAAGATATTGCGTTGGTGTCTGAAGGTGCGGAAGCTAATCGCCAGCCCTAGGACGACCGCGACCGCTAGCGAGAGGCTTGCCCCTTCGGTGGTGATCTTGTCCTGTAGCAGGGCCGTTGCTACGATCCCGATAGAGAAGAACAGAACTCCCTGTAGCACTGTCTGAACAACCAGTCCCCAGAGCAGTAATCCATAGCGCACCGAGCGGCCGGCCCGGCCTAATTGCTCCGGCGGACGGCGGACCAGATCCAGGCCCGGGGCCAGGGCGGCACCGCCAATCCCGGCGGCAAGCCCCAGCAACAAGGCGATCCCCAGCGCACCCCCAAAGCGAAGCACACTACCATCCAGAGCGACCAGCAGGGTGTCACTGTCAACATCGGGGCTCAATGTGCCCCCGAGTATGCTCCAGACGATCACGCCCAGGGCGGTGAAGATCACGCTCAGGGCCACAAGCGTTTGTAAGATCCCCAGGTTGGGTAGGCGGGTGGTGCTGGGCCGGAGTACGTTCCCGGGGCGTACCTGGCCGGCAACAAGCGTGGGCAAGAACCCGAAGATAGCTGTGACAACCACACCCAGGATGAATCCGCGTAGGACAGCCTCATAGGAAAAGACCCAATCCAGACGGGTGCCAAACCAGACCTCGAAGTTCTCCAGGAGTGCAGCGAGGGCAAGCCCCAGCACACACCCGATCAAACTCCCGACGACCCCCAGAATTATCGACTCCACCAGGAAAAGCAGTGTCACCTGGCGCGCCTTCAGGCCGATCGTTTTGAGGACGGCGATCTCAGTAGTGCGCCGCGTCACGATTACGAACATCGTATTCACAATCCCAACGCCGCCGATCAGAAGGGACACCACACCCATCAGCAGCACCAGATCATTGACAGCGCCGGTGAGCTGCGAGTTTCGCTCCCGTATGTCGGATGTCGTACTGACGGAGATGAACGGGAACCGCCGCTCCAGATTTTGGGAGATGCTTGATACTTGCCCGGGGCTGGGGTCCGAGAGGTTGATGAAGATCTCCGCAGCGAAGATATCAGAGCCACTGTCGAAATTGAAGACTTCACGCACACTGCTATCCGCATAATAGAACCCAAACAGCGTAACGAAGAAGAAATTCTCGGTGAATGCTTCGACCTCGCGGTCGACGATACCGCGGACCGTGAACATCTCGTCGGCCCCATTGAGCTGGACGCGATCTCCGACTGAGAGGCCATAGTCTTCCGCGGCATTATCGCTGATGACGATATCGGTCGGGCTTTCGATAACATCACCGACTTTTTGCCCGTCAACCGTCAACGTATCGCGGTAGATTGAATAGTCCGCTTCGATGATAATGGGGAAGATCGTGCGCGAGCCTTGCTCAGTTTCCAGAAATGTGCCGGCAATCGGATCGTTTGGCGAGAAGAAACGGTATGAAACCTCTGCGTCCGGGTCATATTGGAGGGTCGCCTGCTCGATCGCCAGAAACCCGCTTTCGGTGAAAACGGTGTTAGCAGCGCCGGTTGTGGCTAGATAGCGACTATCAACACGAACATCGGCCCTCGCTTTGCGGCCGGGGCCTGGTCCAGGGGGAAACACACGGATATCGCCGCGATTAAGCTCTTGGAGATTGGTCGTGAGGGAATGCTCGATCATAGCGCCGAGAGTCTGCAAGCTTACCACCGCCGCCACCCCGGCCGCAATACACAGCAGCGCGAATAGGGTGCGTTTTCCACCTACACGGAGGTCATTCCAGGAGTGTGTGATGTAAAACCACAGTCGTTCCATACCACCTACCGATACGTCTCACTTATAATTCTTTCAGCAACAATCACGCCATCTTCTAACGTAACGATCCGGTCGGCCTGTTCTGCGATCAGGCTATCGTGGGTCACGATGATGACGGTCGTTCGCAGGTCGCGCCGGATCTCCTTTAACGCATCCATCACCTGCTGGCCAGATTTGGTGTCCAGATTGCCCGTCGGCTCATCGCATAACAACACTGGCGGATCATTGGCCAGCGCACGGGCAATGGCAACGCGCTGCTGTTGCCCACCCGAGAGTTGCCCAGGGCGGTGGCGTAGCCGGTGGCCCAATCCCAAGAGCGCTAGCAGCTCAACTGCGCGCGTGGTCGGATCATATTGGCGTCTTGTCGAGAAACGTATCGGCAAGGCAACATTCTGGACCGCATTTAAAGTCGGGATCAAGTGGAACAGCTGGAACACGAAGCCGATTTTCTCATTGCGAAGCTGAGTCAGGCGACCTTCATTCATGCGTGAGATGTCAATGTCGTCAATGATGACCCGGCCGGTGGTGGGCGTATCGAGGCCGCCAATCAAGCCCATCAGGGTGCTTTTGCCACTTCCCGACGGGCCAATAATGCTCAGGATCTCGCCGCGATGGATGTTAAGCGTGATACCTTTGATAACATGGAGGTGTCGCTCGCCGACCTCGACGCTCTTGGTGACATTTTCAAGCTGGACTGCGAGTCCATTGGTTGCCAAAATCTGTTCTCCGCTGAATCTCAAGCACCCGAAACAGGACGGACGGGAAATAGCGTCTTTTGTCTTGGGATAGGCTATCTCCATCGTACGGCATAAAACGCATGCTGCCTAGAGGGACCGGCTATCTAGTGAAGGGACGCAATAAAGCAGCTTCTCTCACTCAGTGGATGATCCTACTACGTTTCATCATAGTGTATTATAGGCGTTGTGCAGGCAGGATTGCACTTAACATTCGCTGAGTATTTGCCGACACCTGGATTAATGCCCAAACGCATTGCCTATATTCATGGCCAACCGCTACCGTCGCGGGCCGCTAATACGTTTCAGGTTGCCAAGATGTGCCAGGCGCTGGTGCAAGAAGGCTACCCGACTGAACTCTTTGCCCCCGCCAACAGCGTTGCGTCGCTCTCACCACAAGATTTCCGGCGGCACTACGGTCTGGAAACTGGTTATCCAGTTCATCTGTTCCGATCATGGCTCGTAACTCGGGGCTACGATTTCATCCTGCGCACGCTCTGGTATGTCAAGCGTGGCCAGTTTGATCTGGTCTTCTCGCGCCATCTGGCCGCGGCAATGTGGACGGCCCAAATCGGCATCCCTACGTTGTATGAGGGCCATGTCCTGCCGGGAAAACGGCTAGGATCCGTTTACTTCCGAAGACTCGCACGCCAAACCGCCTTCCAGGGGTTGATTGTCATAAGCCCGGTGCTGGGCAAGTATTATCGCGACCGTTTTGCTGATTGCCTAACGCCGGAGCGGCTCATCGTTGAGCCAGACGGCGTCGATCTCGAACGGTTCACGCCAGTAGCTGACCGCGTTGCCGCCCGCCAACGCCTGCGCTTGCCATCTGGATTCGTTGCCGGTTACACCGGGCACCTATACCCAGGCCGGGGCATTGCGTTAATTACGGAGCTGGCACAACGTCTGCCGGAAACGACGTTCATACTGGTTGGCGGGGAGGATGCGGACATCGCTTATTGGCAGGGCGAGACACGCCGGAAAGGCATTGGTAATCTGCGCTTCACTGGATTTGTCCCCAATAGCCAGATACCGTTCTATCTGGCGGCCTGTGATGCGCTGCTGATGCCCTACCAGCACTGGGTTCCCATCATTGGCATGCCCGCTGGTACGTATAGCTCCCATCAATGGATGAGCCCCATCAAACTCTTTGAGTACATGGCGGCGCAGCGCCCCATCATCGCCAGCGATCTGCCCGCCCTGCGGAACTTCCTCGGCGAAGACAATGCTGTCCTCTGTCCGCCGGACGTGCCCAAAGCCTGGGAGATAGCGCTCCGCAAGTTACAAACGCATCCGGAGCGCGCGCAATCACGCGCACGCCAGGCGCGTCAGGATGTGGTGCACTACACCTGGCGTGCGCGGGTACGGCGTATTCTGGCGCAGCTTGACGGCTGATTCGTCAAATCACCTCAAGCCTAAAGGCAAGGGCTTGCAGTTCACCTAAGCGCTGTCCGCGTATGGAGCATTGACTGACCCCCTGTGACCAATATTGACCGCAGCGTTTACATCAGCATGTGCAGAGAACTCACAAGCAGTGCAAAGGAATTTGACGTGTGACTTGCGATTGCTTTTGTCGATATGTCCGCAACACGAACATTGCCGACTGGAGTTGCGTGGGTCTACATAGACCACGGGAACACCTTAATCTAGGGGCTTCCACGCTTATTTTTCGGTGAACCCCGCCACGTACGTTTTCAGAAAACGTAACACGCGTTTAACACTTTGAAAACACTTTCCACCTAGAGTGCTAGCAACGATAGGGGTAGCGGAAGGTTAGCATCTATGACGATTAGCCGCAGGAATTTTCTCAAGGCGCTGGGGGCGGGCAGTGCCGCGCTGGCTCAGGCCCGGGCGTTGCCGATAGCACTGGCGGATCGACCGTCAGGCGCATTAATGCCGGTCAGTGCCACTGAGCGTGACCCCACGCATCATGCCATTGACCGTTTGACTTTTGGGCCAACGGCGTCACTGGTTGATCGGGTCGCAGCCAGCGGTGCTTCGGCTTTCATCGAGGAACAGCTTGCACCAGAAGGTATCGATGACGCCGCTTTGGCGCCGTATATCCAGGGCTTCAGCGATCTCTACAAGTCCGCTGGCCAACTTTTCGAAGAATACGAGCAAGAGATTGGCCCCATCGCTGCCCAGTTGATTGGAAATTGGGTGATCCGGGCGCTCTATAGCCAGCGCCAGCTTTACGAGCGGATGGTCCACTTCTGGAGCGACCATTTCAGCATCTTTGTGAGCAGCGGGATTCTGTACTTGCTCAAAGTTGACAACGACCGCGATGCGATCCGTGCCCATGCAATGGGCCGCTTTCGCGATCTGCTGGGAGCGGTGGCGCATAGTCCGGCGATGCTGGTGTATCTTGATAACGCAACCAGTACCTACGAGGCCCCCAATGAGAATTTCGCTCGCGAACTGCTCGAGCTCCATACGCTAGGCGTCGACGGGGGCTACACCGAGGACGATGTCAAAGAGGTAGCGCGGTGTTTCACCGGCTGGACGGTGGCTCGTCCGCGTGGAGAGCGTCGGCTCCCTGGCCAGGGCGAACCGGGTAGCTTCTGGTTCAACCCACGTATGCATGACGATGGCCCAAAGACGGTTCTGGGCCACCAGATACCGGCCGGTGGCAGAGAATCGGATGGGGAAGCCGTGCTGGATATTCTGGCTCAGCACCCATCGACCGCGCGCTTTGTATGCACCAAACTGGTTCGCCGCTTCGTGGCCGATGATCCGCCAGCCGAGATCGTTGATGTCTGCGCTGCAACCTTTGCGCAGACAGATGGCGATATCCGGGCCGTTCTGCGCACGCTCTTCCAGGCCCCGGGGTTCTGGGAAGCCACCCCCAAGTTCAAGCGCCCGTTTGAGTATACGATCAGCATTCTGCGGGCCCTGAATTTCAACATCGAGCAATTTCGATCGTTTGCGGGCCCCTTCCGTGGCGTGATGCTCAACATGGGACATCTGCCGTTCAATCGTTCTTCGCCCGATGGTTACCCTGATCGTCAAGAGGAGTGGGATGACAACCTTCTGACCCGCTGGAATATCGCGATTGCGGCGGCTCACGGTGGAATCCCCGGCGCTACGGCTTCAATCTTGCCATTGCTCGAGGCCAAGGCCGTCCCGCTCGAGGCCGAACCGATTATCCGGTTTCTGGGGGCTTACTTCTATGGCCGTGAACTTTCCAGCGATGAACTACAGGTGGTGATGGCGTACATCAATTCCGGGGATTCCGATGAGGTCGAGCGCCTGCAAGATGGCATTGCGCTGTTGCTGGCGGCGCCTGCATTCCAGTACCGCTAAGTCGAGGTAAGGAGACAAACCTGTGCAAAGACCAAAAAGCTACACGCGCCGTGAGATGATAAGGCGCAGCGCCGCCCTCAGTACGATTTCAGGCGCAGCGTTGTTACTACCGGGTTGGATGCCAAGCCTGGCCTTCTCGCCGAAAAAGCAGGCGCCCCGTGGCGACGTGCTGGTGTGTGTTTTCCTGCGTGGCGGTGCTGATGGCTTGAATATGATCGTGCCCCATGGTGATGAAAACTATTACACCGCGCGTCCTCAGATCGCGATCCCACGTCCCGATGCCAGTGGCACCAGCGCCAGAACACTTGATCTGGATGGCTTCTTCGGGCTACATCCCAGCCTCGAAGCCTTGCAGCCCAGTTTCAATGCCGGCCATCTGACGGCTGTCCACGCCACCGGCTCGCCCGATCCAACACGCTCTCACTTCAAAGCGATGAGCTATATGGAACGGGGTACACCCGGTGACCAGACACTCACGACGGGTTGGATCGGCCGCCATCTGGCGACCCTGGATACAGGGAACAATTCACCGGTCCGGGCTGTTGGGTGGGGGACAGCGGCGCAGGAGGCCATTCGTGGCCCGGTATCGCCAGTGGTGATGCAGTCCATCGCCGATTACCATCTGGCAGGACGTACCGAAGTGGCCATGCAAATGCTGGAGACGATCAACAGTCTGTACACTCAGGATACGGACTCGTTGCAAGCAGCCGCCCAGGCGACAACCGATGCGATTGACATCGTCGCGCAGGTGCGGATTGACCAGTATCGCCCTCAGAATGGTGCCCTTTACGGAGAGGACCCGTTTGGCCTGGCCTTGATGCAAACGGCAGCGCTGATCCGAGCGGATGTCGGGCTCGAGGCGGCGTGCGTTGATCTTGGCGGCTGGGATACCCATGCCGATCAGGGTGGCACCGAGGGCGACCATGCCGCTCTACTCGAGCGGCTCGCTACCGGCCTGGCTGCCTTCCATGCA
>JAADYW010000082.1 GCA_010092845.1 Chloroflexota bacterium
CTTACGATACGGTCTCTCAATTGGATGATGACCTGAAAGCTCTGGGGCTTCTCGATTAAATTCCTTTGGCGTTGAGCAAGATAATGCTATAATATCGAATCAAATCGTCATTTGATTAATTCTTAAAGGAGTACAGACACAATGGCCGAGGTCTCGACCCCCACACTTGAAGGGGTATCTTTCACACTGACCGAAGAACAAAAAATGCTGCAACAAACTGCACGTGATTTCGCCCGCCGCGAAATCGCTCCTGTCGCTGAGCACTATGACCGCAGTGGTGAATTCCCCTGGGACGTTGTTAAGAAGGGTCAAGAGCTTGGTCTGACAATCCTCAATATCCCCGAAGAATACGGTGGCATTGGCGCCAACACCCTCGAAGAATGTATTGTGAGTGAGGAACTGGCCTGGGGATGCTCAGGCATTAGTACAGCGATGACGATCAACAATCTGTCAGCGTTGCCTGTTATCCTGGGGGCCAATGACGAGCAGAGGAAACTCTGGTTGGGAAGGATGGTCGATGGGGAATTTGGGGCCTATGCCGTTACAGAGCCTGGCGCAGGCTCGGATGTGATTGGGATGCGCACCCGTGCCGAGAAGAAAGGCGACAAGTGGATCCTCAACGGCAGCAAGATGTTCATCTCCAATGCCAATGTCGCCGGGTTCTTCACGGTGTTCGCCGTGACTGACCCTGAAGCAGGTCACCGGGGGCTGAGTTGCTTCGTGGTGGAAGCCAGTGCCCCGGGTGTCAGCGTCAGCAAGCACTTCGACAAGCTCGGCCAGCGGGCAGCCGACACCGCCGAGGTCACCTTCGAGGATGTTGAGGTGCCGGAGGCCAATCTGCTTGGTGGTAAGCCCGGCAAGGGATTCTATCTGGCCATGCAAGTGTTTGACCGCAGTCGCCCCATGGTGGCGGCTGGTGCCGTCGGGGTCGCCCAGCGGGCCCTCGATGAATCGATCAAATACGCCAAGGAGCGCACAACGTTCGGCACGCCGATCTACAATCACCAGGCTGTTGGCCACATGATCGCGGATATGGCGATGAATGTTGAAGCTGCCCGGTTGTTGGTGTGGCGCTCGGCAGTTATGGTCGATGAGTTGGGAGCCAATACCAAGTTCGCCTCGTTCGCCAAAGCATTTGCGGCAGACACCGCAATGAAGACGACGGTTGATGCTGTACAGGTCTTTGGTGGGTATGGCTTTATGAAGGAATACCCGGTTGAGAAGCTCATGCGCGACGTGAAGGTCTTCCAGATCTATGAAGGAACCAGCCAAATCCAGCGGAACGTCATCGTCCGCGAGCTGTTCCGCGAATAGGCCTTCAACGACTTCCAGACGAGGTAAATATAACCCGCCCCCCATCCCAAGCCGCGGATAGGGGGCGGATTTCGTTACCACAGGAACCAGGGCAGATCAAGCGTTACTCGGGGACACCCATAATATAGACACGGCCCAAGGTGTCTGTAAACGCAATCCAACGACGATCTGGTGACCAAGCCAGACGGTAGACATCCACCCCAGTTGGTGCAATCTGGCGGCGACGTAGTTCCACCTCTTCGTCGGCGGTGGTGATCTGCTCTAAGGGAGCCATATCCCACAGGAACAGGTTCGTCTGGCGCGCGCCCGAAATCAGCAGGTCTTCCTCTAGAGCTGGCACTACCCCGACCACGCCATCGCCATGACCAGGGAGTTCAACCAGCAAATCAGCCGTCTCCACATCCCAGAGTGAAACCGCATCGCCAGCACCATAGCCAATCAATGTGCTCCCATCCTGGCTAAACTCAAGGTAGACAGCAGCGGCATTGTTGCGTATCACGACGGTGCGTAGCAGCGAGAATTCATTTATGTCCCATAGCTCAATACTTGTTGTCTTGGCGATAGCAAGTAGCGATCCATCCGGGGATATAGCGACCTGTGAAGGGACCGGGTCAAAGCGGCCAAAATCATGGACAAGCTCCCCTGTCGCGAAATCCCAGAGCTTGACACTGCCACCATCAGCCAGGCTCACGACCTGGCTCCCGTCCGGGGTGAATCTTACGAGTTGTACAGGGATGATGGGATGTGCCTCGATGAAACCCTCTGACGTGAGGGGATCTGTAGTGAACAGATAGATACGCCCCAGGCGCCCGCCAATCGCGATGCGCTGCTGATCAGTCGTTTGATCTACTGTTCCAATCGACGCGTTTTGCGCCGTCAGGGTCTGGCGTAGTGTTTGGTCGAAGAGCGACCATTCCTGGATCTCCTGGTCCTGGCTAATCGTCAAGAAGGTCTCACTCTCTGGACCAAACAACAGCCAACGAGCCGCAATGTTCTCCAGATCGAGAACGGATCGGCCACTGGCCAGATTCCACACCCTGATTCGGGGTGAATTCCCAAGGTTAGCTGTTGCCAGGAAGGAGCTATCTGAGGAGAAACTCAGTGTAACCACCGTGGTCTCGTGCGCATCTAACCTGCCTAGAAGTGTCAGCTCCGTGACATTCTCCAGAGAAAGCGGAGTGCCTGCTCGCTGCCAGGGTACGAGCGTGGGGTTCGGGGTGGCCTCGGCTGCGCCCCCCTCGTCCGCATCCGAGTCCTCACAGCCGATGAGCATACTCACAAAGAGCAACCCCAGTACCGCAAGAAACCCTAAACGCCTGCTCGGTCGCAACATTGACTCCCTTCTTCATCCCGATCAAAGAAGAAAACGCCGCGCAACGCAGCGTTTATGGTAAAGATATCGCGTTCGATCAGTCCCTGCCTACGTGAAGTCACGCAATTGGCGCGAGCGCCGGGGGTGCCGCAGCCGCCGTAGGGCTTTGCCTTCGATCTGACGGATGCGTTCCCGCGTCAGGCCAAATTTCTGGCCGACTTCCTCCAGCGTGTAACTCCGCCCATTTTGCAGCCCAAAGCGCAACCGGAGAATACGCGCTTCACGTGGCGATAGGGTACTCAGAACCTCTTCGAGCTTCTCGCGCAACAGGGTCTGATACGCACTTTGCAGGGGAGTTGGCAGCGTATAGTCTTCGATGAAGTTGCCAAGCTCATTCTCTTCATCTTCACCCACTGGACGCTCGAGACTCAACGGACGCCAGGAGACTTTCAACATCCACTGCACTTTGCGGGGCTCAAGATCCAATTCGCTGGCGATCTCTTCGGGGGTAGGCTTGCGGCCATGACGCTGTTCAAGCTCGCGGGCAACTTTGTACAAATGGCGTATGCGGTCGGACATATGCACCGGAACGCGGATAGTCCGGCCCTGATCAGCGATTGCGCGCGTAATGGTCTGTCTGATCCACCAGGTGGCATAGGTACTGAAACGATAGCCACGCTTGTAGTCAAATTTCTCGACGGCTTTCATCAGGCCCAGATTCCCCTCCTGAATCAAGTCGAGAAACGGGACGCCCCGCCCCATATAGCGTTTGGCGATGCTAACCACAAGGCGGGTATTCGCCTTGATCAGATGGTCACGCGCATCACGACCATCCTCAATTTGCAGCTCCAGGGCCGTGACTTCATCGGGTGAGCTATTGCCGCTCGCGCGCAACAGCATGAGGCGTTCGCCAGCAGCCTGCCCTTCTTCAAGGCGCCGTGCCAGCGATACTTCTTCTTCATTGCTCAGGAGCGGCACCCGCGCCATCTCCTTCAGATAGAGACCGACCGTGTCATCGGATGACACATCGGTCAAGTCAAGCTCATCATCTAAATCATCGTCATCGTCAAAATCATCAAGTTCATCTACCTCGAGCTCATCGAGATCGTCATCGGTGGCATCTGTATCTGCAAAAGCGAATGGATCAACTTCTATCTCATCCATTTCATCATCATGATCGGGTATAATTCTGTCATGGTCATCCAAGAAATCTCTATCATTGCTACGTTTATACAGATCGGACATCACCTACCCTCTAATCCCTCTAGCTGTGGAAACGACTATTCAGCTTCATTCATCTGATTGATTCATCTGGTCGCGCAAGCTGCGCAGGATCTCAAGCCGGGGGTCAATATCGTCTCCCAATCCGTGTTCGCGCAGAACATCACCGAATGTACGCTCGCAGATGACGCATCGATTTTCGGCGTCGGTGGGCGTCACCATAGGCACACTCAGCAAGGCCTCTTCACGAATAAGCGGCCCAAGATCTAGAAAATTGCTGTCATCAACGCGGTATTCTGTATCCAAGTCGTCATTTGTTGCAAACAGCTCTTGAATCTCAAATTCAACTGGCAGCCAGACTGCCTCGGCACAGCGCGAACAATCCGTCAGGACGCTAGTTTCCACCGTGCCCTGGACCAGGATACCACCATGAGCGTGGGACAGCCGCAACGTGGCATACATGTGCCCCAGAATCAAATCCGTGGTGACCTGGAGCTTCGATGGCACCTCGATTGAGGTTTCGCGTGAGAAGCCTACGTTCTGGGATGTGATATAGCCTACATTCAGGCGTAGGATTCTAGAACTAACATAATGATGATTATCTGGAGTCACCGGTTCGAAGCCCTGAGGTCCCTAATGAGAGGGATTTAGGGCCGACCTCCTTTCGCACGTAATAGGGGGACCCATCGGCGTGCAAAACGATTGAGAGGCAGCACTTATCCTAACATATAAAAAAGACGCACCGTGCGTCTGGAGAGTATTGAGTTAAGATCGTTAAGTCCCCAACTGCTTTTATTGTATTCGCTCGTCAATCTGATGTCAAGGATTACTAACATAAAATAATACAGCGAACTTATTGCTGAAATGGGGCCACCCAGCAACAGCACCTATTAGGAGA
>JAADYW010000083.1 GCA_010092845.1 Chloroflexota bacterium
GCGTGCCAACGCTGGTGGTGTGGGGCAAACAGGACCTGGCAGTCCCTGTTTCGCATGTAGACGTTGCTGTAAAACGGATCCCCCATTGCCAGAGTCACATTTTTGACCGCTGTGGTCACTGGCCTCAAATCGAACATGCTGATGCTTTCAACGAGTTGTCACTTGAATTTCTGGCGGATTGAAACATGAAGCACCGTGTGGGTTTGATTGGCTGGCCTGTTGAGCACAGTATCTCGCCAGCGATGCACCAAGCGGCTTTTCGCGCCACTGGCCTCAGCGATTGGCAGTATGAACTTCTGCCCACCCCGCCTGCTGAGCTGCCCACACGTCTTAAGTCCCTGGCAAGTACAGCCTACACGGGTGCGAATGTCACGATCCCCCATAAACAAGCAGTGATCCCTCTGTTGTCTACCATCAGCATGGCAGCCCGTGGTATCGGGGCAGTGAATACCATCATGTTCCACGACGGGCGTTCAGAAGGACACAATACGGATAGTGTGGGGTTCATGCTGGACCTGGCCGCGAATGGGATACAAGTCTACCAGAAGCGTGCTCTGGTCCTAGGTGCCGGCGGCGCAGCCCATGCTGTTGTAACTGGCCTAGCGAACCGCGGTGCGCACGTGGTACTCATGGCACGGCGAGACCAGCAAGCGTGGCAACTTCGTGAAAACGTGCGGCGTGCGATTTCACGTCAACTGCAGATTGAGGTGCAGCCGGTAAGCGCTCTGGGCCATGTTGCGGCCACTGTCGACCTGATTGTGAATTGCACGCCCTTAGGGATGTGGCCCGAGGTAGATGCATCGCCCTGGCCCGAAACTGTCCCCATGCCCGCAGATGTCGTGGTCTATGACCTGATCTACAGACCGCTGATGACACGATTTATGGCACGAGCGCAAGCTGCCGGTGCGCGTGTGCTGGGGGGTATCGGCATGCTGGTTCAACAGGGAGCAGCCGCCTTCGAGCTTTGGACCGGGCAACAGGCACCGGTCTCCGTGATGTATAAAGCTGCGCGTCAAGCCCTCAGCCAGGCGACTGAATAGGCAATTCCATGTCGAAGTTAACACGCGATAATGTGATTACCATCCTGGCGCGCCAGCGGAATCTGGCTCAAGCCGATCTCTCGCGGCTCAATCTGAGCGAGCTGGACTTTCGAGGCGTTGATCTAAGAGACGCCGATCTCAGTTACGCGGTGCTGGTTAATGGCGACCTGCGGCAGGCCAATCTATCACGGGCGCGGCTTCTCGGTGCCAATTTCTCCTATGCGAACCTGATGGCAGTCACGCTCGTTGATGCTAACTTACTCAATGCGAAGTTCTACCGTGTGCAGATGCAGCGGGGCCAGCTCATCGGCGCCATTGGCCACTATGTCAATTTTATTCAAGCTGAGCTGGATGGTGCATTTCTCACCCGGGCGGATCTGGAATCAGCTTATCTCATCCGCACCCAGTTACCCAAAGCCTCATTGACCGACGCTCGACTTGTGCTGGCCAATCTTACGGGCGCGAATCTGACGCTTGCCGATCTCTCACGCTGTAATTTGACGTATGCCAATCTAACCCAGACATCGCTAGCTGATGCGCGCTGCACAGGTGCACGTTTCCACGGTGCAAATCTCTCTGAGACAGTTGCCACCGGCATCAACTTGCGCGGCGCGAATCTCACCCGTGCACGGATCGTCGACGCCAACTTCGCCTACGCTGATCTCTCGGGGGCCGATTTCACAGGCGCTTCAATTGCGCATACCAACTTCACTCAAGCCACGCTAGATGGAGTAATTGGATTGGATGTTTAGTTCGCGCTTACGTTTCTTGACCGCTGGCGAAAGCCATGGTCCGCTCCTGAGTGTGATCCTTGAGGGGATGCCCGCGGGTATTCCGCTGTCGCTGGATGACCTGAATCACGAGCTGGCGCGGCGCCAGAAGGGCTACGGCAGCGGTGGCCGAATGCAGATTGAGCACGATCGTGCGCGGATCACGGCGGGCTTCATGGGCGGCAAGACAACCGGAGGGCCACTGGGTCTCCTCATTGAAAATCGCGATTGGAAAAACTGGGCCACGCGGGACATCGCCCCGATGACCACCCCTCGTCCGGGGCATGCAGACTTAACGGGAACCATCAAGTACGGTTATGACGATCTGCGGCTGGCTCTTGAGCGTGCCAGCGCCCGTGAGACGGCCGCACGTGTGGCGGTCGGCGCAATCTGCAAGCAGTATCTCCGCCTGTTCGGCGTCGTTGTCGGCGGCTATGTAACTGAGATTGGTGGTGAAGCGGCCGCCCTGCCTGAGCCACCAGACTATCCGGAACGCTTCGCCGCTGCGGAGGCATCGGAGGTACGTTGTCCGGATCCAGAGGCGACGGAGAGAATTCGTGCGGCTATCCGGCAAGCCAAAATTGATAAGGACACCCTCGGCGGGGTGATTGAAGTGGTCGCCCTGAGTCTGCCACCGGGTTTGGGCTCGCACGTGCACTACGATCGCCGGCTGAGTAGCCACTTGGCAGGGGCAGTATGCAGTATTCAGAGTATCAAGGGGGTTGAGATTGGCCCGGCTTTTCACAATACCCGGCGCCGTGGAACGCAGGTCCACGACGCGATTCTGGTCGATGAAGACGGCAGTTTGCATCGGCGCACCAACCGGTCTGGGGGCCTAGAGGGCGGTATCTCTACCGGCGCGCCGCTGATTGTCAGGGCCGCAATGAAGCCCATCAGCACCACGCTGACGCCACTGGAATCCGTTGACCTTGCGACCGGGCAACCACAGGCAACCACATACGAACGTAGTGATTTTTGTGCCACCCCGCGGGCGGTTCCGGTAGTCGAGGCGATGATCGCATTTGTGCTGGCCGGCGCACTACTGGAGAAGCTCGGCGGTGATTCAATTGCCGAGATGTTGCCGCGATATGAAAACCTCAAGCGTGGACATGTTGATGATTTCCGGCTGCACAATCAGGAATGGCGGTTCGGCTATGAGTAATTGGAAGCTGATCATTACGGGTTTTATGGGGACGGGCAAGACAACGCTCTCCCGGCTTGTGGCTGCGGAAACCGGCTTACCACTCGTTGACACGGATTCAATAATTATAGAGCGGACCGGGCGCTCGATCCCTGAGCTTTTCGCCGAAATAGGTGAGGCTGGATTCCGTGCCTGGGAGGCCACAATCTGTGCCGAGCTTGCCGCCGATGAGCAGGAGATGATTGTTAGCACCGGCGGCGGCACCCTCTTACCGCTGGCCAATCGCCAGGTCCTGGCGCCAAATGCTGTCTTCATCTGCCTGAATGCCGCGCCTGACATCATCATTGAGCGATTGGCGGACCAAACGGATCGACCGTTGCTGGCCAGAGCGGATCAGCGCGAGCGTGTGGAGTCGCTGTTGCGCGAGCGCCAGCCAATATATAGCCTGTTTCGGTGGCAGATCGACACCTCTCAGGCAGCACCTGAGGCATTAGTGTCGCAGATCGTCGAAATATGGGAGCGTTCACGACGGCTCCGTGCCAGAGAACATCTGATCCACTCACCCCAGCAGAGCTATCCCATGCTCATCGAGCATGGGGTCCTCGGCCACCTGTCCGAACTTCTGGAAGTGTATGGATTGGGGGGGCGGCGAATTGTAATCGGCACCGACGAGGTCGTCGCGCGGCTTTATGGGCACCATCTGACCACCACTTTGCCTAACGCTGCGCTGGTGACAATGCCTTCTGGCGAAACGTTTAAGAACCTGGACACGGTGCGGCAGCTATACGGCCACTTGGCCCGGCTCCACCTGGACCGGCATGGCGTGGTTATTGCACTGGGTGGCGGGGTGGTCGGGGATACATTTGGCTATGCGGCCGCCACCTATATGCGAGGGGTGCGTTTCGTCCAGATCCCGACAACGCTTCTGGCAATGGTGGACTCATCGGTCGGTGGCAAAGTTGGCGTAGACACTGAGGTCGGCAAGAACCTTGTCGGCGCCTTCAAGCAGCCCGATCTGGTCGTCATTGACCCCGATGTCCTCACGTCTCTACCGGAAGAAGAGTTCAGTGCTGGGATGGCTGAAGTGATCAAACATGCCCTGCTAGCCGACCCGTCGCTTCTGGATAAGGATCGTCCGCTGGCAGAACGGATCCGCGCGGCAGTCCAGGTGAAGATCAACGTCGTCCAACGTGATCCTTACGAACAGGGCGAGCGAATGCACCTTAATCTCGGCCATACATTTGCCCATGCCATTGAGCGGGTCAGCGGCTATGTATGGCGCCATGGCGATGCCGTCGGGCTGGGACTGGTAGCGGCAGGCAACCTCTCAGTACGCCTGGGATTGTTGGATCCCGAAACCGCACAGACCATTGAAGACGTTGTGCGCGAGGCACACCTGCCAACCCGCTACCGGCATTTGTCCCCTGAGTCGTTGTGGGAAGCAATGCGCACCGACAAGAAATGGCGTGACGGACGCTCGCACTTTGTCGTCCTCCGCGGACTTGGCAGCCCAGATATGGCGGATGATGTACCGCGTGAAACCGTTCTCGCTGTCCTGGAGGAACTACGTGAGCTATAGAGTCCTGGTGCTGCACGGCCCCAGTCTCAACATGCTCGGCCAGCGTGAGCCAGCGATTTATGGATCAACCACGCTCAAGGATATCAATGCCCGCCTCGAAGCCTATGCTAACGCCCACAACACAACGATCGTCGCTCAACAGACCAATCACGAGGGCATGCTTATCGATTGGCTGCACAGTGCTGTTGACACCTACGATGGAGTCGTCCTCAACCCCGGCGCGTACACCCATACCTCTGTTGCGATTCGGGATGCAATTGCTGCAACAGGCCTGCCAGTTGTCGAATGCCATCTCTCCAACATCCACGCTCGTGAACCCTTTCGCCATACGTCACTGATAGCGCCAGCCTGTCTGGGCCAGATCAGTGGCTTCGGGTGGCGGAGCTATATCCTGGCTCTGGATGCACTCCTGGGGCACCTTCGGGCGCGCGACCAAAACAACAGCTGAGTCTGCACTATCTTCTGCCCCCGGGCCTTCGGTTCAGGTTTGCTGCAACTGCTGCTGATTTGCACGTCATGACCTGACACCTATCAGGCTTGATGCAGCCAGATAGGTGCCGTGTCGCGGTTCCAAAGAGCGGATGTTGGCGCTAGTCCTCGGCGCCAGGCGGTGGGTCACTATCTTCAGGTGGACCTTGCGTCGGGATGCCGCCGGGGGGCGGACTGGCAACGCCTGGGGGGTAGTTCGGGTCGTAGTTCGGGTCCGCCGGAGTAATGGTCGCCACACCTGTCGGCAGCCCCGGTGGCAAATCATCAGGGGCGTTTCCTGGGCCGGCGGGTCCGGTGGGCGTGACCAAATCAGGCGGCACATCGTTGTCTTCATCATCTTCACCGGCGCCTGGAGGGGCGACGACGGTGGGCAGGGTGCCACTGCCAGTTGGCTGGCCCGGTGGCGCGTCCATATCGAGATCAGGTCCCGGCGTGGCATTAGGATCGGTGGTAGGCATGCCAGGTGGCGCAGAAAGATCGTCCGGCGGTTGCGGTGAGGCTGGCGAGGCATCCGGTTCAGAGATCGGCGGCCCCTCATCGTCGGTTGGTGGCCCGTAGACTACCTGTTCGGAGGTAAGCGCAACCTGAATATACGCCAGACTGCCATCGTCCAGTAGGATCGTATGCCAGCCCTCGTCCGTATTCTCGACATTGAGTGGCGTCCCAGGTTCCAGGGTATCGACCTGTTCACAGTCCTCAGAAGCACAGGCATGAATTGGGGCCGGTTCGTCGCCATCCACAACCCAGAAACGATCCAGAATCGGCAGCGTTTCGGAATCAGCACTCTCCTCGGTGATATCGGTGCTGTCAGGGCCGTTATCCTCATCACTTGAGTCATCGTCCCCATCGCCACCACAAGCTGCCACCAGCAGCATAAGCAGAAGAAGTAATGTTATTTTCAGTAGACGATACACGCTTTGGTTAACTCCTCAGATTTCTACCCCGTTCTTGAACAGTATACAATCATACTGTAGTCACGTGAATACGGATTAGGTCCGGTTGCATAATGAGCGGTGGTGAATCGTAGTTGACAGTACCACTAGCGGATGATACGATTCAGCGCACAAGCGAGAAACACGTGTTCAAAAGAGCAATAGCGCTTGCTTACGACACCAGACGAGTCAAGTTTCTGCGCTATATCGCATGAACGCTACTGCCGACGTGTGTATCTTCCGTCGGTTTTTTTGTCGATAGAGTGTGCTGGAGGTAGTTAGCCGAATGTCTATGCGGATACGGCGCGACCGATCATCATTACACTTTGGCCGGCGTCCACGCCACAAGAGCCGCCGGATCTGGCTGTTCTGGGCATGGTTCCTCACCATGGCCGCAGCACTGGGGATCATCTGGCAGCTCGATCGCATCCAGCCGAGTGTGATGGCAGTTGTGAATGGCCCGCCCACAGCGACACCGGATGCCGTTTCATTGGCCCAGTTGGCCCAGGATGCGTATTGGGAAGGGGACCTTGAGGCGTCGATTTCGTACTATTCTCAGGCTTCTGACCTGGAGCCGGAGAACACATCCCTGCAATTCGAGTATATTCGCGTACTGGCCTATGGCAGCTACCAGGGGCGTGGTTTCGAATTCCGCGCTGAGGAGGCACTGGATGTGGCGATCCGCACGGTGGAACTGGCACCACGAGATGCCTATGCTCAAGCCGGCTATGCGCTGGCGCTGATCGTCAACGATCGCAGTGATGAAGCCGCTGCCGCTGCCCTTAACGCCACTGAACTGGCACCCAATTGGGCCGAGGCCAGAGCCTACCTCTCTATGGCTTACTATGACCAGGATCGCTATAACTCTGCTCAGGAGCAAGCCCAGCAAGCGGTGAATCTTGACCCCACCAGCGTAGATGCACGCCGCGCCCTGGCGCTAGCAATGGCCTTTACTGGCGACTATGACGTCGCCATTCGCCAGTATGAAGCCGCCGTTGCGATCCATCCCAATCTGGATGTGCTCTACTTCGAGCTGGCAGTCTATTATGTGATTCTGGACAACTATGATGCGGCGATTCAGTCTCTAGATCGTATCCTGGCTCATGATTCCCGCAACGTGAAAGCCTGGACACGCAAGTGCGAGTATTTCTTCCGGCAACGTGACGATCCGCAGGCCCAGGAGGCCTGCGAGCAGGCTGTTGAGCTAGATAATACGTTCCCCGAAGCCCACAAACAGCTAGGCATGGTTCGCTATACACGCCGGAACTATGAAGGGGCCATCGAATCGTTTGCGACCTGTATTCAACTCATGGAAGCCCAGGGCATTGAGAGGGAGCGCCGCCTGGTGGAGTGCTACTACCTCCATGGTTTGGCCTATTATCTCCTGGATCGCTGCGATCAGGCCATGCCACTGTTTGAAGAGGCACTCTTGATTGATTCCTCGGAGGTTATCCGCAACCTGACTCTGGAAGGGATGCAGTTGTGCGCCCAGGTTGACGAGAACTACTCGAGCAGTGATGTTCCCACTGTCGCCCCCCCGACGCCACCACGC
>JAADYW010000084.1 GCA_010092845.1 Chloroflexota bacterium
ATCCGCTCGTCGGGGCGTGTGACCTGGACCTTCATCTGAATGCGACGCAGGAAGGCGCCGTCAACCAATTGGTTGGGGTCGAGGTTGGTGCTGAAGACGATAAGCTGGCGGAATGGCACTTCGAGCTGCTGGCCGGTCTGCAGGCGCAGGAAATCGAAGCCGGTTTCCAGCGGCACAATCCAGCGGTTCAGTAGCTCCTGGGGCTCCATCATCTGGCGACCGAAGTCATCGATGAGGAGCATACCGCCATTGGCTTTCATCTGGAGTGGGCTTTCATAGAACTTGGCGATGGGATCATAGCGCAACTCTAGCGCGTCCATCGTTAGCTCGCCACCGACCATCACCGTCGGGCGCCGAAACTTGGCCCAACGCTTGTCAACATGGCGCATCTCTTCCTGGGTCATCTCGATTTGCTTGAACAGGAATGAGTCGTTGATGCTGATGATGTAGCCGGCGATCGTCACTGCGTAGGGCAGCCAGATAGGGTTGGTGCCGGCCACGAGGCCTGCGATAGCTTCGGCAACCGTTGTCTTGCCGTTTCCGGGCGGCCCGTAGAGAAACAGCGAGGTGCCGGAGTTCACAGCGGGGCCGATGCTGCGGTGGAAATCCTCGGGAAAGATCAAATGTGACAGGGACTGGCGGACTTGATCTTGATTGACCTGGGTCCGTTGCTCGGTCTGAGTCAAGACCATCCGCTTATATTTTTCATCCGGCACCGGAACGGGCCCAATATACTGGCTGCGCTCCATCGCGTCACGAGCGCGTTTGCCGCCTTCATCGGTCAAATTGTAGGTATAGGTGAAGCGTCCCATCTGGCCAGCAGAGGCGACTTCGACGATCTTGTCGTGCTGCAGCTTGGCGATGACGGTATCCAGGAGCTGGGGTTCGAGCCGCGTGATCTCGGCGAAGCGCTTCAGGCTGACCTCACCTTCGTTGAAGAGAATCCGCACGATGATATCGATGACAATCGACATCGAAACGTCGAGTCGCTCTGGTTCCTGGATAGCGGTGAGGTGCTGGAGGAACTGATTCTGCTCGGCTTGCTCGGCGGCAGCGACTGGGGCCTGTGCTTCCGACATATTCCTACTCTTCTCCTAGTTTGTTCTGTTGAACATAGGTAACCAGCATCCACTGTTCGGCCAGCGTCTTGGCCAGTACTTTGTAGATCTGGAGAGCGATGGCGGGGTTATCTTGTTCGAGTTGGTCAAGAGTCGCCGATGTGATCTTCAGCAAGCGGCTATCTAGCCCGGCTGCGGTGGTGGCCAATCGCGGTTGGTCGACCAGCAAACCGACCTCACCAAAGGACTGGCCTTCGGTGATGATGCTGGTAGTTTGCTCTTTGCCGTTGCTATCCTTGACCAGCACCAGGATCATGCCTTCCAGCACCAGATACATCGCATCGGCCGGTTCGCCTGCGCTGAAAACGGTGGCACCGGCGGGCAATTCGATTTCCTTGGCAAAAGCGCGAATCTTGTCTAGCGTTTCGGCGCCAAGATCCCACGTGACATACCAGGGCTCCATATTCTCGGTGGGAATATCTTTGAGTACCATGAGTGTTACTCCTATTGCCTGCGAAATGCCTGCAAGAGCAGGATCACGCCCATCATTATGATAAGCATTCCAAAGAAATACGCAATCCAGGTAAGTGGACCTGTATTGTCGCCCGCCATCTGCAGGGTTATCGTGTAGGATAAGAGAAGAATGGCAGTAAACCACGTAATCGGGCCGACATGCCAACCGCGGACTACGCGCTGGTACAGAGCCGAACTCATGAGGATGGCTCCTGCCAACAAGGGGAAGAAGTATCTCAGGAAGCTGGAACTGCCGGTGACTGCTTGAATCAGCGATACGCCCAACAACAGCACAGTCGCGCCCCAGGCCAGGTACTCCACCTGGCGCTCACTGAGGCCGACGACCGGTGCGGGTTGCGGGTGCCGCGGGCTCCGATCCCGGCGTGATCGGGGCGGTTCCTCCAGCGCGACGCGGCCTCGGTCTTCTCGCGAATAGCCAGCCTCGCGTGATCGACGTTGCCGTGGCATCGAACCGTAGCCGGGATCGTCGAGCGTGATGGGACCACGTTCATCGGGGGGATAGTCAGATCCGCGTGGCGGCCGGGCGCGATCAGCCGGGCCAGGGCCATAGTGGGGATCGTCCAGACCGATGTTCCCACGCTGGCCGGCATCCTGCGGCGGGTAGCTGGGTTCGCGAGCCGGTCGTGAGGAGCCACCACCGTAGCGAGGATCGTCCAGGTTGATGGGACCCCGTGGCTCAGCATCCTGGGGTGGGTAGGTCGGGCGTGGCTGCGGTGGGCCTGAGCTTTGAGGACCGCCGGGCCGTGGCGCGGGCCGAGGAGGATAGTTCGATCGCTGTTGATCCCTGGCGCCATAGCGAGGATCATCCGGGTCACTACCGCCAGGCTGGTATGGATTCGGTGACGGTGGATATGGTGGATAGTTGGGGGGATAGTTGCTGTCCATTGGCTCGTCGTCGTCGCGGCCGCGTCGTCGATTTCGGAAGTCGCGCGGCTCAACAGGCGGTAGATCGCTCATTGTACACTCCATAATTTCGCTTTGTTTCATTGTATCATGACGTATGGTAGGCAAGAAAATTGCGACAAAATTAACCTATCTTTACCTTTTTTAGCATTTAGAATTGGTACGCTTGGAATACTTCAGTATGGGGGCATGCTACCGTATCAAATATATCCAAAGCATACCTCTGTTCAAAACTTATTTAAATTGACCCTTCGCCTGCAATAGTTTACAATTAATTAAGAATACGGCGTGAAGAATGTTGATGATCTTATCTTAAAGAGAGGAGGCAACCAACCATGACTGTGCATCTGCCTCAACCCGAATACCGGGATGCGCCACGGCCACGGCATTGGTCGCGCCAGTCGCAGCCGATAGCCCCGGCTGAGATTCTGGTAGATCGACTTCAGAACGGATGGATTCTGGGCAAGGTTGTGAAATGCCAGCGATATGAGTATGGTCCTGGTCGCTCGGTAAATATCTACCATTTCACGCTGACCTCGAATGGCGAAACGACGCAAATCCCCGTTCATTCCAATCCGGTTGTTCGCCGCCTGATCCACGAGAACAACCTCCAGATCGTCCCGCTGGACTAGGCTGCTGTCGGCCTCGCCAAGCGTGCAATCACCTGCCTCACGCGGCCTGGGAGCACTGCACTGAGCCGCGCCAACTCAGCGCCGTCGAACGGCGACATCCACCAGAGTAAGACCAGATAGACCGCTGGTCCCAGTCCTAACCCGAGCAGGGGTGCTACACCCCAGACCAACCAGACAACCAGGAATGTGATGATACTGGCAATACCCAGCCGCCATAGCAGTCTCGGCCAGTTCATTGCACCCAGGGCCCGGTGGATCAGCAGCGCGAAGCCGGCGAACAACACCATTTCGGAGATGATGGTGGTGATGGCCGCGGCGCGAAAGCTGTATTGGGGCAAGAACATCAGATTGGCGATGATATTGAAGCTGACGGCGACGATGAATGCCCCGGTGATTTGCCGCTGGCGATCGAGCGCGATCAGCACGTACTGGGTCAGGCTGTTCATCCAGCCGATGGGGATGCTCCAGATCAT
>JAADYW010000010.1 GCA_010092845.1 Chloroflexota bacterium
AGATGTGTATAAGAGACAGCCTTTGCGAAAAGTCGGTATATCTTGTGGGTCTGGGCGCTAGTCGAGACGGATTTTACAGAAGATGCATTGTTTCGAACTTTATTCAGTGAAGCTCTTATAGCTCTTGGCGAGTTGGAGGGCAGTGACTCCTGTTATGCTTTTAGAGTACCCCTGCTTCTTGGCGGAGATTTCTCTGTTGAGAATTTGGCCATTGAGAGCTTCAGGGCCCAAGTTGGCTTTCTGTCGGAACTTCACCAATAGGTGATATTTGACATTGCTCCATACATGAGTTTTCATCCTGCGATATGCTAACACATTAAACTTTGCTGCCCTCCGAGATTGGACAGTGATCTGAGGTATGATAGTCGAAGCGAAGGACGTTCACGTCAGTGTCCGAGAGCGAAGCGGTTCTGCAACCATGGTCAGGGAGAAGCGTATGGCAGGACTCTGCCGTGAGCTTTTGCCCATATCGCAGATGACTGCCAACTGGAAGCAGAACTCCCAATGCAGATGAGCTTGCGCCAGCTATTCAACCTTACCGCCACCGGCTATGAGGAGCGGATTATCCCCGCATTTGGTCCCCTGGCGGGATCACTCGTCGCGTGGATCCAGCCAACTGGGTCGGAAACAGCGCTGGATATTGGGGCCGGTACGGGCATCGCCGCGCGTCTGATCGCTCCTCATGTGAACCAGGTGCTCGCCGTCGACTTTGCCCCGGCCATGACCCAAATAGCCCGTCAGGTGGCCGACCGCGAGCAGCTCCACAATCTCACACCCACCCAGGCAGACGCCCACTACCTACCTTTCCGCAGCGGTGCTTTCGATCTGGTGTTGTCCTCGTTTGGCTTGAACGCGACAATACCTCGCCGGGTCTTTGCCGAGGCCTACCGGGTTCTGCGGCCGGGTGGCCGTCTCAGCTTGCAGGAATGGGGTGGTCAGCACGAGTTTGATGCGATGATCGTTGACATCCTGGAAGAATATGCCGTCTATGATGAAGATGCGCCAGCTGACCTCGTTGCGCTACGTGATCTCCTTGAGATCGAGCGGCCCTGGTATCGCGATATGCAGACCGAAGATGACTTCCTCGACATTCTGGAGGGACAAGGTTTTGTGGGGATTTCAGTTCAGGAGCACAGACCAGCTACTGTGCACTTGCCGGTCAACGCCTTCATCGACTACAAGATGGCCTGGACAGCAAAAGGGGCTGAGCTAGCGGCGATGGATCCAATGGCCAGGGGGGACTGCCTGGACCAACTGCGGGCCCGCCTACACGAATACGCTGACCGTGAAGGCGTGCTTGAGTACAGCCCGCTGCTGTTTCGGGCCCAGGCTGCGCGCGCTCAATAGTCACTCCCGAATCCGTGCCATTCAAGGGTCCCAATCGGGACAATGGTCCCTTCTTCGTGGGGCGCAAAATACCGGATTCGCCGCACAATCATATCCGGAGATAGCGCCCAGTGGTCATCTTCCCGGATGACCTCGGCTTCCACCAATCCGTTGCCAAAATAAACTGAAGCGCCGACCAACAGCTGGCGCTGTGCTGGCGAGCGCGTATAGCCAAGACCGGCGATATGGCGCAAGCGGGCATGGCTGGGCGGACCCAACGCCAGTATCACATCCCCCAGGAGGATGTCTCCGCGCATTTCGAGACGAATGGTCTTGATCGTCTGCTGGTCGTCGGTTGTCAGGATGCCACTATACCGCGTCATCGTAGCGATCTGCCGCCAGAACAGCGCCTCGGATTGGGTGCCAGGGCGAACGCCCCGCCAGCAAGGCTGGGGGCAATCGCCGGGGTCCAGATACGTGGGTACATGGGCGCGCTGCAAGCCGATTGCACGGCTGGTGATGACCAACAGGCTGGCCAGGCCAAACACCAGCCCGATCATCACCAACCACCGCCCTGGCAGGTTCACAACAGGTCTAGCCTTTCGAACGCCGTTCGATCTCCCACCAGACACGTAGAACTTCTGACACACTCCAGGCCTGGGCAATGGCCCCATGCGGCCGGAAGGGAGTGTTGCCATCGAAGATCTCGGCAATCGTACCCAGACCATGCTCATGCAGATGATCGGCAAATGGTTCCAGGAAGGTACGGGCTGTCTCCGGGTCGTTGTAAACAGTCAGATAGGCACTGACAAACGGTCCAATAAGCCAGGCCCATACCGTGCCTTGATGGTAAGCATTGTCGCGTCGCTGGGGCGACCCCGTGTAAACACCGATATAGTCTTCGTGATCAGGGGTTAAGGTGCGCAATCCATACGATGTCAGTAACTCCCGGGCACAGACATCAACAATGCGCTTGGCTTTGTGGTAATCGGTAATAGCACCGAAAGGCAGGCTAAGCGCCAATAGCTGGTTGGGGCGTAAGGTCGCGTCATCGGGGCGGCCAGGAATGTCAATTACATCGTAGAGATACCCGTGCTGCTCGCTCCAGAAACGTTTATTGAAGCTCTCAAAGACACGTTTGGCCCGGGCAGCATAACGCTCCATATCATCCCATTTTTCCAGGCGCTCGGCGAAATCGTGGATGATACACAGCGCGTTATACCATAACGCATTGACCTCGACTGCCTTGCCGATGCGTGGTGTCACAACCCAATCATTGATCTTGACGTCCATCCAGGTGAGTTGCATGCCATATTCCCCACCATAGAGCAACCCATCGTTGGGCGTTTCCGCAATCTGATAGCGCGCTCCCTGGGCATGTTCTTCAATCACCTGCACCAGAATTGGATACAGTTCTTCCAGAAGCCTGGTATCGTCTGGACATTCACGCATATAGGCCCAGGTTGCGATAAAAAACCATAGCGAGGTGTCAATCGAGTTATAGGAAGCTACCCCATCGACATCTGAGAGGTTGTTGGGCAACATCCCTTTGTCAATGTACTTCGCAAATGTGCGCAGCACGTTAGCTGCCATCTCTGTCCGACCAATTGCCGAGGTCAGACCTGTCAGGCTAACCATTGTTGCTCTTCCCCAAACGCCAAACCACGGATAGCCACTGACGATATAAGTTTCCTTTGGATTGCCAATATCAACGATGAACTGGTCTGCTGCGAGAATGAGCTGGCGGATCCAATCAGGGGCATTCTGAAAACGCGACTGGCTCAGCATATTCTGTTGGCGCTGGCGTTCGTCATCCAGGGCTGCCTGGCAGGCTTTGGGGGGCGCGCTCTCGACGGTACAGACCATGCAAAAGGTATGGCCTGGTTCCAGGGTGGCTTCAATGGTGCCCGCCTGGAACAAATCCTCATGGTCAACCATCCCGCGCTTGCCCTCTTCATCCAGATGGAAATCCCACCACCAGTCGCTATTGCCGTGGAACTTGCCTCCCGAGGTCATTATGCGCACGGGCGAGGGAACACTATGGTCCTTTTCGGTCCCGAGATACTCTGAGGCAAGAATATCGATGGCGAGACCCGTTTTCCAGGGGGATGGCACCGAGGTTACCACGACATTGGCACCGCCAACGGTGATATCGTGGTGAGAGCGGAACGTGACCAATGGCTTGAGTATAAGACGTAGCGGGACATTGCCGCGCGTAAGCGTCCAGGTAATGTAGGTGGTATTCTCACCATAGGCCATCCAGATCCGCTGTTCCACGCACGTCATCCCCAAAGCCCATCTGAAGACGGGGATGGTTCCTTCTAGCCGGACGCTCTCCAGGTTATTGTAACCATCTGGTAAGGCGACCCCAGCCGCCCACTCATGGGTGCTGATTGGCCAGCGACGGCCTTCAACTTCAACCCAGGCATCCAGCCCGGCGACCATAAGATGGCGCTGGGTTGGCGGTGCCAGGGAGGCAATCAGCAAACCATGATAACGCCGGGTGCGGGCGCCCGAGATCGAGCCGCTGGCGTAGCCTCCCAGGCCGTTAGTTACCAGCCACTCCCGGCGAATGGCAGCATTTAGATGACCGGTGATATTGCGCCCCAGGTGTATAGCCATTCCGTCCCTTCCTAGTTTCTGAACTCTATAGGGTCTTGGGTTGCGAAATCGATCATCCCATTCCCTGTATTATCCTATGCTTAGCCAGGAAACAAAAATCGCTTGCCAGGTGCTTTAACCCGACAAGCGTCAATGGTCTGTGTCCGGCAGGGTTAAGGCTAGGCTTCGGATGGTTGATGTGTCGAGACGACCGAATTATCGCCGCTGAAAGGATTAGGTACATAGCGATCAGCATGCCAGTCATTATGCCATTCGCTACCATTGACCCGGTAACGGAACTCGTACTCTTTATCCAGTTCTAGATCGATGGTGACCTCAAAGCTCGTGCCAGAACGCTTTTTTTCCTTCTTCTCCATCGCGGTTGCGGTTTCGTCCCAATCATTGAAATCCCCAACCAGGTAGACGGTCTCAGCATCGGCTGCCATCGCATCTGGCAGAATAAACGTCACCTTGCATTTGGTCTTCAGAAACTTTTTCTTAATCATGAGGTGCATTGCTCCTGCACTTAGCTTGCGTACCAGATTTGGTTACCCGGGAAGGCCGGGTCCAGCGTTATCTACAGTGAATAACCCCACCATGTTGTCGGGGCTACAATATAATTTGCTCTGGAATGCTTGTCAATAAGATTCGCTTGTTTGCCGGACCCGGTACGAAGGTGCATTTCGCCCTTGCCTGGCGGCAAAACGGGCATGCTGCGCCTTTGGCTATTTTGTCCAAAACTACAGCTGTGCTCACTGGATTCATCCATGGCTTGTGCGACTATTCCGTCTCAGAATAAACGAATACGGGTTCCGTATCCACTGTCGAGCCGTCGGTATAAACTGCCCTTGCGAAAACCTGGCCGCGAAGCTGGGCCGGTACCGGCCATAGAATACGTGCCCCATCCGAAGGATTTGTGTCTGTGTTGATCAGGGTTGTGCCGGTTCCCTGGATCAGAAGAAACTCTATACGCTGGGCGTCGGTGGGTGCATTCGTCCAGGCAACTGTGACAGTTCGGCCCGGCTCAAGGGTGTAAATTGACCCATCGAAACCCAGGAAGGGGAAGATATCTGGTTTCCCGGAACCAACAGCATACGTTGGATCATAGACGACATGCTGGATGAACGAAGTGGAGCTACCGAATTCATTCTCCGCAATCGCATAGAAATACAATTCCGCATCGAACTCATTGAAGGTGTATTCAACTCGAGTGCCATCAAACGGATCGTCATCAGTCGCCACAACAACTGGATTTGGATCCGTGGGGCTGGTCTGTGCCAGGTAACGAACTTCAGCGGCATCTGGCACAGTGCCGATGTCCAGCGCCACGGTCGGCTGCAGGGTGATTAGCGTTCCACCGTCGCCGGCCAGAGTTGGACGCACGGTGAGGCTGTTGCCACTGAGATCAGGGGGTTGTCCTTCGGTATCGATCTGGGTGGATGCTGCCGTTGGCGTACTGATGGGCTGGGCCTGCTGAACTGTTGGCGTCAGCGTTGCGGCGGGCGCCACATCATCCCCGCTCCCGGGTACATATAAAGTCTGGCCAACAAAGATCCGGTTGATATCTGTCAGGCAGTTAGCACTCTGAAGCTGAGATACCGTTGTACCGAAGCGTGCCGCGATAATCACCAACGTATCACCTGGCGAAATGGTATAAGGAACCCAACCCGCTGGTGGTGGGCACGCTGCCGGTGTGGCTGCCAGGGTGGTTTGAATGGTGGGTATCGCTGTTGCGGTGGTAAGGACACCTTGAGGTTGCCGGGGCAAATACAGCGTTTGGCCAACGTAGATGATCTCCGCTGTTCCCAGGCAATTGGCACTCTGAAGCTGGGCCACCGTTGTGCCGGTATTCTGTGCAAGCGCGCCCAGCGTATCCCCTGCTCTAACAGTGTAAGTCGTCCAGCCCTGGGGGAGCGTGCAATTGGTTGTTTCGGCACCGCCAGGGTCCGTTGTGGGGAAAGTCGTCACGCCATCACTGAGGCCTGGGGTCAGTTCTAGGGTCGGCGCACCGGGGGGTAGTGTGGGCAGGTATAGGAGCTGTCCGACGAGAATGGTATCCGTATCGCTGAGACAGTTGCCTTCCTGTAAGGTGTCAACGGTGCTGCCTACTGACGTGGCGATCACGCTCAGCGTGTCGCCGGGGGCCACTACGTAGCCTTGCCAGCCCAACGGAATCGGACAATCGCTATATGGGTTGGTTTGTCCACTGAAGACGATATCGCCCGTGCCAGGGTTAATCTCCGCTGGTGTGAGCGTGATTGTATCCTCAGAAGGCGGTGCGACGGTGGGGAAGTTGCGGGTGGTGGCCGTGATTACGCGTGCGTCTTCAGTGTCCTCATCGTCGCCACCACAGGCAGCCACGACCAATACCATTATTATCAACCAGAGGTATCGCCGTCGCATTGGTGCATCCTTCCAGATTATTCGGCATTCGTTTCGTCTATTATATCAGTTGCCAGCGCGGCACCACGTTTGCGAAAGATGCGGGGAAACTGCTTGACCTCCTTTAGATCAAAAACCAGGGCACCTATCAGAAAGAAGATGATGCCTGTCACCGCGCCGATTCCAGACCGTGCCAGGCCCGTGAAGCGCCCATGTCCCGTGAAGATATTATTGGCGAGAAACATATCCAGCACAATGACCGGAAGAGCCATTAGTGCGGTGGCCGCAAAGGTCCGGACCAGGGCACGCCGTACGCGGCCTTCATCCAGATCGATCCAACGCCGTTTGAGGGCGATGGTTAGCAGGCTCAACTCGACGACAAACGCAACAAGATAGCCCATGGCCGCAATCCCGGCGCCGAAAGGACTCGCCAGGGGAATAGTATCCACACGAAGATAGATGTTGAAGGCAACGATCAGGGTGATAATAGCTGCAATCATGCCATAGACCGACATGATGAGTGGCGTAATGGTATCCTTCTCGGCATAAAAGGCCCGGGCAATGATCTCGTGCACGGCCTGAAAAACCAGCGCAAACGCGAAAACCTGTACCGAAGCATAGACCAGCGCGGCTTCGTCGGGGTCCGTGAACAGAATATCGACCGCCGGACGCCCGATGAGCAACATACCCGCCGCCGCTGGGATGGTTGCCACCAGCACAAAACGGACCGCTTCTGAGAATAGCTTGCGTCGGTCCTCAACTCTACCCAGTTCGGTCAGCGCAGATAGAGTGGGGAAGATCACAAAGCCCAGCGCCGTACCAATGAGCGCCTCCGGGATATCCATGATACGCAGCCCCCAGTCGAAGGCACTCGGGGCACCTTCTCCCAGGCGGGAAGCAATGTTGTTGATCGCAATGAAGTTAATCGCAAATACACCGCTGGCCAGCATGCGGGGTACCATAAGACGCGCCACCTCGCGCAGACGGGGGTCGTTCCAGCCCAGGGAGGGTAGCCAGCGGGCCCGAAACATCACGAGACCCGGTACTTGAATGCCGATATGCATCACGGCGCCCAAAACCACGCCCCAGGCCAGTCCATAGATCCCAAGCGGTCCGGTGAAGAAGATTACGCCAAACAACAGGCCAACATCCTGGAAGATTGGCGCTAGCACGGGCAAGAAGAAATGATTGTAACCGTTCAGGATGCCTGACAATAAGCTGCTGACCGTGAAGATGACCGTGCTAATCATGAGAATGCGCAGGAGGTCAACGGTCTGGGCGGTCTGGCTAGCGTTGAAACCCGGGGCGATGACATGTTGCACCAGTAACGGAGCTGTTGCTGCGATCAACAGGCTGATGACGAGTGTCACGACGAGCAACGTATTGAAGGCCTGGCTGGCGAGCCGCCATGCTGAATCGCTATCATCGCGATTGAGCAAGCCACTGAAGACCGGGATAAACGCAACCGCTAGCGCCCCACCACCCAAAAGGCGCACAATCTGGGCCGGCGCGTTATTGGCCGTGACAAAGCTATCGTAATCGGCGCCTGTACCAAAGCGGTCAGCAATGATGAAGACTTGCAACAGGCTAACCAACTTGGTAAGGGTAAAACCGATCATCACTACCATTGTCGAGTTACGCAGCCGATGTGCTGTCAAGGGACGGGCATGGCTGTTGACCTCCCGGCGCGCGGACTGGCCAGGCTGGGGTTCAGTTGGTAATGTGTCAGTCATGAGCGTTCTCGTTTCAATGTGTCTGGGCGCAACCTGTTTATCTTAATTGCTTGTTGGGAATTCGCAATACCGCTAAACTCCAATCAGGCTACGTTTGCTCTACCGTAGGTAGCCAAGGAGAAACAGCCATGACTGAAGAGAGACCCCTGAAGTCGCCAGCTAGCGATGCGGAGCTGGTTCCAGTTGAATTCGCTGGCTTTGAATTCTATCGTGACCCGGAAACAGGTGGCCATTGGTTCCCGCATGGGGAGTTGAAGCACCTGTTTGAAAGCCAGTTCGAGCAAGAACTACCACCGATCCTGGTTATTGATGAAAACACCATGCACCACAGCGGACGCTTTAGCCCGGAGACGGGACAGGAAATGGTGGAATATGTGTTCGCAGATAGTGGCATAAAAATCGAGCAATGTATGGCAACCAGGGGGATCTGGTTAGATGCCGGCGAGTTGAAGAAACTCATGTCGTACGTCTATGAGCATACGGAAGAGATGAGCCAGGCGGATCTGGAGGAACAACAACGCCAATTGCGCCTTTCAGATCGTCTCTTGCTGTTCCTCTACCAATCGACGCGGCGGCCGCCACTGGTCTAGACTGGAGCCCGGTGAGGGCTTGAGCGTGCATAGCTTGCCGCAACAACCAATGGGGCGGGCATAAAAGGCGCCGTCATCGTGCGGCCCAGCGTATGGCGGCTGTGTCCATAGCAAACATTTCCGCAATCTGGTTTGAAGAGGATAACGATGACTGACACCCAACCCAAACGGGGCACGCTGGCACTGATTGCGCACGACGGCAAGAAGGCGGAGATGCTGGCGTTCACGATGGCCCACCAGACTCTGCTGAGTAAGTATCATCTGCAAGCAACCGGGACGACGGGCAAACTCCTGTTTGAAAAGACAGGGTTAGAGATTGATCGTATGCTCTCTGGTCCTGTTGGTGGCGATGCTCAAATCGCCGCTCATGTGGCTGAGGGGGAGATCATGGCGGTGTTTTTCTTTGTTGATCCGCTGGGTAAGCATCCCCATGATCCAGATATTCAGATGCTCATGCGCATCTGCAATGTCCACAATATTCCCCTGGCCACAAACCCCGCTACGGCTGCTTGTATTATCGAAGCATTGGAGGACTAGCCCCATGGCTGCTTGCGCCGTAAGCCGCTATTTCCCTACAATGCTAGCACATGGTATTGGCAAATTGTGCCTTCGCCACTAAGGAGATAGCCACATGGCAAATTCGACACGAACGATGAGCATTCTGCTTGCTGATCTGGTTGGCTCCACCCGGCAGGTATCACAGATAACAACGCAACGAGCAGCCGAGTATATTGATGATGCCACTCGGCCTATCGAAAACGCTGTCAAGCTTCACCATGGCAAACTCGTCAAGTTCACCGGCGATGGCTTTCTCGCCACTTTTGATTCCGCTCAGGACGCACTTATCTGCGCTGATGCGATCCGGGATCATTACATACGCCAGCGGCGCACTCCCGGCGGCTACGCGATTGACGGCGTGCGTGTGGTGGTCAATACGGCCGATGTGGTATGCGAAGATGATGATGTCATCGGTGATGGGGTTGTCGTTTGCGCGCGGCTCGAGAAAAACGTCCCGACTAACCAGGTGTGGTTGACGGCTGCGACCCGCGAGGTCGTTGGTGTCAGTGATTTTGTGTTTCAGCCAGTCGGCGATGTGCAACTCCGTGGCCGGCCGCAACCGGTAACGGTTTATGCCCTGGAAAACACCGAGCAGAGCTTCATCGAGTATGGCGTGGTGCTTATGGCGACAGATCTGCATCGCTATGTTCATGCCGGGGAAACCCTGGCGCCAGTGGCTCTCAATGACTGGCTTGCACGGTGGATGAATCTGCATCGGGAAGCGATCATGGGTTTGAGCGGCCAGGTGCGCCAGTTTGTCGCTGATATGGCGTTGCTCAGCTTCGCAAAACCCGATGATGCCATCCAGGCTGCGCTGAATTTGCATTCTTTAACATCGATCTATAATCGTGAGACCACCGCATCGCTCCAGTACCATTTCAAAGTAGCCATCGCTACTGGCGATTTGATTCTTTCGCCCACGGGTGTTGTCGGCCGGCTGGTGAACCGCACATTTGACTTGCTCAATGCCACACCACGCGAATCAGTTGTTGTCGATGCAGAGGCTTATGCCCTGGTGAAGGACTATGCCGACACGCTGGAACCGATCTCACTAGCATCCTCACACGGTGAAGATTTTCAGGGCTATAAACTACGCCAGCAGGCTCTCTCTCAAGAGCGCCCCGACGCTGCCCCGGAATAGATGCCAGAGATGATAGACATTGGCTGGAGTTTGGCAAATTCGTGGCCTAAGGGATTGCAGTGAAGTTAACGAAAATTGATTATCCTGAAAATATCGGCTAAACTTGGCCCGATTGTCCAAACATCAGGGAGAAGATGGGGATGCGGGCAACACGCGGTTTGATCGTCGGCGGGGTAAGTAGCGGTTTTTTGACTGCCGTGGCCGCCGCGGCGGATACCAGCAGTCCTATCAATGCTGCGATCGCGGGTATCGTCATTGGCGTTGTTATCGGCGGAATAGTGGGTATCCTGGCTTACATCAGAGTCTTCCAGCAAGCGCTACCTTACGCAGTTATCGGTGCAGTCATCGGCGGGTTGGCATTTCCTCTTGCCAGTAATCTTGATTTCCGGATTGGCAATATTGTCGAGAACTCAGTCACGGGGATCATCAGCGGGATTGTTATCGGCGGCCTGGTGAGTCTGTTGGTTGCGCGGAATCTGTTACCTATCATGGTTGCGGCGTCTACCCAGAAAACAGAAGAAGAGACCCAGGATTCTAGCGGAATGTGACAAAGGACTGAGTGTCACATCCAGCGATCCAATGATATAATGCCGTTATTTAAGCATATTTAGAACGTTCTTCATCATCATCCGCTAGATCATGCACTATCGGCTTCCGGAAAGAATGTAGAGGTACGATCATGGAGTTGTTCGATAAGGTCGAGAAATTCACAATTGCAAAAGAAGCGATGAAGGCTGGCATCTATCCCTATTTCCAGCCACTCGCTGGTTCTGAAGGCAGCACGGCGACCTTCCGGGGCCGCGAAGTTATCATGCTGGGCTCTAATAACTACTTGGGCCTTACGACGCACCCCAAAGTCAGGGCTGCCGCTCAGCGCGGGATTGAGGAATATGGCACCAGTTGCACTGGCAGCCGCTTTCTGAACGGCACGCTTCAGTTTCACCTGGAACTCGATAAACGTCTGGCCGAATTTGTTGGCGCTGAGGCGGCTATTGTCTTCCCCACAGGTTACCAGACCAATCTGGGAACAATTTCCTCGTTGGTTGGCAAAGGGGATTATGTCATCCTCGACAAAGACTCGCATGCCTGCATTGTTGATGGTGCGCTGCTCTCGCGCGGGGAATTGCGTCGCTTTATTCATAACGATATGGATAGCCTGCGTGCTGTGCTGGCCAAACTCCCACACGACGCCGGCAAACTCGTTGTATTCGACGGCGTGTATAGCATGAGTGGTGATATTGCGCCGCTGCCCGAGATCGTTGAAATCTGCCGCGAGTATAATGCGCGTGTCATGGTCGATGATGCCCACAGCCTCGGCGTGCTCGGTGGTGGGCGCGGCACAGCGGCCCATTACGGCATGACAATGGATGATGTGGATCTGGTGATGGGGACTTTCAGTAAGTCATTCGCCTCGATTGGCGGCTTTGTGGCTGGCAAGGCGGATGTGATCCACTATATTCAACACAACGCGCGTTCGTTGATCTTCTCGGCTAGTCTGCCAGCGGCGAATGCAATGACCGTTCTGGCCGCGCTCGATATCATCGAAAACGAACCAGAGCATGTGCAGCGAGTGCTGGACAACGCTGACTTTATGCGCGAAGGGCTACGGGCGCTTGGTTTCAACATTGGGCCCAGCCAGACGCCGATTATCCCGGTGATCATTGGCGATGACGCCATCCGCACCGGTCTGGCCTGGCGCGCGTTGGTCGATAATGGAGTCTATACCAACCCTGTTGTACCGCCGGCTGTGCCACCCAGTATGACCCTGCTGCGGACCAGCTACATGGCTACCCACACGCGCGAGCATCTCCAACAGGCGCTGGCGATCTTTGAAACAGTTGGGGAGAATCTGGATCTGATTCCGCCCAAGGCTGAGCGCGAACGATCCAAGAACACAGTATCTGCCTAGCCTTTCGCTAGTCTCCACCAATAACCAACGCATTGGCAAATGAAACCGGGCGCCATCACCACAGGTGCCCGGCAGTTGGTTTTAACCCGCCGACGTACTAATTCGGAGGCGGCGAGCTTGGCAAAGTATGGTGAGGTACTATTCCGCCTCGACGATGAGGGTATAGTCCTCGCTATCTACGGGGAAAACCGACGTCACAACGACCACATAGTCGCCATCTTCCGGCGCTTCAATGCTTACATATGAGTCGAGGAAGCTCAGCTCATATGCTTCGGGTGGGTTGATCGCATCATCGTTCTCGTCCAGAAGACTACCGGAAGGCCCGTAGACGGTTACGAAGGTGTCCAGGTTTGTTGAGTCCTCAGCGCGCACCGCGATACGTAGCTCATCCCCGGCATTCGCGCTGAAGCGATAGGTGTCTGTATCGTTGCTGCTGCTGAGCGTACCGCCGGTTTCCGAACCGACTTCGACAGAGAATTCGGCATCTTCAGGTGACGCGGTGCCCGCGGCACTGCCAGACCCTGCGCCAAACTCGAACGTCAGGCTTTCTTCCAGAAAACCACTGATTTGCTCTTCGAGCAGTGGCCCGATTTCATCGGTGATATCCTCATATTCCTCTGGAGCCTCGATCTCGAAAGTCTCATTGTGGCGACCGAGCGTTGTCTCGAAGCTGAAATCCACGGCAATGCCACGCTCAGGTAGTGTCATCCCGGCCTGGGAAGCAATATCGCCCAGGAAATCCAGCGCCAGGCTGATTTCAAAATCGACCGAGAGGTAGGTCACATCGTAGTCGTCCAGGGAGATATAGGTGGTGATCTCGAAGGTGTAATCCTCAGAGATTTCATCAGCCAGAAGGTCCAGCAGGATCGGGATGAAGCCCGCCATCAGCGCCGGATCAATGCCCTCCGTCTGCATGTCGCCTTCGCTGGAGAGCATGACCAGCGCCTCGGCCACAAGTTCAGTTACATACGGTGAGGTGATGAAGCTGGCTGCATCCACTTCAATAGTGAACGCCGCCATTTCTTCGCCATCAACGGTTACATTCTCACCCCGGGACCAAATAACATATTCACTGGTAGCAAGCTCCGGGAGGAAGGCAATCGTCTCTTCGACCATCGCAAGGGCATCCTCGACGTCGAGTTCGGCATCTGCGGTCGCTTCGTCAACTGATCCCTCGACGTCTTCCATCTCGGGCTGAATACGATACCAGACCAGCTCGCCATCCATCTCGTTGGCGATGAAAATACCCTCTGGTAGAACGCGCATCGCACCGCTACCTTCGATGTATTCCTCTGGGGTATCGAGCGAAGCCGGATCAGCGGTGATGTCGAAAGCCAGGATCTGGGTGCCTTCACCCAAGACCACCGGACCAGACCCCTCGGTCACGAATGTCAACGCGTCATCGTCACTGGAAGCCACTAGATCGATGCTATAGTTCTCAATGTATACCGACGAGGTATTGTCGATCGCTGTGAGCGAGCGATCCAGGATCTCACAATCCTCGTCTGATAGACCTTCAGGGCATCCATCCTGTGCCAAAGCTGTCTGGGGTACGAGAGGGCCAGCTGCTACGATCACCAGTGCAATCATTGTCATCAGGCCGATTACCTGATGAATCCATCTGCGACTCATGGTTCAGTTACTCCTTGATTTGTCTCTACTTGGAATGCAATCGCTTTCACACTATATTATACGGGTTACTCGCAAACCTGTCGCACAATTAGCCGTACACTCGATACAAAATCCGATCCATCAGCCACGGCGTGAACCGTCCCGCCAACACGATGAGTCGATCAATTGGCCGGATAATCACCGTGCGCCGTCGCCGGTCCATCGCCCGCACAAGCTGGGCGGCAACCCTTTCCGGCGGCATGGTTGGTAGCCGACGCGCGACTTTCCCGGACCGACCCAGGCGTCGCTTGGCAAATTCGGTGGCTGTTTGGCCCACGATCATATTGGTGACCCAGATGTCATCATTGCGCAGTTCCATTCGTAACGACTGGCTGAGGCTATCAATGGCCGCTTTGCTCATCGCGTAGACTGCCGCCCCTGGTGTGGGGACGGGCCCCACCACGCTGCTGATGGTCAGTATATGGCCGCCGCCACCCGCTCGCATTGGCGGTATGCAGGCCCGGATGCTGTGCACCACGCCATCAATATTGGTACGTAAGACTCGTTCGATATCCTCCCAGCGCGCCTCTGCCAGCTTGCCACGATGCCCTATTCCAGCGTTGGCGACCAGAACTTCTAGGCGGCCAAAGTGGGCCAGCGTCTGGGCAGCCAGGCGTTGCACAAGGTTGCCGTCTGTAACGTCGCCCTCGAGGGGCAGTAGTTCGCCCGGCAGAGAATCCGCGTGTGTTGCCAGGGTTGCTAAGCGCTCCGCGTTGCGTCCTAGCCCTGCAACATGATGCCCCAGCGACAGCAACAATAATGCTGTTGCCTGGCCAATTCCGCTGGTTGCACCCGTAACCATGACCACACGCGGATGCTCAACTGGTTTTGACACGCGTTCTCCGCTTAACCAATTCTGCAGTGTACTCAAGTGTTTCTCCTCAATTGTTGCTATACACCCTGGTGCACAGCTTCTGATAGGTGCTCACGTAAAGCCAATACGACCTCGCGATGATGCCCACGCGCACTGGTTGGACATAAAGCAATATCGTGATAGAAGCTGCCGGCGGCGCGTTCAATCAGCCACCAATCGACGCCGGTATATGGCAGATCTTCCTCGTCATCGAGCCGGTCAAATTTCGCGCGGCGAAGTGCTCCCAGCAGTTTGCGGTACCGCTCAACAGGAATATCATAATGGAGCATGGCCCGGCGTGGTGATTTATCATATACCACTTCGAGTTGACACGCGCTCCCATGCCCCCGTTTGAGAGTAGCGACGCTATCTGGTGCGCGCTCATCATGATAATAGACCGTTATCCGTAGGGCCTCATTCACCGTGGCCGCTCGCATAATCGTCTCGACTACCGGCAGCCCCAGACGTGTGGCAATCAGGCGCAATGGCTCGCTGCGACGTGAGAACTGCATGGTAGCTCCCTTCATGATTGTGCTGAGGCGTCCTGACCGTATCAGCGACCAATATTTTACCGCTAACCTAATTTGCCCTATAATCCTGTATTGTGCACATGCTCGGGATTTTTCCTAATATTGATTTATTGTGATCAGTCTTGTTTGACCCAGTATGATCCTATCGCCTTCGTCTGAAAACCGTGCAACGCAGTCGGCAAATTCGTGATAGTGTTGTAAGCACATCAGTAGATTGAGGAGCCTGGCATTGACCAACGAAAGTACCCCGAACCGACAGGAAACTGCACCTACCCCAGAGGAACACCAGATCATCTGGTACGTACTGGCACTGTTGGTAATAGTGATTGGTACGATACTCTTTGGCTACGTGATCGGAACCACCCTGGAAAGTAACCGCGGTGAAGAAGACCTGGAAGAGAGCCAACAAGAAGCCACAGAAGCTGTTGGCACGCTGAGCGCACAGTTCATAACCCGGGAGGCAGAAGCACAATCGGCTCTGTCAACAACCGAGGCCGAGGGGATAGCGGCGCTGTCGACGAGTACCGCGATTGGTCAAGAGGCGCTGTCAACGAGTGCTGCCCAGGCGACAGAAGCCCTGGCCACTGCGCGGCAGAATGCAACACAGGCGATTGAGGCTGTGACCCAGACGGTTGCAGCTCAACAACAGGAAACGGCGGATGCCTTCGCGACTGAAACGGCGATTGTCGACGCCTATACAGCAACGCCAACCGCCAGCCCAACCCCCGAAGTACCAGAAGGTGAGATCCTGGCACTAACAGTTGCGGTTCGTCTAGGGCCGGGCTTTGATTATCCCATCGTTGACCAGATTAGCCAGGAGACTCCGGTCCAGATTGTTGGCTTCAGTGAGGATGGCCTCTGGGTGGAAATCGCCTACCCGCTGGGTGATGCAGACGAAGACCAAAAGCGCGGTTTCGTGCCCGCGGATGTTGTTCAGCAGACGGTTGGTTCATTGCAAGGTGTGCCGGTTGCGGCTGATTTCCCATCTCTCACGCCAATTCCCAGCCCAACGAGCGTGGCCTCGCCAACCATCACGCCGTCTCCAAGTGCACCCCAAGGTCAACCGAACGTGGCATTGACCGCCATCTATGAAGGGCCCGGTGAGGACTACCCGGTCCTGGCTGTGATCGGCCAGGATACACCGCTGGAGATTACCGGCTATAGCCAGGATGGCCTGTGGTTGGAAGTTGACTATCAGGGCCAACGCGGCTTCGTAAATGCCCGTGATGTGGGTCTGACCGGCGGCTCGCTGGCCCAGGTAGAGGTATCCGATTTCCCGACGCGGACACCGATCCCTGAACCCTCAGCAACAGCGCTACCCAGTACACCGCAAGCCGTTGCCGCTGGACAATTTGTCGTCGTCCGGGCCGGCCCGGGTGATGCTTTCGATACGATCGGTGTGGTGTCAGCCAATGA
>JAADYW010000085.1 GCA_010092845.1 Chloroflexota bacterium
TCCGCATGGCTCACGATGCAGGCGCAATTGCCATCATTGATGCCGCCCAAAGCGTGCCCCACATGCCTGTTGATGTACAGGCATTGGACGCCGATTTCCTGTCATTCAGCAGCCACAAAATGTGCGGCCCAACCGGGATCGGCGTTCTGTATGGCAAGCGCGAACACCTTGAAGAAATGCCCCCCTTCATGGGTGGTGGGGACATGATCAAACGGGTTACCCTCGAAGGCTCGCAGTGGAACGACTTGCCCTATAAGTTCGAGGCTGGCACGCCGCCAATTGCGGAAGGCATTGGCTTAGGGGCTGCCGTCGACTATCTGACCAACCTGGGGCTAGAGAACATCCACGCGCACGAGCAACGAATCGCAGCCTATGCCCATCAACGACTGGCCGAGGTTGAAGGCTTGACACGCTACAACCCCCCTGAGCCGCATCGCAGTGGCGTTGCGACATTCAGTCTGGAGAGTGTCCATGCGCATGATCTGGCCCAGATCCTCGACTCAGAAGGGATTGCCGTCCGCGCCGGCCATCATTGTGCGATGCCACTCCACGCTGAAAGACTAGGCGTATCGGCCACCACCCGCGCGAGCTTTTACCTCTACACGACCGAAGCAGAAATTGATAAACTGGTCGAGGCGTTGTCAATCGCCAAACGTCTATTTGGCAAGTGAGTAAAGACACGGTGCGAAGATGGATCTCTATCAGGAAAACATCCTGGACCATGCACAAAACCCCCGGCATTGGCACCTATTGGACCCCCATGATTACCATGCCGAGGATGAAAACCCGTTATGCGGAGACCGGTTAGAGCTCACCTTGAGGGTTGACGAAAACGAGATCGTGACTGGCGTCGGTTGGAGCGGTGAAGGATGCGCCATCAGCCAGGCAAGCGCCTCCATGTTGGGTGAAGAAATCCTTGGCAAATCTCTTGAGGATGTCAAGTCCATATCAAAGGAAGACATCCTGGAGATGGTCGGTATTCCCCTGAGCATGAGCCGCATGAAATGCGCCCTACTCTCCCTGAAGGTTACGAAGGCCGCCGTGTACAAACTGGAGCAGTGGACTGAGGATGACGATTAACCTCAAGAATCTGACACCAGATGCCGTGCGTTGCCTTGACCTGGCCGTTGGCACAGCTCGCACACGCCACAACCTCTATGTTGATACCGAACATCTCCTTATAGGTGCGCTCCAGACGGATATCGTCCGCGAGGCCGTAACTACTGCCGGTAACTCCGCCGATGCTATATTGCAAGCCATCTATCGGGAAATGAGCATTGTCCGCGATTCACCGCTGGACACGATCAAGGGCCTGACCCGTGATGCGACCACCGCCCTAGAAAGAGCCGCTAACGAAGCCCAGGCTCTGGGTGTCGCCTATGTAAATAGCGGCCACATTGCCCTGTCTGTGTTAAGCCAGCCGGAACCATTCCTGGCAGACATCCTCGACGGGCTGCCAGCCCTGGATCTGGCGACGATACGGTCGTCGGTTGCCCGTGCCAGCCAGCCGCCCTCTACTAACTTCCAGGAGAAGTGGCGGCCAAATCGCTGGGAAAGCGGTCGCATGCTATTCAGCGAAGGGCACGGCGCGAGCGTAGCGAGTGTCTCGGGCCCCGGACCGGTTCCGGGTAGCCTGCGGGCCGTTCGGAATCGGTCGGCACCTACACGCCGAAACGCAACCGGCCAGAACACGAATCTCAATACTCTGTGGATTGCCCTCGCCCTCCTGGCCGCCGTCATCTATGGGGCGATTGTAAGGCCCGACATCGCGGTCCCCGTAACGATTGTGCTGGGCGGTTGGGTCATCTCCCTGATACTCCACGAATTCGGCCATGCCATTGTTGCCTATTGGGGCGGGGATCACACCGTCGCCGAAAAAGGCTACCTGAGCATGAACCCCCTGAAATACATGCATCCGTTACTCAGTATCGGTCTGCCGTTGCTCTTCCTCGCCCTAGGGGGCATCGGCCTGCCCGGCGGGGCCGTCTATATTGAGCGCCACCGTTTGCGCAACAAGTACTGGCAGAGTGCCGTCTCCGCCGCTGGCCCGTTCATGAACTTGATTTGCCTAATCGTATTCGCAATCCCGTTCTGGTCAGGTTATGTCAACGCTAACCAGTACTTTCATTTCTGGGAACGCGACACGCTGTGGGCTGCTTTCGCGTTTCTCGTGTGGCTACAAGCGATCGCAATACTCTTCAACCTGATTCCGATCCCGCCACTGGATGGGTTTGGCATCATAGAGCCATTTCTCGAAGAGAAGCTGGCTTTCAATATCCGCACCACAGTCGGCTCAATGGGGCTACTACTCATCATCTTGATGTTCTGGATCCCTGACGACGGTGAAGGCTTTCATCCCGGGCGCGCATTCCGCGAGCAAGCTGATGAAATGGTCGACGTTGTAGATGTTGAGCCCTGGCAGCGTTATTACGGCTGGGAAGCGTTCCGTTTCTGGCGGGATGACTGAGTATTCTGGCACTAGCAAAGAGAGGTAAGCGAAATTGGCTTTCGAGGCGGTTGCAACAGTCGATCAACTACCACCTGGCGAACGGATCGTCGTTGAGATGGGCGAGCGCTACATCGCTGTCTTCAACGTCGATGGCAATCTCTACGCAATTGAGGATGTCTGCACCCATGATGGGGGGCCCCTGGGCGAAGGAGAACTCCTCGACGATGAGCCCCAAAACCCCAAGGTCGAATGTGAACGTCATGGCGCGACATTTGAGCTCACGTCGGGCAAACCGACATTTCCTGCCGTTGTCCCTGTTGACCGGTTCCCGGTTAAGATTGAGGGCGACAATATATTGGTCGATCCCGAGAATCCGCTTTAGCTAGGTACGGAGCAAGCCAACAAAACGAGCCTCCAGGCGAGAACGCTGGAGGCTTGGCTCGGCCCCGATAGTCGCTCAATAGCCCGATCTAGAATATCTCGGCCTGGGCTTCGGCGGCTTTGGCCGCATCATCGACCATTCCCAATCGGGCAAAAACCAGCATTGCCTGTTGTAGTTTGCGGGCGGCGGGAACACGCTTGCCACGCTTGGCCAGGCTCCGCGCATGCGCATGTAGCGTGCGTGCCACCTCACCTTCTGAGTCGAGCTCCTCGAAGGCCGCTACCGAGGCTTTGAAGTGTTCGTCCGGATCAACTGAGAACTCGCCGCCGACGTCTTCGGGGGGCGCCTCGAGAGTGGTCAGCACCTCGCCCATCGTGCGGCTGGCCTGTCCCACAGCCAAGGGCTGGTTAATCGTCCGCGCTGTGCGTAACGCGAGTTTGGCCTTCTCCCAGGCCGCTTGGACATCGCCATCGTTGAGGAAAATCACGGCCAGGCCATGATAGACTTCGCACAGCATACCTGGCAGTTCGTCCTGCTTTTCCTCGGGCCAATATTCCGACAGGTCCAGCGCTTGTTGAAGCACGTTCCGCGCGTTCTCGATCTGACTCATACTCAGGAGCATCTGCCCCTCATTGGCCAGAGCGATTGTCTGGGTCGTCACTTCGTCCAGCCGCTCCGCGTTCTCATAAGCCAGATGAAACAACTCGCGGGCGTGGGTGAAATCGCCGCGCTGGCGGTAGACTTCGCCCAGGTTGAGGTTGCAGCTTGCAACTCGCTTTTCGTCACCAATTTCAATAAAGATATCGCGGGCTGCCTCAAAATGCTGCGCCGCGGCACTCAGATTGGTACGATAGCCTTGCATGTATCCGAGCGAATACTCAACAAAAGCCTGGCCCAGCCGGTCATGGCGGATCTCGGCTTCTTGAGCCAGTGAACCAATGCGCTTCTGGGCATCTTTGAAAGGTAGTTCACCGGCTTCCCAACGCCGGATAGTAGCCCGGCACCGGTCTTCAACAGACTGACGTGGCTCCTGATTTGGCGGAGCCGCAGAGGGCGCACCCATTGACTCGTCTCCGTACTGAAGGTGATATGGTATTGTAGACCTGTAACCAACACAGTATTTTAAGTATAGGAATCATCTACTCATAACTAATCATAGCGCTAATGGTACAAAACGTCCAATTTACCTAAGGTTTTTGATAAGAAATTCAGTTTTTTAGGTTAGAATCTTTTCGTGGATTGCTACGAAGAAAAGGAAACGGGATGCCAAAACTGATCGTAAATGGTGACGATTTTGGTTTTAGCGAGGGAACCAACGCTGGCATAATGAAGGCGCACCACGAAGGGATCTTGACGTCAACCAGCGTGATGATTAACCTTGACTACGCGGCTTCGGGCCTAGAGCAATTGCAGCAAGACGCACCTAGCATCGGGATCGGGCTCCACATCAATCTTACGCATGGGAAGCCTGTCGCCCCGGCCAGCCACGTGTCCTCGCTCATCGATGAAGCCGGGTTCTTTCATCCTATCGAGAATATTCTGCAGGTTTCTGGTGGCTATGATAGCGATGAGCTCTATGAAGAAATTGCCGCGCAGATCGAACGCTTCATCGCGCTGACAGGTAAGAAGCCAACCCATCTCGACTCACACTACCACATTGCCTTCCTTCACCCCCTGGCACTGGAAGCCACCCTCGCGCTGGCCGCAGAACACGGCCGTCTTCCCTTGCGAGAAAGCGCCTTCCAGAACTCAACCGACAAGCTCATCAAAGATATGCAACACTTTTTCCCCGGGATTCCGGATACATACATTCAGGAGTTGATCCCTACCCTACAAGAAGTCGCCGCCAACGGGCCGGACTACGCAATGCCGGCCCGCTTCGAGACGGGTTTCAGCGGAGAAAACATCACATTGGGCGACCTTCTTGTCATCCTGGCAGATCTTCCTGAGGAGCGTCCTACCGAGTTACTCTGCCATCCTGGGACCGGGAACGATCTACTTAACCCTAAAGCAACCGCACGCCAACGCGAGCTGGATGCCCTGACCCATCCCACTGCACGTGAGCTTATCGACCGCTATGATATCAGCTTGATCAGTTACGCCGATCTCGCTAACGCAAAATAATAGCCACCACTGAGGAAGTTACCATGTGTGCTGATTTCCCTGAAAACCCCTCACCACCGCAACCGCCACAGAATCCACATCAGGAGGGTGACGACAATGCGCAATCCTCTGCAACCCACCACACAGGAGCGGATCACCTGACCGGGAGTGAGCGACCAGCGCCCCCAGACACCTCCGGCACTGGTGCCGAATCGCGGTCCGGCCAGGCGCAGCCACAAGACACGCTCCCCTCATCTCCAGAAAGCCCGGAGCAGACGGATTCCCAATCAAAAACGCCAGGCGGGGACGAACTGGATGACGATACGGTCGCGCTGCTCAATGGGCTTGATGATCCGATGGATGAAACCCAGGAGCGCGACGAGGCCACCCGCGCCTTGCTGCAGAACCTGGACCAGTTGAAGATCAACCGTCCAGAAAGCGCGGCCCAGACATCGCCGCCGTTGCAGCACCCGGAAACAACGCCGCCCCCCCGGCCATTAGCCTCTGAGGCGGAAGCCGAAGCACCCAGCAGCCCTGCAGAAATTACAGAAACGCCATCCCCGACGCCGCAAGCCACCAGCCCGGCGACGAGTGAGGCACCGTCCAGTGAAGCCGACATGCCGTCCAGTCTGCCAGAGATTACGGTCGAGAAACCACTCGCTGAGCCGGATAGCTACCCACCGTTGCCCTCCGAGCCCGTCGGTGCAGTCGCCATCGAAGACAGCACTGCGATCCAACAGCGCTACCGGTATCGCGTGGCGGCGCAGCTACCGGATACGATTAAGACCGCGATTCTTGAAGCACTACGCAACGTAGGACTCAAGGACCTGGCAACCGAAGGGTATCTGCAGTTTCAGGCGGACTTCACAGCCGAGAACCCGCAATCATTGGCGACCACGCTAGATGCCTGGGTACAGGACCACCTCCCTGTTGAAACCCGGCTAGAGCGCGTACATTCAGAGGTAATCGGTAGCCAGACCTATGTTGCTGGCTGGTCGCTAACCAATCAGGACACGATCTACCAAGCACAAAACGCCCTCACCCGCCAGCTGGCCGACATTGTTACCCCTGACGCCAACACAAAGACCACATTCAGGGCCTTGTTGCCAGTCCTGATGGATGTCCCCGCCAGTGCTTTCCCGCGCCTGGTTGGGTATCTACAGCATCAATTCGAGCCCCAGGCTCTCACAATTGATGCTGTAGAGCTCCTACATTTGCCAATCACCGATGATGGAGAACCAGCGGAGGATGCAAGCTGGGAAGTCATGGGCGTGTTTCGTTCACAAACGTAATAGCCTGCCCGCTAGCACCATCATTAGAGTCGGTACAGGTATGAGATGTATTGGCATGCTGGAGGAAAGACGACTTGAAAGTAAACTGGACAGCCTTTGCCGTGTTTGCCGCCATCCTGATCGGCGGATTGATCGTCTGGCTGGGGCGGGTAGATGATCCGGATGCATTGATCGGGCCGCCGGCACCTCGTTCAGGGGCCCCGGCGCCAGAATTCAGCCTGGTCGATCTGAATGGCGACACACATACCCTTGCCGATTATCGGGGCCAGCCTGTGATCATCAACTTCTGGGCTACCTGGTGCCCCCCCTGCCGCGCGGAAATGCCGGACTTGCAACAGGTCTATGAAAAATACGAAGATGATGGCCTAGTGATCCTGGCAATCAACCAGTCCGAATCACCAAACACAGTTGAAGACTTCGCGGACGAGTACAACCTAACCTTTACCATCATGATCGACAACTTCCAGGTAAGCGATACCTACGAGGTTATGGCCTATCCCAGCACGTATTTCATTGACCGCGCCGGGCGTATCCAGCACGCTGAGTTCAGCGGACCGATGAGCAAGAGCTTCATTGAGAGCCAAGTATTGGACTTACTGGATTAGCCATGTACCGACACCTGAACATCGGACCAGCCGTCGTTGAGACGGCCCTCATACTCTATCTGCTGGGTTTCTACATCAGCGGCGAAGTCGCGCGGCGGCATGCGAAACGCCACGGGCTAGATGGCAACGCCGTACAGAATGCGCTCATCATCGGCCTCCTGGTCGGGATTATCGGCGCCAGGTTGGCCTATATATTCCAGCATTGGGCAATCTATCGTGAAGACCTTGGCGGATGGATATCGTTGACTCCGCAGGCGCTCGCGATCCCCGCGGGGTTACTCGCTGGCACCGCCGCTTCCCTGGGGTACGCCTACTGGCGCAAACTCGCTCTGCGGCCATTCCTGGAAAGCATTGCCCCTGGGCTTGGCCTATTTATGGTCATCCTTGGCCTCGCACTGCTGGCAAGGGGGGGTGCCTTCGGCCAAGCCAGCGATCTCCCCTGGGCGATTGACCTGTGGGGTGAAACCCGGCACCCTACCCAACTCTATGCTTCAATAGGCGGCGCGCTTACCCTGGGCGCCTGGTGGTACTGGCGACTATCCCTGCTTGGCAGAGGTTTCGCCTTCATTGTCGCCGGCAATGCCCTCACCTGGCTTCTGGTGGGCTTGCTCCTCGCCGAGCCAGAACTGGTGCTCAACACCTATCGCACGCTCCAGGTTGTCGCCTGGGCAGCCCTAGTCGCGGCAACCTTAGGCTGGGCATGGTGGTCCCAACTCCCCTATCAGCCTGGAAACCTCTCCCAAACGGAATAACCAAATCAAGACGCCCTGGCCAAAGACCAGGGGGCTAGCACTTCAATGCAAGATTGAGCGACTAAGGCATCTAGGACAGAACCACAAACTTGACGTAATGGCGGAGCCGTCTGAATCCAAACTCGCAAATGGTCGCGGCAAACTAGTCGCATTGTAAGGCACGAGGCCAAGAACGCACTTTTCTGGCTCAAACCAGAGGCGGACCAGCCACAGGCTACTCACTTCATCGGTTTCCGGCAGGTACAGGCATGAACTTAAGGGCATGCGGAACGACCAGCATGCGAGGTGTTTTGGTGCCGAGAATAGCCTCAGCCATCCCCAGCGCCGCCGGCATATCCCGGGCCTGCGCTATGCCAAGCGGCGGCAGAAAATCTGGATGCTGGGCGCCAACGACAATCAGTCGATAGGCCTGCATCATCTGGGCAATGATAAAGGCGCGTTGCTCACCAGGGCGGCAACCATGCTGCAGCATATGGTCAATCAGAGCCGGCGTCGGGCCAAAGCGGCGCAGGGCGTCCATGGTATTACGTTCGCCGGTACCCTGGCCACCATCTTCAGGTAAGGGGGCTGGTAGGATAATCACCCCACCCTGGCGAATTGCCGGCTGTGCACTCAAGGCGATATAGGTTGCGGCGCGCGACGCTTGATACAGATTGGCATCCTTCGGCGCGCCCACGCCAGCCACAACGACATCATAAGGCGCCCGGTGCACGGGTATCTCATAGAGTTGGCGCGCCTGGCTGACCAGGGTATCGTGTACGTGGTCTGGCGAGCCCATATCGAGGTGCACGATCTCCTGCGAAGCATTCATCACGACATTGATGGCATATTCGTGCCCAACATGCTGACCAGCAGCACGTAGGAACCGCTGAAAGGGATTGCCCTCAATATTGCCCAGACGCGTACCTGGCCGGTTGAGAAACTCCGGGCCATGGGTGCGCGCGATCGTGGTCGGCCCACCACAGCCAATGACCACCGTCTTGGTCCCTCCGCTGTAGCCAGCGTATTGGTGCGGCTCGACAACACCGACCGAGATCAGCGTTGCATCAAGTAGCAAGGGGTTGATTTCGACGGGAACGCCGTCAACTGTCGTTAGCTCGACCACCGTAGCCGGATCATGGTCGATGACCTCAAAGCTATTGCTTAGCCACGGCCCCAGCTTGGCCTGTTTCTCGGCTCGGGTTGATGGACGGTGCATCCCGACGGCACACATCAGTTTGATCGGGACATCGGTCTGTTCCAGAATGCGAATCACCGGCTCCAGAAGTGTCTGATCGGGTGAGGCCCGCGTCACATCCGTGAATATCGCCCAGATAGACCGGTCCGGATCATGATGAGACACGATATGGCGCGCAAAGTCGGTCAGCCGACGCTCGATCTCGCCAGCCTCGAGCGGTTCAACCTCTTGCCGCCCCTCGACAACATCAGCTGGGGGCCAGGGCGCAGGTAACGAAAACTTCAGTTCATCATCACCAAATGGTAGTGTATAGTGCACTGGCACGTAATCCTTCCCTCAGGGTTGCGCTTCCGGGTCATCAATTGCACCATCGTGGAGGAGTTTGACGAGTGGTGCACATTCTGAAGATAGATGGGTCAAGAAGGCACGCGTCACAGGATTAAACGGCTCGTCATGATTCCAGACGAGTTTGATTGTGCGCTGGAGATTCTCGTCACGCACTGAGAGGACATGTAGAAGCCCCAATGCTAGCTCATGCTCTACTACATACTGTGGCAGAATCGTCACCCCTACCCCAGCCATCACAGCGCGTTTGATCGCCTCTGGATTGTCAAATTCCGCCACAATGTTTAGCTCCAAATGGTTTAACTTCAGGAGATTATCGAGCCATTGGCGCGTATGGCTATTTGCCGGCCGCGCGATAAACGACTGGTCGGCCAGCGCGGGGATATCGATAACCTTCTGGTTGAACCAGGGATGACCACGCCCTACAACAACCATCTGGTCAACCGAGCGCAGAACCAACTGGGCCAAACGGGGCTCCCCATTCAATTCACCTTCGACAATGCCGATGTCAAGCATGTGGTTGAGGATCTCGCCAACTACCTGAGCGGTTACCCCAGTTGAAAGAGAAATCCGCAAATGGGGAAAACGGCGTTGAAAGGCTCCTACCCAATCCGGCAGAAGATAGGTGTCCACGCCCGGCGTCGCACCAATCCGAACGCTTCCGCTGGTCAGGAGGTCAACATCTGTGATAGCGTTCTCCGCTTCCTTGACCAGACGCAGGATGTTGGCGGCATAGTCCTTCAGGATTTCTCCCGCCAGGGTGAGCTCGACACCTCGACGCCCACGCCGAAATAGTCGGGCGCCGAGATGGTGCTCTAGATCCTGAATATGCTGGCTGACAGCGGATTGGGTGAGGAACAAACGCTCAGCGGCCTTACTAAAACTACCGGCCCCGACTGCGACGGAAAAGATCTCGAGTTTGTAGAGACTGAGCATAAGCAACTTTCTACCATTAGACAAAACTTATGTCTAATTATAAGGGATTGGCAGTGTTTTCCCCAGGGTGGATCACGTAAAGTCATGATGCGTATGCTCGCAAACTTCATAGCAGCGTGGAGATCAATGAACTTTCTGAAGACACTATTGGGCGGGACAGTCGCCCATGTCACCGTAGCAGACTTACAAGCACGCTTGAAGCACAAACAAAAGCCAGTACTTGTCGATGTCAGGCACAGATCAGAATTTGAGGCCGGGCATATCGCTGGCTCTAAACATATCGAGCTTCAAGTATTGCGCCAGAAAATGAGTAGCCTGCCCCAGAACCGGCCGCTTATCTGTATCTGTCGCAGTGGGGCACGCAGCAGCGCGGCGGCACGCCATCTTGCTTCCCATGGCTACGAAGCCTACAACTTGCGTGGGGGTATCCTTAGTTGGCAACGCGCTGGTCTGCCGTTGAAAAAGGGCAGAAATTAGCATCTTGAGATCGGCGAAGGCGGAAGCACTGTATCGGTAGCAATCCGGGCCGTTGGCGTAGTGGTAGATCTTATTTCTCGTTTGTGGACTCGTCTTTCGAGACAGTTCGACCGCAATCTTCACACCATCGTCATCGAGGAAAGCACTGCACATCCGTGTACCGACCGCTAATGATTGGCTACAACACCTTAATGAGGAGGCGAGACCTTGCCAATTTACGAATTTGACTGCGACGATTGTGGCAGCGCTTTCGATAAACTGGTTCGCATGAGTGCCATTGATGATGTTACCTGCCCCGAGTGCGGGAGCGGCAACATCCACAAGAAAATGTCTACCTTTGCCTCAAAGTCAAGTGGCAATGGATCATCGGTATCAGTCACCAACAGTAGTGCAAGCTGTGCACCTGGTGGAGGCTGAGGCATTCGCTTCTAGCGCGACCGTGAGTCGCGATTCCGTTCTATCATGTTCCCCCAACGTGACACAGCACCCTGTCGGGTTCTCCGGCAGGGTGTTGTGCCTCTGGCGCCAGTATCCACCGGGCCAATTGGTAGCTGATTTCGCAGACATTCGTCTTTTGTGTTTTGGCTGTTTATCGGTAGACTCTGCACCATAAGCAGTACCAAACTGTGATTTTGCAGATTAAACTAATAAGGAGCAACATAACCGTGAAGACTCCGATTCGCGTTGCAGTAACAGGTGGTGCCGGCCAGATTGGCTATAGTCTGTTGTTCCGGCTTGCCAATGGAGAGACGTTTGGCGCGGACCAGCCTGTGATTTTGCAGATCCTTGAGATTCCTGATGCGATGGGCGCGCTCGAAGGCGTCGTCATGGAGTTGAATGACTGCGCGTTCCCACTGTTGCATGACATTGTTGCTACTGATGACCCCAACATTGCCTTCAGAGATGCCAATTGGGCGCTGCTCGTGGGCAGCCGTCCGCGCTCCAAAGATATGGAGCGCAAGGACCTTCTGTCGATCAACGGTAAGATATTCGTCGGTCAGGGCGAGGCACTCAACAACAACGCGGCCGACGACGTTCGTGTCCTGGTAGTAGGAAACCCCTGCAATACCAATTGCCTGGTGGCGCGCAAGAATGCCCCAGACATCCCAGCTGATCGCTGGTTTGCCCTGACACGCCTCGATGAGAACCGTTCCAAGAGCCAGATCGCCACCAAAGCGGGTGTGCTCTCCCGTGATGTGACCAACATGGCGGTTTGGGGCAACCACAGCGCCACCCAGTTCCCCAATTTTGAACACGCCAAGATCGAAGGCAAGCCGGCACTTGAGGTCATTAGCGACCGGACCTGGTTCGAAGAGGACTTCTTGAAGACTGTGCAGCAGCGTGGTAAGGCCATTATCCAGGCCCGTGGCAAGAGCTCAGCCGCCAGCGCGGCCAACGCCACCATCGACTGCGTGCGTAGCCTGATCACCCCCACGCCGGACGGCGATTGGCATAGTGTCGCCATCGTCTCGGACGGGAATCCCTATGGCGTGGCCGACGACCTCATCTTCTCCTTCCCGATTCGCACCAAGGCTGATGGTAGCCATGAAATCGTCAGCGGGTTGGATCTGAGTGACTATGCTAAGGGCAAGGTTCAGGCCACCGAGCAGGAGCTACTTGAGGAGAAGTCAGCCGTAGAGGATCTCTTCAAAGGCTAGTTATCAGTATCCCTAGCTAGAAAATGGACGAGGGAGGCCGCATGGGCCTCCCTCGTTTTGGTTTCTATTGACCATTTCTCGCAAGTTGAGAAGCTAGTGGCCGCCGCGCAGTTCCGCCTGGTAGGCTTCCAGGCCACTGAGATCGTCGTCAATAATATACTGGGCCTGACGTGGCCAGGTTTCCGGGCTCATCGTCAAATCCGCTTCTTCAAGAATCTGCTTCAGATCCTCGGGGCTCGCAGCCGCCAGGTCTTCGTAGGTACGGATTTGCGCCTCGTGTAGTGCATCTTGAGCCTTAGGTCCGATGCCTTCCACCTGAGTCAAATCGTCGTATAAATACCCACCGCTGATCCGCGCTTGAAGTTCTTCGAGCGCAGATAAGTCACCAGTCATCGCAAGTTTGGCCTGGCGTGGCCAGGTACTGGTATTCCCGGACCGAACGCCCTGCTCTCTAAGAACTTCATCGAGATCCTCTGGAGTCATTGCCGCAATCTGAGCGAAAGTAACAATGCCGGCCGCATACAGCCCTTCTTGTGTTTTGGGTCCAATCCCTTCAATCAAGCGCAGGTCTTGTTCCTCAGCAGGGATATCGGGCATCTCGGCCTGCGTGGGTGGCGCGACTTCCTCTTCGGCCGCCGCTTCTTCCACTGCCTTCTCGACGATTTCTTCTGTCGTCATGGGCGGCTCTTCGGGCTTTTCGGGCGCCTCGGTTGCAACCGGTGCCGGCGGTGGCGGTGCTGGCACCAGCTCAGGTTCGGCAGCCACGGCCTCATCCGCCGCATGAGTAGCGACATGTTCCGCTTCGTGCTCGTGATGATGACCTGTGTAGTATGGTGTCTGCAGATCATCATATTGTTTCCAGGGCTGGAGCATCACCATCCACAGTGTCGTGCCGATCACTACCAGGCCAATACCTGCCACCGCGAAGAGCGTCGCCACATCGCTCGACTCGCCATAGCCAAGTACGATCCCACCGACAATCCCTAGAAGTATCCCTGACCCCGCAATCGCAGCAACCAGTGTTTCTTGCCAAGATAACTGTTCCCGTGCAGCCATCGGGTAATTATCCTCCGTAGCGTCATTCTCACAAAACATCATATTGTCTTAAGAACTGGAGCTATTTTGCCACATTCGGGATGATCCTGCGAATATTGTTGTTCTGTAAACCATGAAAAGCGCTACAATCGCGTGCACCTGACCAAACCCGGCTGGCCATCCCATGTCTGAGAAAGGCTCAAGTAGTGAGCAGAATTGATATTCGGCGCCTGACCACAATCGACGAACTCGAGGCGGTCGTCTCGGTGCAGCGGAGCTTCTGGCAAGACCCGACCATTTTCGTGCATCGCAACGTGCTGATTTCCTGCGCCAACAACGGTGGGAGCGTTATCGGCGCGCTTGATCAAGAGACGGTGGTCGGCTTCGTCATGAGTTACATCGGCCTGAGACATGACCTATCCTCAGCCATACCAGCTCGCGATGACCTCAAGGTCGTCTCCCAGCGGATGGCGGTGCTACCCACCTACCGTGGTCAGGGGCTCGGCCTGAGGCTTAAGCTTGCCCAACGCGACTATGCACTGCGTCTGGGGATTGATCTCATCACCTGGACTTTCGACCCGTTGTCCAGCCGCAACGCGCATTTCAACCTCGCCCGGCTGGGCGGCCGAGTACAACAATACAGGGTCAATTACTACGGAGCTGGTTCACCTCTCGGGGTCCTGGGCATATCCGACCGCCTTGTGGTTGATTGGTGGATAAGAGAAGAGGCGACGATCACCAAATTCGTCGCCGCCGAAGCGGGTAATCCATCACATCCCGTGCACGACCATGGCAATGTTCCGATCGCCAATCCAGCAGCGCATCAGGCCACCAGACTGCCCCAGCCCTGCACCAACCCGAACACCACATCAGGAACACAGACCGTACTCGTCGAGATTCCAAGCGACTATACACGCATCGCAGAGCAAGACCGAGAACTGGCCTTAGCGTGGCGCCACCACATCCGCAATGTTCTACAAGAGTTGCTGGATCGGGGGTATCAGATCGTTGACCTCGAACGCCGCGGCGATGGAGACCTCTTACAGAGTTTTTACGTTCTCAAGTTATACTCAGACCCGCAATAGCATTTCCGATGGTCGAAGCACTGGAGTAAGAACACATAATGAAATACCGCAATGTAGGGAAATCTGGCCTGAAGGTCAGTTTGATGAGCCTGGGCGGGTGGACAACCTACGGTGGTAGCGTACGCGATGCCGAAATGGTGAAGTCCATCATTACGCGCGCCTATGAGGCTGGGATTAACTTCTTTGATATTGCCGATGTCTATGCTAATGGCGAATCCGAGCGCATGATGGGCGAGGTTCTGGGCCAGTTTCCACGCCACACATTGGTTATCTCGTCCAAGGTCTTCTTCCCGATGAGCGATGACGTCAATGATCGTGGGCTCTCACGAAAACACATCATGGAGAGCATCGACAAGTCGTTACAGCGCATCGGCACAGACTACCTGGATATCTATTTCTGCCACCGTTATGACGAGAACACGCCCACCGAGGAAACCTGTCGCGCAATGGATGATCTGATCCATCAGGGCAAGATCCTCTATTGGGGAACCAGCGAATGGACCGCAGAGCAGCTCCGGGAAGCGTTGGACATCTGCGAACGATACAATCTCTATAAGCCGCAGGTGGAACAACCTCAGTACAGCCTGCTGATTCGCGAGGAACTGGAGCGGAGTGTTATTCCGCTGGCGCAGAAGGAAGGCCTGGGGCTAGTCAACTGGAGCCCATTGGCCAGCGGTGTGCTCACCGGCAAATACGATGATGGCATCCCGGACGACAGCCGTCTGGCGCATATGGAATGGCTACGCGAAATATTTGAGGAAAACGAGGCCAACCCATTCGACAAAGCCCGCGCACTCAAACCGATTGCCGATGAGTTGGGCGTATCACGCGCGCAAATTGCCCTGGCCTGGACAATGCGCAACCCGGCTATCTCCAGCACGATCACCGGCGCGACCCGAGTTTCTCAACTTGAAGACAATCTGAAAGCACTGGACCTCAAATTCGACGATGCGACATGGTCGCGTATCGAGGCGATCTTCTCCTGACCACCTTGTTAACATGGGGACCAACCGGGCCAAACGGGCCGGCTGGTCCTAACCCCCCAGGCCTGCCGCATCAATCTCCTGAAAGCCGTTGACGAAATCACCCACTGGCATGGCTTTACGCCCTGCCAGTTGAAGCCTGAGCGGTGCATACCATCCGGCACCGGTCCCGATCAGCATCGGGGCTTCAGCACGGCTCAGCGAGACCCTACCCGGTGAGAGGGGACTGTTCGCGCTGAGCACAGGTGAACCTTCGATAATTTTCAGTAATTCGCCCTGCCAATAGGTGTAGGTGCCCGGCCAGGGATAGAATGCCCGAACAGTACGGTCGATCTCCTCAGCCGAGGCTGTCCAATCGATTTCCCCTTCCTCCTTTTTCAAGCGCGGGGCCAGGGTCGCTTGTGCATCATCTTGAGGCTGGGGCTGAATATCGCCGGATGCAACACCGCGCAGCGTATCTACAAGCAGCGGATCTGCCAGGGCAGCCAGTTTATCATGCAACGACTCGCCGGTCTCGCGCGGCATGATCTCGATCGCCTCCTGAGCGAGGATTGGGCCAGTATCCAAACCGGGGTCCATTTGCATTATGGTTAACCCGGTTTGCCGATCTCCAGCGCGGATAGCCGCCTGGATCGGTGCCGCGCCGCGCCAACGGGGGAGCAACGAAGCGTGGACATTGATGCTGCCATACGTCGGCAACTCAAGAATCTGCGCACGCAGGATCTGGCCATAAGCAGCCACAACGTGGAAATCAGCCCGCCAGGCCGCTAGGCGCGCCATCACATCATCGCCGCGCAGCTTCTCCGGCTGAAAAACATCAATGTCATAAGCCTGGGCCAGGCGCTTGACTGGACTCTGGCGTAGCTGGTTACCCCGTCCAGCCGGCCGGTCGGGTTGCGTGACAACGCCCACCACCTCAAAATCAGACGCACCCAACAATGATTGTAGCGACGGGATAGCGAATTCGGGCGTGCCCATAAAAACGACGCGTAGCGCCATAGTTGTAAAACTCCTTACAGGTGTGTCATTGCGATTGGACCAAGTCTATTGTACAGTATGAGCAGTAAAGACTATTCTGCGGAGGCCCCACAATGAGCGACCCAATACGCAAGATGTCAAAGGCTGAGCGCGACATGAACCGGGCTGTGCGGCAGCCCCAGCATAAGGCACGGGCAATGAAGCAAAGCGCCCGCCGGGTTGCCCAGGCCCCCGGCCGCCAGGCACGCCGCCTGCAAGGCCGCGCCCGCCAGATGCGACGCATGCCGGGCCAGCGGATGCAAATGATGAAGAATCGCGCGATGCGGCCCGCCCAGAATATCGGGCGCCAGGTCAATTCTATGCTACCAGGTGCTGGTGGGCGCCGCTACCAACGTCGCCCGGACCGCATGGCCAGGACCGATTTCACCATAAGCGCGATGCTCTATCCATTTGGGTTCCTACTGGCGCCAATCGGCGGCATGATCGCGGATTGGGACACCGCATTTATCCGGTATCATCTGGTCCATGCGCGGATGTTAGCCGTTCTCGGGTTTCTATTTATCCCGGTATCCATTGTACTACTACTGGTATGGCCACCACTCGCGCTGGTGACGTTGATTCCGATGTTCCTGCTCTGGGGCTATACCTGGTATCTCGGCTTTCAGGCCTACAGCGGTAACCTGGTATTTGTTCCGTTACTCACAGATATGGCTGAACGCCAGGGCAAGCTCGATTTCGAGACGCTGGAACAGATGATGGGCATGGGACAACAAGCTCCCCAAGGCATGCCACCTCCGGGGGCGGGCTACTAGCACAAGCCCCGCCGCAGCACCCCTGGCGAACGGAGGCTAGGGCTATCGTTCCTGCCTGGCACGCCACATCCGCCATAGCACTTCCGCATAGGAAAAAACCGCCGCCCCAACCAGGCAACAAAATGCCGTGATCACGAATGCGTTGAGGTTATCAGCATTACGAGCCTGACTCACCAGTAGGCCCACAGCAGCCCCTACCAGGATCCCCGCATTCAGCACAAAGCGTGAGGGCTGAGGCAAAGGGCCGCGTCTTGGTTCTCTTCCGGACATGGATTGCCTTCTCTCGTTTTCCAGATAGCCCAACATTGTCAGGGCCTTGAGAGACATGGTAACATCGTCTCAATAATAACAATATACTGGATGTAGAGAGACAATGTGAGTGAACAGCTAAAAGAACTTTATATCTTGCCCGAGCCACCGGCTGAGTTCACCCAGGCGCTGAGTGACCTCGGGCCAGTTATGGCCAAAATCCTATATAATCGCGGTCTGACGACACCGCAAGCGGCACGGGCCTTCTTATCAGATGGACTACCAATTCACAATCCATTCCAGCTATACTGTATGTCCAGCGCTGTTGCGCGAATCCGCAATGCGATCAAGAGCAAGGAACGCATCATCGTCTATGGGGACTTCGACGCTGACGGTGTCACCAGTACGGCCCTGTTGGTTGAGACCCTGGAGGCTCTGGGAGCGAAGGTCGCCCCCTATATCCCGGACCGGATCGATGAAGGTTATGGATTGAACATCCCGGCCCTGGAGCAACTGGCTCAAGAGGGCGTGGGGCTGATCATCACGGTTGACTGTGGAATCCGGTCTATCGCCGAGGTGGAAGCCGGGATCGCAGCTGGCCTGGATATTATCGTCACTGACCACCATTCTGTTGGCGAGGTAACGCCCCGGGCCTACGCAGTTATCAATCCAAAGCAACCTGTGTGCAAATACCCGGAGAAAATGCTGGCGGGGGTTGGGATTGCCTACAAACTCGCCTCCGCTCTGCTCGCCAGCGCCCGCGCCCAGGATCGCTCGCCGCCCGATCTGTCCGAACACGATCTCCTCGACCTGGTTGCGCTCGGCACGGTCGCTGATCTGGCCCCGCTCGATCGTCCCGAAAACAGGCGCCTGGTCCAATTGGGATTGCAACAGTTAGCCAAGGCGCGCCGGCCTGGCATTTACGCCCTAATGGACGTCAGCGGAATCCGTCCCGAGAAGATCACCACAGTCGGAATTGGTTATGGGTTGGGTCCACGGATCAACGCTGCCGGGCGCCTTGAGGACGCGAAAGTCGCTTATGAGCTTCTCAGGGCTACCGACTTAAGTCAAGCCAGTTCGCTTGCCCAGGAATTGCAGCAGATCAATGTGCGTCGTCAGCAGCTTACTACCGAGGCCTACGACACAGCACTGGGACAGATCGCACTGGACCCCACGACGCCCAATTTGCTTTTTGCGATTGACGAGGGCTTCTCACCCGGCATCGTCGGGCTGGTTGCTGGCAAGCTAACCGAGGCCTTCTATCGCCCGTCGGTGGTGATACAAAAGGGAGAAGAGGAATCCCATGGTTCCTGCCGGAGCATTCCAGAATTCAACATTACCCATGCGCTCGACCAATGCGCTGATTTACTGTTGCGTCATGGTGGACACGCCCAGGCGGCCGGATTCACGATCATGAACGAGAATCTGGACGCCTTCCGCGAGCGCCTAAATGAGATTACTGAAGATGCGCTGGGCGGGCGCAATCTGCAACCCACCCTGGCAATTGACGCCCAACTCGAGATGATTGAGCTGACAATGGAACTCGCCCGCAAGCTTCAAGCGCTTGAGCCTATGGGGACGGAAAACCCCGAACCTGTCTTTTTCACCCGGCGGCTCAGTGTGGTCGAAGCACGGCGGGTTGGCAGCAAGGGGCACCACCTGAAGCTGCGGCTAGCCGATGGCCCGCTGAGTGTGGACGCCATCGCCTTCCGGCTGGGCGAATGGTTCACACGCTTACCTCCCTACATTGATGTCGCCTACCATCTGCAGATCAATGAATGGAACGGACGTACCAATCTCCAGATGAACGTCATTGATATCCGGCCAACAGAAAGATAGTCAGAATACAGTGACCAAGCGGCGAACCATCCTTCTTGTGGCCCTACTGTGTAGCGCAAGCCTCTTTGTGCCGCCATTGGGTGCCCAGGAACCTGTCACGCCCCCTGCTCGTCCCTTTGGAGTGGTCGAGGGACATTGGCGCCCGGCAGCCACCCAGGAATTGGGAGTGAGTTGGGACCGGATCACCTTTGATTGGTCACGTTTTCAGCCCAATGGGCCCGGGGACTTCGATGCAGATGCTGTGCGGCGCGAATGGCTGCCACCAGATGCCGACGGTAATCGCGAGATTGTGGGTATGATCATCAACACTCCGGCCTGGGCTTCGGAGAGTGGCAGTCCAACCGCTGTGCCGGATGGGCTATATCTCCCCCCGGAAAACCCTGAGAACTTCTGGGCGGTCTTCACACGCCAGCTGGCCGAAACCTACGCGCCACAAGGTGTACATCGCTGGATCATCTGGGACGATATCGACATCGGACGCCGCGATCCGGGCAACACGTTCAACGGCAGCGTGGAAGACTACTACCGCCTGATCAAAGTGGCCCACCAAGCGATAACGGCTGTCGATGATGAGGCCGAGATCTACCTTGGCGGGTTGGTATGGTGGCACGATATCGCTTTCGAGCGCCCCAACTATCTCGGGCGGCTGTTGGCCACCATTCTTGATGACCCGACCGCACCCGACAA
>JAADYW010000086.1 GCA_010092845.1 Chloroflexota bacterium
CCGATGCACTGCCCTGAACCCGGTTAACATCTCTTCTGATCCAAGCACCAACCAGGAACGTAGCTTTGCCTATGGTACGCTGCCGGTGTTCATGGTGCGCCAGGCCGCGATCCTGTTGGCCGGGGGCCTGGACGACCCTATCTGGCGTTCCTCAACAGCAATCCAACTGGTGGGTCGTGGTGTGAATATCCTGGCCGAGATGGTCGCGGTGGTCCTGGTGTTTCTGATCGGTCGGCGTCTCTTCAGCCCGACACAAGGGCTTGTTGCCGCCATGCTTTATGCGGGGGCGGTGCTGCCGATCCAGCTATCCCATTTCTGGACAGTCGATGTGATCTCACATATGTGGTTCATTGCCGCATTGTATTTCGCGGTGTGTATTAGCCAGGGTGGCCGTACCTGGGCCTACCTGGCTTTCGGGCTTGTTCTGGGAGCCGCGATGGCTTCGCGCGCCAATCTGGTGGCTGCGGCAGCACTGGCGCCGGCAGCGGCTGCGATCTTCCTCAGCCAGCGTCTACCAGAAAAGGGGACCTGGCAGGAGGGCACCGCGCGCGAATTCTGGAAAGGGGCAGGTTGGGCGTTTGCGCGGCTGGTACTGGCAGCAGTGGCCAGTTTCATCGTGTTCCGGGTCGGTCAGCCGTATGCGTTTGCGGGGCCAGGCGCGTTCGATGTGATTGAGCGTGTTAGCTTCGAGCCACCATTCCTTCACCTGGATTGGAACGAGAAATGGCGCGCTGATCTGGACGAAGTTGCTCGGCTGGCGTCAGAGCGTGCAGACGGGTGGCCGCCTTCGCATCAGTGGGTGGGCCGGACATCCTATCTCTATCCCTGGCTGAATTTCATGTGGGGCATGGGCCTCGGTTTATGGCTAGCGGGTACGATTGGTCTGCTGGGGGCACTCGCTGTTCAGGTACGGCAACGGCGCCTCTCGCCAGAGGTTGGACTCTTGACGATCTGGGCGGTGCTCTATTTTGGTTGGCAGGGGCAGCTTCATTTCATGACTCTACGCTACTATCTGCCACTCTATGCTGTCTTCGCTTTACTAGCAGCCTGGATAGTCAGTCGGTTGCCACGTCGCTGGCGCCAATATGCCCGCCTGGCAGTCGTCGGGATAACGTTCTTATGGGCATTTGCCTTTACAGGCATCTATCGTACACCCCAGAGCCGGGTAGAGGCAGCGTACTGGCTGCGTGACGAGTTGCCAGCGATGGTGAATGGCGAGACACTGGCCGACGAGCACTTGCCGCTCAGCATTGTGGGCGACTCGAGCCACGATCTGATAACCATTTTCAATCCGCGCCAGGTGCCCGGCGCCGGGCGTCTCCAGAGCCAGACATTTGAAGCCGACAAAACCCTCTATCTGGAGGAGGTATGGTTCCGCTGGCTAGAGCCAGTGGGTGATATCAGCTTCTCGCTCCAGCTCTATGATCTCGCGCCAGAGGATCCCAGCCGCCTGGAAGAAGTGATCGGTGAGTTCACGGCGGTCTCAACAGGCGAGCGCGTGGCATCTGTTTCCTTCAGCGATGATGAGCCTTTGCGTCTAGAGCCAGGCCCCTATCGTTGGGAGGTTAACGTGAGCTGGTCCGGCTCAGCACCTATCCTGCGTGTACTCTCCGGGTCGCACTATTCTGATGCCGACGGTGAGCCTGAGGAACGCAGCATCCGTTTCAACAGCGCGTACAACGCAGTGCCATATTTCTATCTCGCGCCAGAGGAGGGTATCTGGCTGGAGATCTTCGAGCCGGTCACGCTGACGGCGTTGTTCATCCCGCATCACATTGGCCCGCCAACCGATCTCATCATCGAGCACTTTGACTCCGTGTTTACCGCCCACTATTTGCGCGATGACGGTAGCCGCAGCCCGCTCGGACCCGGGTACTGGTATGGGTTTGATGCGCCAGTCCGTCTTGAACCAGGGCAGCATCGCCTTAAAGCGAAGGCACCGCTATGGATTACGGGCACAACCATGGCCACCGAGGGTGCCTGGGCCGATAGTACCCCCGCGCGGATTTGCTGGCATGATACCCAAATCGGTCATGTACCGTTTAGCGCGTGCCAATTCTATGGTGCCTACGACAAAAAATGGCTGATTGAGTTGCCATTGCAGGTCGTTAGCTTTGATAGTCCCAGCAAGCTGCGCTATATGCAGGATGTACTCCTCAAGGCCGACTATCTGGCGCTGTCAAGTAACCGCATGTACGACGCGCTGCCACGCAATGATGAATTCTACTGGATCACGACAGCCTATTATGAGCGTCTTTTTGCAGGAGAGCTGGGCTACGAGCAAGTCGCGCGTTTTAGTTCTTTTCCACGTCTGGGCCCGTTGACGATTCCAGATCAAGCCTTGCCAGGCAGTGAACGCGCGCCGTGGTGGAATAGCTTCGAAGCCGAAGAAGCGTTTACCGTCTATGACCACCCTACAGTGTACGTATTTGAGAACGACGGCTTCACGCTCGGCCAATTGCCGGTGTACGAGCCACGTTTCGACGACCGTAACCGGATTGATCTGTCAAGCGTTCCGGAACCAACGTTCGCCTTCTCCGATTCCGCGCCGGAGGATGCCGATATCTGGCTCACGACAGCGCTGTGGGCTGTGGGTTGGGTAGTTGCCGGTTGGCTCGTGTTCCCTGTTGCCTTCGTTCTGTTACCAGGACTGCCGCTCCGCGGTTTTGCTTTTGGGAGAGCGATGAGCTGGTTGATATTGGCGCTGGTGCCCTGGTGGCTCACGGCAGCATTGGGCCTGCCACTGTGGCGGCGCGAGGTGCTGATCGCCGTGCTGCTCCTCTGGTTGGGCGTGAATGGCTGGCTAGCGTGGCGATATCGCGGTGAGATGTGGCCATATATCCAGCAGCACTGGCGTGCCATGCTCTTGATGGAAGCACTCTGGCTTGCTGCCTTCGGGATTGGGATCGTCCTACGCGGCGTCAATCCAGACTACTGGAATCCCTGGTTTGGCGGTGAAAAGCCAATGGACCTCGGCTACATCAACGCGGCGATCCGTACTGAGTCTTTTCCACCGCCCAATCCCTGGCTGAGCGGTTTCGAGATCAACTACTACTATTTCGGCTTCGTGCTGGTGGCATTACCGCTCAAGCTCTTCGCCATTGCGCCGGAATTCGGGCCGAATCTCATCCTGGTGACGCTCTACGCGACCCTGTTCTCTCTGGTGGCCGGGTTGAGTTGGGCAGTGTTGCAGTCCCTTAGCGGGCTGAATCGACGCTGGCGCCTGGCACTGGCGGGGTTGGGAACAGCCTTTATTATGTTGGCGGGAACCTATGGCACATTGGATCGCCTGCTCAATCCGGTGGACGACCTGCCCGCCCACCGCTGGTACTGGTATCCGACCCGCGTTATCGCCGAGTCCGAGAATGGCATGGGGATTATCATCAATGAATTCCCCGCCTTTTCATTCCTTTATGGTGATCCGCATGCCCATACCATCGGCCTGCTACCCGTTGTGCTCTTGTTAGCGGTACTATGGGCATATCTCGTGCAGCGCTCCTGGTGGTTGGTGCCGGCGCTGGGTTCGCTGCTGGGCGTGATCTTTATGACCAATGTGTGGGATATCCTTGTTTATGTACCCCTGGTAGCCGGGGTGCTGGGATTCTTGCTGGCGACCCACCGGCGCCAGCGGCCCCTGTGGCTGATCGGTGGTGTCTTGGCGGGTGGCTTTGTCACCATTGCCCCCTATCTGCAGGACTTCACGTCTGCTGATAGCGGCAACCTCAAGTATTGGGAAGGCCAGCGCACCCTCCTCGAACCGTTTTTGCTAGTCTGGGGGGCGCAGGTTGGGGTCATTACGATCTGGTTGACGCACCGGATCAAAGCCCGATTCATCGACGAAGCTGATTTCCCGGTGGAGCTGGGCATGCTGCTTCTGCTGGCAATTCCTGTGCTGGCAGCTGGGAACCAACAGCAGGTAACTGTGCTGCTGGCATTGCTGATTATCGCCGGGCTCTTGCTTGCCCTGTTCGACCGTGAGATGCGGTGGGTCCATCTGGGCGTGCTTTTCTTCCTGAGTGGTTTGCTGGCGATTGACTACATCACGATCGACGACGACCGTATGAATACAGGCTTCAAGGTCTCTTACCAATTGTGGCTATGGGCTGGTTTGTTGCTGCCGGTACTGCTTTTCCAGATGGTACGGGGCCGTCGGGCGTACCTGCAGGTTGGCTTGAGCCTGCTGCTATTGGCACCCGGGTTCCTATTCCTGGTGAAAGCCCTTCCCGCCCGCGGTGAGGACTCCTACACTGAGCGCTTCACGCTGAATGGCTTCGCGTTTATGGAAACCCTGGAGTACGAAGCGTCGTTTGGTGAATGGATCACACTCGAAGATGATGCCGATCTCATTCGCTATATGCGGGCCAATCTCAATGGTTATCCGGTAGTGGCCGAAGCCTACCAGCGCTCCTACCACTGGAATAATCGCATCGCCAGCCATACGGGGCTTCCCACTGTGATGGGATGGGAGGTCCACATGAGCCAGCAATATCGCCATCAGACGACCGAGATTGTTCAGCGCAAACAGGACATGTTTCGCTTCTACGCAACTGAGAACCCGTCCGTTATGCGCGAGCTCATTAGCCTCTATGATATCGAGTATATTGTCTCTGGGACATTAGAGCAGTCGATCCAGGGGGGGCGTCATGTTCGGGCGCTCGAGCAATTGGTGGCGGATGGCACGCTATCAATTGTGTTTGAGAAGGACACGACTCGGCTTTACCGGGTCAATTGATCACTTGCAAAAACTCAGGACAGGCCACTTGCTGAAGGCCTGCCCTGGTCCTATCCCCTGATCTGCCGCGAGATGGCCGTTAATCGATACCGAGTACAAGCGCGATATCGTTCGCATGCATCATCTCGTGATCTGCCATTTCCAGAAGGATTTCCCCGGCTGTCATGATTCTCAGTGAAGCATGACGGCCGCTACGATCCAACACGGCCTCATCGTCGATACCATCCAGCCACGCCAGAAGATCCTGACGTGCTGTGACCAGGTCCTCACGGATCTCCTCGACCGCCTTATGGGCACGTTTCTCGACCGAACGTCGGTTGTAGCGCTCCAGGTCGAAGTCGGCCGGGATTACTTCACGGCCTTCGGCGATGCCGATAGCCTGGTTAGCCAGACCCTTCTCCGAAAGCGCGAGGTGGATGGCGAGCTGGTGAATGTTCCAGGCAGCGCCCTCAGAGTAGACCGGTGTCTCCCAACGCTCCTCAACGTGATCCAGTACAGCATTCAACCGTTGACGTGATTCCGTGAGCCGGCGTTTGATGGTTTCGATACGATTTGGCATTGCAGGTTTGCTTTCGCTAGGCTTCCTGCCGCTTACGTTCTTCGATGGCATCCAGCATTTCATCAACACGGCTGAGCTTCAGGCGTGGGCGCCCGATCGCCTCCCCGCGTTCCTGTTCAATTTTGTCCAGTAGTTGCCAGTCTTCGTACGATACATAGCGAACGTTGCGCTCACCCAGCAGTTTTTCAACGGCGTCACTCGAGGGTTCTGTTGGCTTAAGGTGGATATCGTTGCCCAGATCATCCAGCATGATGCGGACCGTATCCTGCGAGTCGGGCTTGTTGGTGCCGATCACACCGCTAGGCCCACGTTTGATCCAGCCAACCACGTATTCACCAATGACAGCTTCCTTGGTATCCATGATGATGACGCGGCCATCTTCATTGGGGATAATCCCCCAGTCCTCACGGAAGGGAACGCCTGGAAGTGGCACACCGCGATAGCCAACCGAGCGGAAAACCAGTCCCGCCTCAATTGTCCGGGTCTGATCTGTGGCGCGGGGGCGCAGAACCCCCTTTTCGTTCTTGTAAAGCTCGTTCTTGACGATCTTAACCGCTTCAACACGGTCGGTGCCGATGATTTCGACCGGCGAGGTCAAGAAGTGCATGATGATCTGCTTTGGCTTGGACGCATCTGGCTCGCGGGCCGCATATTCTTTGAGGATCTCGACATTGCGAATATCTTTGCGATCATCGGTGTTATCAAGGTATTCCTGGCTCAGCGGATCTAGATCGACTTCATCCGGGCCGATGATGATCTCAGATTCTTCCATCTCACCGAGTTCTTTGATCTCAGGATTGGTGAAGGCTGCTTGAGCGGGCCCGCGCCGGCCCAGTACATAGATGCGCTTAACATTGCTGTTGTTGAGGGCCTCAAGGGCGTAGTCGGCGATATCGGTCTTGACGAGTTCGTTGTAGGACCGTGCAAGTATGCGTGCGACATCCATCGCGACATTGCCGATACCGACAACCACTGCTGCTTCCTGGGTAAGATCAAACTCGTAATCACGGTAGTCGGGGTGCCCGTTATACCAGGCGACAAACTCGGTGGCTGGGTGGCTGCCGAGGAGTTCCTCGCCGGGAATGCCTAGCTTGCGATCTGTTTGGGCGCCGACGGCGTAGATCACTTGGTGATAATGTTGCAACAAGTCGTCGTGGGTGATGTCGGTACCAAACTCCACATTCCCGTAGAAGCGGAAATTGGGCTTTTGCGCGATGCGATCATAGACTTTGGTTACCGATTTGATTTTATCGTGATCGGGGGCCACACCACCACGAACCAGACCATAGGGGGTCGGCAGACGGTCAAACATATCGATTTCGACCACGTAGTCCTTTTGTTTTTGCAAAGCCTCGGCAGCATAGAAGCCGGAAGGCCCCGATCCGATAATCGCAACACGCAGCGGGTTATCAGAGGTACCTGGTTTTGCTGTCATAAACGTTTCCCTTGCATCCATATGATTATGAATAGAGTTAGTCAAGTAGTTGTCGGTCGGTGAATTTCGGCAGGTTAGCTCAACTGTAATCTTAACAGTGTCGGGTTGCTACTGGTGAAAAATGTATCAAGTATCATGGGATTCATGTACATAATGCAACCGGGGCACAGCAGCACTTCGGGTTGCTACTTGCCAACAATCTACCCCTGGGCCGTTTCATTTCCGCGCTTGTGATGGATAGTCGCGATTTCTAGAAGCTTTCGGCCTCCATCACGTCTTCTTGCTTCAGCCACTTCAGCGCGGGTGTCACATTGAGAAAACTCTGCGTTTTGCCGATGTTTGCGGGCATTGACACGAGTGCATTGCGCGTGAAGCGACCGTTGATGTCATCATCAACCAGAAACGCTGAGCGTGTATTCTCCGGAAACTGGAGTTCGCCCATGATTGCTGGCAAGCGGTCGATGAGGAAGCGACTGGGGGGGCCCGAGTTACGGAAATCGTAGAGAATGCGGACGGGTGACTCCAGGCTATCAGTCTTACCCCGGATGTAGTCGACCCACTGGATCAACACTTCACGGGACAGGTTGTCGAAGCGGTAAAGTAGAATATGGCCGGGATAGATCTCTTCGTGAAATGTGGCCCGCTTAAGTGATGCCTTCAAATTACGGATAACAGTCGTTTCTTCATCAGGCACAGGGGATAGATGGTCATTCATCTTTCTTTTCCTCCCTATTGACAGCCGCTAGGCTTTCCCGGAGCCAGGCTATTGCAGAATCGAAGTTGCTGAAAGCGCGGATCCGTCCCACTTTGGGTGGCAGGCACCGCAATATGCTGCGCGTGAAATGCTTGTCAAGTCGTTTGGCGAACACATAGGCACTGCATGTGTCCTCAGGTATTGTGAGCTGTTCCATCAGCGGGCCAGCGATACTCAATGCGTATGCGCTGGGTGGTCCAGCCTCGCGGAAATCGTAGAGCATGCGTAATGGGGAACGCAGGCGCCCATCACTCGCTTTCACGTGCGCCACCCATTGATCCACGACACTGCGGCTAAAATCATCGAAGCGGACCACAATGATCCCATCGGGTCGGCGTTCGATATGGAACGAAGGTGGCTGCCGCCGTGGCAACTGGTTGCGGATTCTTCTTAGTGTTCCCGATTCGGTTTCGACGCTCATGCGTGTTAATGTCTTTCCTGTTCAATCGCTTTGCTGGCGAAGAATTGCTCTATCTGATCTGCTGTCCGCTGAGGTTTTTCCATTGGGAAAAGGTGGCCGGCTGCAGCGATTGGCTTGACAGGGATGTCCGGCCGTACCTGCGTCCATAATTGCGCGGACAGTGAGGTAAAGGTATCAGTTTCTGCACCCCAGAGGACGATGGTCGGTACTGTAATATCGCTGATCCAGCGCCACCATCCCCGAATTGAGGGTGCCGCGGTCTCGTAGATGCGTGCCTCCCACTCGGGAGCATAGCGCAAGGCGATTGTCTGTGAGTCCTCGGAAAGCGGACGCGTCAAGCCTTCGATATAGGCGTGCAGGGCCGCATCTGACCAGCGCCGAAAAAGGGACCGGTTCCGAAACCGCTCAAAAGCTGCCGCTTTGCTTTCCCACTGGCGACGACGGCGTAGCGCCTTTTTGACCAGCGGGAGCTGGGGCCTGGGAAGCCAATCAGGGCCTGCCGCCAGAAGCCATACAATGCGGCGCGGAAACAGAACCGGGTCCAGCAATATCATCATTGAGAACAATTCTGGCCGTTTGAGGCTCGCCATGAGCGTGGCTACGCCACCCATGCTGTGACCTATACCGATTACTGGGTCCAGATGGTGATCTTCTAGGCCGGCGATGAGGTCATCCGCCATAACCTGCCAGCTATGAAGCGTCTCGGGCGCCGGTGGTGGATCCCATAGCGGCCGGGAAGGGAGACAGACAACGTGATAGTCATCTATGAAGGGAGCAAGGACCTCAGTATAGACTTGTGGTGGAAAGCCGTTGGCATGCGCCATATGGATTGTGGCCTTTGCCCGGTCGAGATCGCCATTGTTGTATATGTAAATCGGATACTTGCTGGCTGTTCCCAATGCGCCAGTCACCATCCTGTTCCCTAAAAATTGATGAAAAATTCACAATAGAAAGGTCTTCAGCATAAAATTAATTATACATCATTTTTGCGCGCGGTGCACATTCAGCCGGCCCAGAATCCGTGAGTGTATAGAATCGTGTACATCCCAAAGAGCACCAGACTCAACATTGTCCATATCCGGTCGAAGGTCGGGTTGCGTCCCCAGCGTGCCAGGACGAGATAGATCGGGATGACAATGAGGACATACCGATTCTGGCTCACGAGTTGCCCGGTGCCGAGCGGTAACCAGATCGCGGCCAGCCCATAGAGGGCCAGACCAGGGTGCCATTTCCATTCGCGGATGGAGAGGGCTGTGGCGAAGAGGGTGAGAACCGCATCCAGCCCTACCGCAATTGTTCCAGCCGCATTGGTGGCTAGCCAGCCGACCTGTTGGGCAAAGATACACAGCGCGAGTGGTTGCAGGAAATGCCGGCCAAAGTCCTCCTGGGCCTGGAAGGTGTTAAGCCCCTGGTTCCCCAACCAGGTATTGAAGCCAAAAAAGGCAATGACCGGCAGGAGAATCGGTAGCAGAGTGTGACGCGGGAGGTCCTCGCCCCGCCACCAATGGTCGAGCCATATCGTTCCCATCGGCAGCGCTAGCAGCACGCCTGTAGGCCGCGTGATGGCGGCATAGGCGGCAATGATGCCGGCAACCCACAGCTGCCGGCGGTACATCATCAACAAAGCAGCGGCGCTGACTGCCAGATACGTCGATTCGGTGTATAGTTGAGCCAAGAACATAGCCGTGGGAAAGATCAGCATGTAGAATGTTGACCGGAAGGCGTCTGTCTCATCTTGCAATCGTTCGTAGAGAAACTGGAAAACCAATACCGCTGCGAGGCCTGACATTAGGCAGGAAACGATGACGCCAGATAGCGCCATTCGGTCTCGCGGATTAGCTTTCGGGAAGATCCAGCGCAATGAGGCTTCATCGAGGGTACGCATCAGGATCGGATAGCCGGGGAAGAACGTGGCGAGTTTGATGTCGCTATAGCCGTGCTGGGCAATTTCTACATAGCGCCAGCTATCCCAACGGGCATGAAACCACGGTCCAGCCCCTGGGCCATCGACATCCCCAGTTGTCATTTCGCTGGTCCAGGAGTATGCGTAATCTGGTTTGGCGAGCTCAAAACGTGCCCAGATCATGTGCTGGAAGAGGATTAGAATGATGTACCAGCCAAGCCAGAGGGTGAGTATGAGGCGCCAGCGACGTTGTGAAGCCGGTGGGTGGCTGGCTGAATGGGAGAGGGACGGGCTTGTTGTTTCTCTTGTCATGGAGCAAGATTGTACCTGAAGATAGCGTATCCGTCTTGCACCAGTTTGTGCTTGGCGGTATAACTGGCAGTGTTTAAGTCGATTCGATTAAAGGAATCACGATGAACACCGAACAGCTCGTCAGCGAGAACAGCTATCGTTATTTGCCACGTTTCTATGATGAGGCTGGGTTTTCAGAGTATGCATCCGTATGCACGCCGCGCTTCATGAATTTCTTGCAGGAAAACGGATGGCTTGGCCGCCGTATCCTTGATCTAGGATGCGGGACAGGGGTCTCGACCAAGGTGTTTGCAGAAGCCCAGAAATCTGTGACGGCGGTCGATAGCAGTGCCGAAATGCTGGCGCGCGCTGAAGCCCGATTCCAGGATACCGGCTTCGATATTGAGTTTGTACGGCAATCAGCCCAGGCATATAAGCCAGTTGGCAATAGCTATGATCTTGTGTATGCTCTCGATCTGCTCAACCACGTTACGAGTATCCGCGATATTGAAGCGATCTTTCAACGCGCGAACTATGCGTTGCAAATGGAGAAGCAGTTTCTTTTCGATCTGCAGACGATTCGCGATCTGGCCGAGGGTATCGGCAACCGCGCACAAATCTTGCACAATAGTGAGGGACTTTTTATCGTCGCTAAGAACGCATTTCATTATGATACTTTGAGCCTGCGCCAGGAGATCGACATCTTCAACCTAGAATCCGAGGGCTTGTTTAGACGGGCTCAAGAGGTCCATATCCTGCGCGGGTACCCATTCCGAGCTGTGGTCAGTATGTTGCGGCGCACGGGTTTTGAGATCGAACATCTTATCGATCCGGTGTTGAACACTTATGCGGAGACGTCCGACTTGCCTCCCCGCATTGTCGTCGTCCTACGCAAAATGCGCGACCTGGTGAACCAATAGACTTCTGTACCGTAGCTTATCTTGACCGTCACGATACCGCTTGATACGGTGGTTTACTATGCAGAATATCAATTCCTCCAAAAACGTTAACCGTCGTGGCCGCTTCTATCTGCTGATGGGCCTATTTGTTACGCTCGGTGGCCTATTTGCGGTTATTATCGGTGTGTTACTCTTCTTGCTGCCCGTGCTGGGGACTGATTTGTCAACACCAGTGGGGATCTGCCTGAACATCTTTGGCTTTCCGTTGACTTTCGTTGGGTTGGGATTGATGTTCCGCGGCTCTACGCTCCAGAAGGACAATCCGTTGGCTTACGAAGTCGGCGAGAGTATGCGCTCCTTTCTGGGCAGCGATGCGCGCTATACTTATGTGCGCAATCTCAGTCGTCGCACGCTGGGCTATATTGACGGGGTGCTGGTCGGCCCGCCCGGTGTACTTGTGCTCCGCACCGTGGATCACAAAGGCGAATGGCACAATGAGCGTGCGGAATGGCGGGTGCGCGATAAGAAAGGGCGCCTGCGTCCTGCTTCGGATAACCCGACGCGTGAATGCGCCCGGGATGTCTATGCGTTGCGCAAGTTCCTGGCCAAGCGAGGGCTGGACCAGGTGCCGGTCTATGGCGTGGTCGTATTCGTCAGCGACCGAGTTAAGCTCCGTGGTCAGGGATCAATCATCCCCATCGCTGAAAAGCATACCCTCTTCCAGATATTGAGCCGTAACTATCTTAGTGACGAACGTATCAAGAGCCCGAAGGTCCGGGCAACGGTCGATGCGCTGGTGAATTAGCTGACCCAGCGATAGCGTTGATGGTTCGTGTCATTTTTCTGCGGCTTTTGTTGGGAGTGGCCCTCTTGGCTACCGCCTGTGGCAGCGATGCCGGTGAAGATTCGGGTCAGGCCATGACGGAGCCGCCCTCGGCGACACAGTCGGAACCATCTCCAGAACCTGCAACCCTCTCAACGACCGGAACTGCATCTCCAACTGAATGCGCGCCCAATCCAGAATGGCGTGATGTTTACCAGGTCCAGCCTGGGGATACGCTGGGGGCCATTGCGATTGCGGCTGGCCTGACGATTAAGGAGCTCCAGGACGGCAATTGCCTGGAGGATCGTGATTTGCTGTACGTTGGGCAGGAACTCCGGGTGCCGAATGCCTTCTCGATTGGATTGATCACCAGCCCGGTGGGGGTGTCGGGAGTCGTGATCTTCGTGCGCCGTGATGCGCAAGGGGCGGCGCATCTATGGACCGTCCGCTCCGATGGAAGCGCGCTCCGCCAGATTACGCGCGACGAACCAGTAGTTGGGGGTGCTGTCCGCGCGCCTGATCTGGAACGTGTTGCCCTCCGCCGCCTCTCGCCGTATTATTCAGATGAGACTATCAGCAGCCCGATTCCTACCGATATCTATACCGTGCGGGTCGATGGGACCGGCTTACAACAAGTGGTTGATCAGGGACCCCGAATGCCAGTATATCGCAGTGTGCCAGCATGGTCGCCTGATTCGGCGCACCTTGCCTTTACTGAGCATAGCGGCGCTGTGGGGTCGCTGGTCGTCGTCGCTGCTGATGGGACTGAACGCACTGTGGTCCTGACCGGGGACTTCAGCCCCCCGGACAGCTCTGAGCCAGTCGCACCGAGCTGGTCACCTGATGGCGAAACGCTTGCTGGTATGCGATGGGAACCGGAAGACGGTGCCACGTTGTTTGTGACACCTGCACGTGCGCGTTCTGAACAGGTTGTCACCCTCCTGAGTGGTTTTGACTATGTCGAAGGACCCTATTGGTTGGCCGATCAGGAAGCGACCGCTGTCGCTGGTATTGCCCTGGCGGTCATGTCTGATGTAAGTTATCAGGTTGAGTGGCTGCTTCTGGACTCTGAGAGTGGCCATGTGGTGGCGCGGAAAGAACGAAAGGCCCTGGCGAGCGCAGCTTCGGGCTGGTATGTTGAGTTCAAGGACGCTGGCGCGGTCCTGGGCACCACGGATGTTCCTGCCGCCGATGTGGATGCGCTGTTGTCAGATAGCTTCGCGGCCATGTCCTGGGGACCAGAAGGCGTCCAGCTCGTTGTTTCGCGAGGTAAGGGCGGGTTATTTGTGGTCGACCTGGCGGCGGGTATCGAGGAACGCATCACCGATGGTGACGATATGTTGCCGGTCTGGACACCGGTGGGCTGGCGCCTGTTGCCGTGACCAGCGGCTAGCCGCTCGGTGCCGAGAAGCGTCCCTCGAGTACGGATTGTTTCGCCTCGATGGCTGGCGTGAAATTCTCGTTGTGCGAGATCGCTCGGTCGAACTGGAAGATTGCTGAGTCGGTATTGCCTTGTGCGGCATATACCAGGCCGCGGTAGTAGTAGGTTTCTTCGACGTATTCTGTGGTCTTCTCGGTGGCCAGGGCCAATGCTAACACATCACTGTAGCGTCCAGTATTGTAATAGGCGACATACGGCCCAAACTGGTACCACAGCATCCGGAATTCCTGGTTCATGGTGAAAGCCCGGTCATAGGCCAGCGCTGCATCCTGATAGTTTTCTAGCAGCGTATAACTGGTGCCGACATTGAACCATGCCCACTTATCATCGGGGTTACGGCGCACCTGATCGCGCGCCCGGTCCAGGGCAATCTGTGCCGCCATCGCCGGATCGGCGTGCTCGCCAAGTAGGTCGCTCAGCAAGTCAGCCTGGTGCGGCTCGTACAGCACGATGAACACATAATTGAACTGACGCCAGCCTTCCTCGATGAATTCTTTTTCATAGCGTCGGCCTTCGCCGCCCGAATAGCCATAATAACTATCGAACAAGAGGTATTCCTCGCTCACCGAGTCATAGCCCACGATGAGTGAATAGTGCCCCATCCAACCATCTTCGGGTAAGATGATCCCACGCTCAACGATGACCGGGAAATCATTGGCGACCAGGCGCATCAGCAATTCGCGATCCCCTCCTACCCGGTATAGAGCATTGATCCCCAGCTCAGGTCCGGCTACAGTGTTGACATAAGCGACCATCTGGTTGGGGCTGACATTCGTGTCTTCAATATTGGGCTTCAGGAAATTGGCGGCCCGGCGCTGGTTGTCGGTATAGCCAAAATACGTCAGTCCAATGGTCAGGGTTGTCGGTCCGCAGTTATTCCAGCCCTGTTCTTCCCATTTTAGCTTGCTCAATTGCAATGTGTCGCGCATTGGTACGGTGAATGGAGTCGCGGTGGGGGAAGGCGTCGTCGTTGGCGAGGGCGGGATATCAGTTGCCGTCGGCATACGGGTTGCGGCCGCGGCGGCCTCAGCCTCAGTCGGAACCGGTGTGTCTGTGTTCGTTGGCATGAGGGTAGGGGTTGGCGTTTCGGTAGCCACCAGTGCATCGGACTGTTCGACAACGTTGTCCGGATTGACATTGAGCTGATAGACATTGTCAGTGTCGCGCTTCTCCTTCAGTTCGCAAAGGAGAGAAACGCGATTGCACCAGATGGCCTGATAGCGCGGCTCCAGGCTGCGATACCAGGGGGGCACGATAATCGCCAGCACAATGCCCGCCACGATTGCAAAGGCGGTCATTCCGGCAGCAATGCTTGCCGTTGCGCCAACGGCTAAGCTGACGAGCGTATCCGGTTTCTGAGAGCTGAGTGGGGCAGCATCGACAACCTGCAGCGCGCGGCGCGTGCCTTCAGGTACGTCGATTTGATCCGGTGTCGTTGGATCGGCTTCAGGTACTCTGCGGAACGCCTCAAGATCAGCTTCGCTCAGCTCGGTGTTTCGATTCTGGACGTCTGATAATGGCGCGAAATCACTACTTCGCTCTGTCATGACCCTAACTTGTCTCTGGAACCACCGGCGGCGCATAGGTCCCGGCTTGGATCGCCGAGATCGCCTCGCCGGCTGGGGTGTAGTATTCGTTGAAGCGGAGGACCCGCTCAAGTTGGGTAATCGCCCGCTCGGTATCACCCAGGGCTGCATAGGCTAGGCCCCGATAATACCATGCTTCTTCAACGTATTCCTGGGATGTATAGTCCAGATTATTGGTCAACTGGATCACATCGTTGTAGCGGCCGAGCCGGTAAAAGGTTTCGAACGGGGTGAATAAGTACCAAAGAGTCCGCCAGGGCATCTGCAGGTTAAACGCCCGGTCGAAGGCCGCGGCAGCTTGTGAGTATTGGCCCAGGCGCGCATAGGCGTCCCCCATGTTGAACCAGGCCCACTTATCGTTCTGGTTGGCGTTCACTTGCGCACGGGCACGCTCAAGGGCAATTTCGGCCGCCCGCGCTTCGCTGCTGTACTCGCCGAGTATCTGATAGAGTCTTTGTTCCTCGGAGGGATGGTACATCACGATGAATGTGTTGTTGAAATGCTTCCAGTACGTTTCGGTATAGGCATAGGTCTCCTGGCGTCCGCGGCCCCCATTCGATCCAAGGTAACTATCATAGGTGTAGAAGACCTGCTGAGAGTCATCATACCCGACAAGCAGTAGATAGTGCCCCATCCAATCCAGATCGTCGACTTCGTAGCCTGTCTCAATGATGACCGGGAAACCTGATGCGAGTAGCTGTTTGACCAGGTCCATTGTGCCACCGACCCGGTAGAGGGCGCGCACATCTGTGGATGTCACTGCGCGTTCGTTGACATAGCGGACCATCTGCCAGGGACTGACATTTTTGTCCTCGCGATTGGGCTTCAAGAAACTGGCCGCCGGATACTGATCATTCTGGTAACCATAGTAGGTCAGGCCCATCGTCAGCGTGGTGGGGCCGCAGTTGTTCCACCCCTGGAGCTCGGGTGTTATGCGTGCCAGATCCAGCATCGCGCGGGCAGGTGGCGGCACCAGTGTCGCGGCTGTGGTCGGAGACGGGATCAAGGTCGCCGTCGGGGGAACCGTTGGCGGTGTGGTGGGAGACTGCGTTGGCTCGCTAACGATGGCTTCTGGCTGCGGCGTGCTGGTCGCTGCTGCCGGGGCCGCGCTTTCGCTGCCTCCGCCACTACTGCCGTCCTCGAAGAGCGGCGTTAGCAACAGGTCATCCGGGTTGATATCGCTATCACCTGGTGCCAGGGTGGGTACAAATGGATTATCAGGGCGCGAGTGCTCGTCGCGGAGATCGCATAAGTAGTCAGAGCGCAGATACTTCTGGAAGCGATTGCACCAGACTTCCTGATCGTACCCCTCTTGTTCCAGGTACCAGTCCTCTAGCATCGCTTGCCCGACAACCGCATAGGCGATGCCACCGCTTGTTGCAAGAAGCAGGAAGAGAGTCCCCAGGCTTAATGCGAGCTTCAATAAACGCATCCTCAGGGAGGGTCTGCGACGCGGGGGCCGGGGATTGGAAGCGCGCTGGTTCCATTCATCGTCCCATAACTCCATGCCAGGCGGCGACACTGACCCGCGTTGGTAGTAGTTTGCCGGCGGACGCGGGTGTTCAATACTGGGGCGTCCGGCCCAGTCGGTTGGTTGTGGATAGCTGCTCATAGTCGTCGCTTTCTGGAATGTAATGCAGGGTGTCCCTTAAGATTCTAGACGACAGCACCGGTGTTCCGGCTTACATCTGGCTAAGGGCTGACGATACGGAAAATACCGTTCTGGTTGGTGAAATAGAGCGCGCCATCAGGCCCGTCTTGAGCCTCGAGAGTGCAGGTCTGGCCCTGTAAATCGACTTCGCGCACGCCAACCAGATAACTGCGCGTGGCATCCAGAATGGCGCGGCGCATCTTGCCGGTATTCCACATGCAGAAAAACACTTGTCCCTGCCATTGAGGGATCATGTCGCCAGTATAGACCGCCACACCGGTCGGTGCTTCGGTTGGCGTCGTATGCCACAGCGGATAGATATACTGGCCCGGGCTCTGCGGATTGGCATCATCGCAGGGGTAGCCAGGCCGCCAGCCGTAATTGCCGCCCGCGACTATCAAATTGAGCTCGTCATCGCAGTCTGGTCCATTGTCGGCGGCGAAGATCTGTAAGTGGGTATCCGTGTAGGGATCGAAGTCAAAGTCGAAGGTGTTGCGTAGGCCGTAGGCAAAGGTGGCACTATCAGGAAACGGATTATCCGGCGCGGGGACCAGGGTATCACCCTGAACCTGGAAGCGATTGATTTTGCCTGGAATTGCGTCGATGTCCTGGGCCAGGGCCGGTTGGTAGTACTCGCCTATCGCCAGGTAGAGCATGCCGTCTGGCCCGAAGTGAATATTGCCACCCTGGTGCCATAGATTATTGGTGGTTAGCGGGACATCCAGCATCACTACCGGGTCGGCGCCCTGGCCGTCCTGCTCGGTAATGCGAACGATACGGTTGGTTGGCACATTGAAGCCACCGCCTGGTACCCGTGTGTAGTAGACGTAGATATAGCCTGTTTCGTCATAATCGGGCGAAACAGCCACTCCCAGGAGGCCTCGCTCACCCTCGGTGGCGACCGGGAAGGTCCACACCGGGTCTGGTTGCAAGGTGCCATCGGCGTTGATGACGCGCAGGTTGCCACTGAAGCGCTCGGTATAGAAGAGGCGGCCATCAGGTGTCCAGTCGATGGCGACAGGCCAGACGGCATCACTCACCTTTTCGATACGGTAGTCGGCAGGCAGATCAGGATCCAGCGTAGGGCTGGGGGTGGCGTTGGGTGCATCCTGTGCGCGGGCGGCGGGCTGTTGCGCACCGCCGCCAAGCACGGCAATTGTCATCAATATAGCACTAATAACCAGGCTGACGCTGGCAAATTGTCGAAATCGCATTGTTGTTTCCAGTACTCCTCCGTCACCACAATCGTCACGTATTATTCCATATTTTTGCAATATGTGCAGCCGCTCTTCTTGACGCTTTGCCTGTGATTGGCCACCAG